>JBDZVC010000567.1:0-2317 GCA_040255475.1 Phyllobacteriaceae bacterium | reverse complement strand
CGCACGACAGGATCAACGTCAATGGCGGCGCCATCGCCATGGGCCATCCGCTCGGTGCCACCGGCGCCATGATCTTCGGCACCGTGCTCGACGAACTGGAGCGTCGCGACCTCAACACGGCGCTTGTGACGCTGTGCATCGGCGCCGGCATGGGCACGGCGACCATCATCGAGCGGGTATAGGCGCGATGACCCTCCGGCCCGGCAAGACGGCGCTCGTCCTGATCGATGTCCAGCAGGCATTCGCCGAGCGGGAACAGGCCGGCGAGCGCCGCAACAACAAGCAGGCGCTCGCCAATATCGGCCGCCTGCTCGCCGCCTTTCGGGATCGAGATATGGCGATCTTCCATATCCGCCACGCTTCTACCGAACCGGGTTCCCGGCTCGGACCAGACCGAAGCGGCTACCAGCCGATCGCTGAAGCGCGCGAGTTGGAGGGCGAACTGGTTCTGGTCAAGAAGGTCAATTCAGCCTTCATCGGCACCGACCTCGAGAAAAAGCTGCGCGGGGCCGGTTATGAAACGCTGGTGATCGCCGGCATCACCACCAATCACTGCGTCGAGACAACCACGCGGATGGCCGGCAATCTCGGCTTCGACGCCAGGCTCGTCGGCGACGCCTGCTATACGTTCGACCGGATCGGTTTCGACGGCACGGCGGAAAGCGCCGAGGCGATTCACCGGATGACGCTTTCCAATCTCGCCGGCGAATTCGCCACGATCGAAACCACCGACACCGTGCTGGCCAGCCTTGCCGGCCGCGCGGCCGCCTGAAGGAGTTCCCGATGACCTACACCAACTTCGCGATAGAGACGGATGCGGACGGGATCGCGCTCGTCACCTGGGACATGCCGGACAAGTCGATGAACGTCTTCACCGAGGAGGTCATCGCGGAACTCGACAAGATCGTGGATCAGGTGACCGCGGATGCCGCCGTCAAGGGCGTGGTGGTCACGTCGGGCAAGGAGAGCTTTTCCGGCGGCGCGGATCTCACCATGCTCCAGCGCATGCTTGGCCGGTTCCGTGCCGAGGAGGCCAAGGACCACAGACAAGCGATCGCCCTCCTCTTCGAGGGCGCGGGTCGCATGTCACAGCTCTTCCGCAAGATCGAGACTTCCGGCAAGCCATGGGTCTCGGCCATCAACGGCACCTGCATGGGCGGCGCCTTCGAGCTTTCGCTCGCCTGCCATGGCCGGGTAGCCGCGGATTCGGAGAGCGTGAGGATGGCGCTACCGGAGATCAAGGTCGGCCTTTTCCCCGGCGCCGGGGGAACGCAGCGTGTGCCTCGTCTCGCCAACACGCAGGAAGCGCTGCAAATGCTGACTTCGGGCCAGACGCTGTCGCCGAAGAAGGCGAAGGCCATGAACCTCATCCATGACGTGGTCGAGCCGGGCAAGCTGATCGACGCAGCGAAGGCGATGATCGCCGCCGGCCTGAAGCCGGTCGCGCCGTGGGACGAGAAGGGCTTCAAGCTGCCTGGCGGTCCAGTCTTTTCGGCTGCGGGCGCCAATCTCTGGCCGCCGGCCATCGCCATCCTGCGCCGCGAAACGCACGGCAACTACCCGGCTGCCGCGGCGGTCCTGAAATGCGTCTATGAGGGGCTGCTGGTGCCTTTCGACACGGCACTCAGGATCGAACAGCGCTATTTCACCGAAATATTGCAGACGACCGAGGCGGCGATGATGATCCGCTCGCTCTTCGTCTCGCTGCAGGAATTGAACAAGGGTGCGCGCCGGCCCGCCAACGTACCGCCGACAAAGTTCAAGAAAATCAGTGTGCTCGGCGCTGGTTTCATGGGTGCAGGCATCGCCTACGTGACCGCCAAAGCCGGCATCCCGGTCGTGCTGCTCGACCGCGACATGCCGTCTGCCGAGAAGGGCAAGGCGCATTCGGCTGGCCTGATGGACGGGCTCATCAAGAAGGGCCGCGCCACTGAAGCGGAGAAGGAAAAGCTGCTCTCGCTCATCACGCCGACGGCGGACTATGCCGACATCGAAGGCTCGGACCTCGTCATCGAGGCGGTGTTCGAGGATTCGGAAGTGAAGAAGGGCGCAACCGAGAAGGCCGAGGCGGTGCTCAAGCCTTCCGCAATCTTCGCCTCCAACACCTCCACCATTCCGATCACCGGGCTGGCGAGGAATTCGGTCCGGCCGAAGAATTTCATCGGCATCCATTTCTTCTCGCCGGTCGATCGCATGATGCTGGTCGAGATCATCCTCGGCAAGAAGACCGGCGACAAGGCGATCGCGACGGCCATCGACTACGTGCGCGCGATCAAGAAGACGCCGATCGTCGTCAACGACACGCGCGGCTTCTACG
>JBDZVC010000108.1:2856-12368 GCA_040255475.1 Phyllobacteriaceae bacterium | reverse complement strand
CAGTTCCACGACGTCGTCGGCTATTACAATCGCTTCGACGTGTTCGACGTCACCATCAACCGCAGGCGACTGTCGCCGGCGAGGTTCGTGGAGTTTCCGGAAACGGACGAGAGCGCGGCGGACGACGCGCCTGACGGAGATTTCGAAGACGTTCCGTCCCGCGCTCCGCAGATCCGGAACGGCCGCAACGCGGGTGCCTGACGGGCTCTTGCCGGAGCGTGCTGCGCCGCACTCCTGATCTGAAGCGCAGCGTTGAGGGTCGTGTACGAAAAGAACCGGCCGCCGCTTCTAGGGACGACGGCCGGGCAATTCAGCCTACTGGAACAGCTTCATCGCGTTGACGAGCGTCTGGAGGACACCCAGCACAAGCGGGATGCCGACGAAACCCCAGGCCAGCACGAGATGAAGCGTGGTGGTTCCGTTCTGATTGCCGTTGCTCATGATCGATCCTCCTCAGGCCCGCGCGGCCGCTTCGCCGGCGACGTCCAGCGCGGCGTCGTCTTCTTCCGGCTTCATGTGGTACTTCTTGTCCACGGCCTTCACCAGGAAATTGCAGACGAAGCCGATCACCAGGAGCGCCGCCATGATGTACATGGTGGTGTTGTAGGCCTGCGCCTTCGGAACACCGTGGCTGACATTGTAGGCGCGGATGTAGTTGACCAGCACCGGCCCGAAGATGCCGGCCATCGACCACGCCGTCAGCAGAAGGCCGTGGATGGCGCCGACATAGCGTGTGCCATACATGTCCTTCAGATAGGCCGGCACGGTCGAGAAGCCGCCCCCATACATCGAGATGATGATGAGGAAGCAGAACACGAACAACGACACGCTGCCGATCGCGCCGGCATGCGGCACCGTGCAGTAGAGGATGAAGCCGAGCACCATGAACACGAAATAGGTGTTCTTGCGTCCGATATAGTCCGACACTGTCGCCCAGCAGAAACGCCCGCCCATGTTGAACAGGCTCATCAGGCCGACGAAACCGGCGGCGGCGATCGGCGTGATGATACCGGGGAACATCTCCTGGCTCATCGCCGAAGCCTGGCCGAGCACACCGATGCCGGCGGTCACGTTCAGGCACAGCACCCACCAGATCAGCCAGAATTGCGGCGTCTTCAGCGCGTCGTAGACGAAGACGTCGTTCTTGCTGATGAGTTTGTTTTCCTTAGGCGCCACATAGCCTTCCGGTGCCCAGTCATGCGGCGGCACGCGCACGATGATCGAGCCGACGATCATGAAGACGAAATAGACGATGCCGAGCACGACGAAGGTTTCCATTACGCCGACATGGGTATCGGTGGTGAACCTCTTCATCAGCCAGACCGAGAGCGGAGCGGCGATGAAGGCGCCGCCGCCGAAGCCCATAATGGCCATGCCGGTGGCCATGCCGGGACGGTCCGGGAACCATTTGATCAGCGTCGAGACCGGTGAAATGTAGCCGATGCCGAGCGCGATGCCGCCGATCACGCCATAGCCGAGATAGATGATCCAGAGATTGTGGATGTAGACGCCGAACGCCGAAATGAGAAAGCCGCCGGCCCAGCAGCAGGCGGCGGTGAACATGGCGCGGCGCGGGCCGCCTTCCTCCACCCAACGGCCGAAAACGGCCGAGGAAACGCCGAGGAAGAAGATGGCCAGCGAGAAGATCCAGCCGAGCTGGGTCAGCTTCCAATCATCCGGCGCCGATTCGTGAATGCCGATCAGTTTTGTCATCGGCAAATTGAAAACGCTGAACGCATAGGCCTGGCCGATGCATAAATGTACACAAAGCGCCGCCGGCGGAACCATCCAGCGGCTGAATCCAGGTTTGGCTACGGTGCGCGACCGGGCAAACCACCCCCCACTATCCTGCTGCATTTCCTCGTCCTCCCAGAAGCGGCGACACATCGAGAATTATGTCGCCCTACGACCTAAAATTATATCGGGATACGACATGTGGCTACCCTTTAATGCTTTCGACTATTGTTTAAGTCCGGGACAGGTTCGCGATCAGGAGGCGTCGGGGCAGAACCGCTGCTGTATACAATCACGCGGAGCACACCGGGCAGCCAAAGTGGCTTGAAATCGCCCCGCAATGCGGCTATCACCCGCGCCACCGGCGTTTCGGGCCGGGCCTGCCGCTTTAGCTCAGTTGGTAGAGCACATCATTCGTAATGATGGGGTCGTCAGTTCGAGTCTGACAAGCGGCACCATTCCCGACCACTTTCCGGCCGCCGTCGGCGCGACACCCGGGTTCAAAGCCGGTAGGCCGCCTTAGCCAGGCCGTAAGCCAGGTCACGCGCGATGGTTCGCGCTTCTTCCTCTTCCAGCCGGTGGTCGGCGACCAGACGAGCCAGATAGGCGCAGTCGACGCGGCGGGCCATGTCATGGCGCGCGGGAATGGAGAGATAGGCGCGCGTGTCGTCGTTGAAGCCGACCGTGTTGTAGAAGCCGGCCGTCTCAGTCGTCGTCTCGCGGAAGCGGCGCATGCCTTCGGGGCTGTCGAAGAACCACCAGGCGGGCCCGAGCTTCAGCGCCGGATAGTGCCCCGCAAGCGGCGCCAGTTCGCGTGAATAGGCTGTCTCGTCGAGGGTGAAGAGGATGAGGGTCAGGCGCGGATCGTTGCCGAACGCATCGAGCAGCGGCTTCAGCGCCCGCACATAATCGGTCGGCTGCGGGATATCGGCACCCATGTCAGGCCCGAAGGCGGCGAACAGGCTCGGATTGTGGTTTCTGTGGGAGCCGGGATGGATCTGCATGACCAAGCCGTCATCGATGCTCATGCGGGCCATCTCGGTAAGCATCTGTGCCCGGAAGATCTCGGCGTCCTCCGCGGAGTGTTCGGCGGACAGGATGCGTTCGAAGAGAAGGGCGGCGGCGGGTTGCGACAGGTCTGCGGTACGGGCGCTCGGATGGCCGTGATCCGTCGCGGTCGCGCCGCGCTCCCTGAAATAGGCGCGCCGTGCGCGGTGCGCGGCAAGGTAGCCATTCCAGTCCAGTGCGTTGCCGGTCATCTCGACCAGCTTCTTCACATTGTCGGCGAAACCGGCGCTGTCGGGATTGACGACGGCGTCCGGCCGGTAGGTGGGAACGACGCGGCCATCCCAGCCCGAGGCGCGGATGGCGTCATGCGAGGCGAGATCGTCAAGCGCGCTGTCCGTCGTCGCGATCACCTCGATGTTGAACTTGCGGTAAAGCGCGCGGGGCCGCAGTTCCTCTGTCTGCAGGGCGTCGGAAATGCGATCGTAGAGCGCATCGGCATTGCCGGGCCCGAGCCGCTCGGCGATGCCGAACACCGTTTCCAGCGAATGCTCGAACCACAGCCTGGAGGGCGTGCCGGCGAAAAGATAGAAATTCTCGGCGAACAGGCGCCAGATCCTGCGGCCGTCTGCCTCCACCGGGTCGCCGTCGCGGCGCGCGACGCCGAGCTGCTCCAGCCTTATGCCCTGCGAATAGAGCATGCGGGTCACGTAGTGGTCGGGCTTGACGAAGAGCGTCGCGGGATCGGGGAAAGGCTGGTCCTTCGCATACCAGGAGGGGTCGGTATGGCCGTGCGGAGAGACGAGCGGCAGGCCGGCGACCTCCCCATAAAGCCGACGGGCAATGTCGCGGGCGGACGGCTCGATCGGAAAAAGCCTGTCGGGATGCAGCCCCATTTTCCTTCCCCTTGTGAATTTTTTTTTATGGGTCGCTTGGATGCGCCAAACGAAGCGGCTTGGCAAGCCCGGGGACTCTACGGGACAGCCGGATCACCGGCGCGATATGGTGCCGAATGGGACGCCACGGCGCCCTCTTAATAACCGATGGACCTGGAATCCCGTTCCCTACTCGGCGTCGTCGGCGGAGGCGGCATTGAGCAGTCCGTAGCGCTCCTCGCCGATCGATTTCAAAAGCTCGATCTGCGTTTCGAGGAAATCGATATGGCCTTCCTCGTCCTTCAGGAGTTCCTCGAATAGCTGCATGCTGACGTAGTCGCCGAGGTCGTGGCAGATCTCGCGCGATTTCTTGTAGGAGGTGCGGGCGTCGTATTCGCCGGCGAGATCCGCTTCCAGCACTTCCCTGACGTTCTGGCCGATGCGCAGCGGCGCCACGGATTGCGCGTTCGGATGGCCCTCAAGGAAGATGATGCGCTCGATCAGCCGGTCGGCGTGGTGCATTTCCTCGATGGATTCCTCGCGCTCCTTCTTCGCCAGCTTCTTGAAACCCCAGTCATCCAGAAGCCGGTAGTGAACCCAATACTGGTTGACCGCGCCGAGTTCGAGGAAAAGCGCCTCGTTAAGCCGCTCGATGACCTGCGTTTCGCCTTTCATGGCTTCTGCTCCCGTAGTGGCCGCGCAATTCGCGCACTCTGTCCAGGAACGGAACTATATCATCGCCGCCGATTCTGGAACGGCAATGATATTCTTCCGTGACCCGGATGATGATTTCCACCACATTCGGGAAGCAGCCGCAACAACGTCCTCGCTTGCCGAGCGAATGATAAACCTTCGCCGGCACGATGAGCTGCCAGGGATCGGCATCGAGAAGCGCGACGATTGCGGCCTCGATTTCCTTTTCCTGGATGATGTTGCAGTGACAGATCAGCATTTGGGTTCGATCAGCATTCCGGCTTCGGGCCGCTCGTCGCGAAGTTGAAGCACTTGGTCAGTCGCACACCGACATACTGGTTGTCGATACCCTCGGCATGTTCGAAGGCATAGCCGACGCTTAAATCATAGCCGCTTTCGAAGCCATAACCTGCCGATACCTGGACCAGATGGTCGGTCCCGGCAACGTCGAAGTGCCGGATTTCGCCGGTCAGCTCGCCGTGCCAGGGGCCGCGCGCCAATGATGCGCCAAGTGTCGCATAGGTCGCGTTCTCGTCGGTACCGCCGTAATTGTCGAAATAGGCGACCTCGCCGAGAAGCCCGAGCTTCAGGTCGTTGCCGAGCTCGGTTTCCTTCGCCAGGCCAAGGATGACGCCGTTCTCGTCGCCATAGTCACCGCGGCCCGCGGACAGGTGGCGGTAGCCGATATTGTACTTGAAGCCGGGCAGGCTCGGGATCTCCTCGCCGAACAGGGTCACGGCGAAATTATCGAGCCGGCCGGTATTGCCGGCGCCACCATCGCCGAGATGCGCGCGGCCGCGATTGGTGAAAAGCGATTCAGAAAGCACGGTGGTATCGGCGAAGAACGTGTTGACCGCCAGCGTATGCTTGCCGAAATCGGTGTTGAACGTGTAGGCGGCGCCGAGGCCCCACACTTCGGAAAGCTCGTAATCCTCGGCATAGTTGGTGCCGAAGACGCCGGGTGCGATGTCCCAGGCGAAGCCGAAGGCGGGCTCGTGCTTGCCGGCGGTGAACGACCAGTTGCCGACATCGGCCTGAAAATCGAGCGTATCCATGTAGAGCCCGATATCGCACATGGTGCAATTCCTGGGCCCGCTCTGATCCTTCACCTGCTCCAGCGTCCAACCGAGATTGATCGAGAAGACCTGCGTCAGTCCCAGCTTGACCGCTAGCGTGTTCGAGCTCAGATAGAGGTTATTGAATTCGGCCGACGGATCGTCCGAGTGGAACAGCCAGTCGTTGTCGAGTTCGAGATTGAGCTTACCCGCGATATAGGGGTAGTTCGGCGTTTCGGCCGCTTCGACAGGCTTCACGTCATCCGCCGCGAAGGCCGCTCCCGGCAGCGTGAAAGCCAGTGCCGCAGCAAGCAGCAAAGCGTTTCTGTTCATGGTCATATCCCCTCGTAAATCAATAAAGCTTGTTATGGTATAACATTCCGTATCGCAAGCCCTATAATATCCCCGGACGCCGCCGGTTTGCCCGGATCGCTTTGATCGATCCTACTCGTTATCCTCTGCGGATGGATTTCGGCGGCGGACGCTGCGCTTGCCGGCAATACCCAGATCGCAAGCGTGACTGCCGCCGTCGCCACGACGGCAAGACGCCTCTCAAGACCGACGCTGATCATGGCCGCTCTCAATGAACTGTTCCATGGCCGGAGGGCGTCCGGGCACGCATGAGGATATCCTCGATGACACCGGCGGGGATCGGCAGAAGCTTCTGCTCGAAGCGGGAAAGGGTAGCGGCGAAATCCGTTGCCGCCTCGCCTACCTCGCGGAGTCTCGGCGCACAGGCGAGCGCTCCAAGGCAAAGCTCCGCCGCCTGCGCGTCACCATACTGGTTGGCGGCTATGAGGCCGAGCGTCAGGCATTCTTCGCGGCAGATATGGTGGGCACCGAAAGGGAAGGCGCGCAGCGGGCAATGCGCGCAACGCCCGAGTGTGCGGATGAAATGGGAAAGTTCGGCCAGCGCGATGCGCGCGTTCGAACTGCCGAGAATGCCCGAATAAAGACCCCACGCCATTTCCCATGGGACGACGGAGCCGGTATCGTAGCCGGCCGTCCAATGGCGATAGCCTTCCAGCACGAGCTTTTCGGCGGGCCGCTCGAAATAGCAGCCTCCCAGGCAGTCATGATCCGAGGCGCCGGGCTGCATCGTCCGCTCCGGTTGCCTGTACGGCCAAGCAGGAATTCGAGAGCATGGGAACAGGATTCGACGGCCGCCTCAACGGCCCGTTCCCCGCGTCACGGCGCGGGCACCAGTTAACCGGCATCATTGCCTCCAATCGAAAGGGTCCAAGGCCCTGACATCAAAGGGATGCGCCCCAGGCGCGATGGGTCATAAACACTGTCGCGTGGGTGGTTGTCAAATGCTATCTTCTGGAATTATTCCAGAGAATCAATGATTTAGAACTATTCTAAACTGGAGTATAGGACACAAGTTTAACGGATGCGCGCACCGCTTTCCGGATCAAAAAGAAAAGCGTCCCCGGGCTCGAAGCCGGTCTCGATCATGCCCCCCTCGGCAATGTCGCCTGCATCGCGCAACTCGATGGTCAGCGGCTGTTCCTCTCCCGCCCGCGAATAGGCATAGGAGGCACCGCCGAGATTCTCGATGACGTCGACCCTGGTCTTCAGGCGCACCGAACCAGTTGGGTCGAAATGCTCCGGACGTATGCCGAGGCTCAGCTCGGCGCCATTTGCCGGAGCCTCGCCCTTGAGCGCGATCGGAACTTCCACGCCGCCGAAATCCGGCAGCGAAACACGGATCTTTCCGTTTCCGCGTCTGATCACCTTCGCGCGCAAAAAATTCATCTTCGGCGAGCCGATGAAACCGGCAACAAAGACATTGTCGGGGTCGCGGTAGAGCTCGAGCGGCGAGCCGACCTGCTCGACCCCGCCGAGCCTGAGCACGACGATCTTGTCGGCCAGCGTCATCGCCTCGACCTGGTCATGGGTGACGTAGATCATGGTGGCGCCGAGGTCCTTGTGCAGCTTGGCGATCTCCAGCCGCATCTGCACGCGCAGTTCCGCGTCGAGGTTCGACAGCGGTTCGTCGAAGAGGAAGACCTGAGGTTCGCGCACGATGGCCCGGCCGATGGCGACGCGCTGGCGTTGGCCGCCCGACAATTGCTTCGGCTTGCGCTTCAGAAGCTGGTCGAGATGCAGGATGGCGGCCGCCTTCCTGACGCGCTCGGCAACGACGGCGCGGTCCGTACCCGTCATGCGCAGGCCGAAGCCCATATTCTCCTCGACCGTCATGTGCGGGTAGAGCGCATAGGACTGGAACACCATGGCGATGCCGCGGTCGGCCGGATCGACGCGCGTAACATCGCGGCCGCCGATGGAGATCGTGCCGGCGGTCGCATCCTCCAGGCCGGCGACCAGCCTCAGAAGCGTCGACTTGCCGCAACCCGACGGACCCACGAAGACGACAAACTCTCCCGCCGCGACCGACAGGCTGATATTGTGGATGACCTCCGCATTGCCGAAGGATTTACTGACTTCCTTCAGTTCTACGCCTGACATCGATCTTCCTCCCTGTCCTGCCGCCCCGAAGCCGGTCATGGCTTCCCCGTTGGTGTCACGAACGTGGACCGAGCCGGCTCGCCATGTCTTCCATGATCGAGGCCACGCACTGGCGCACCAGAGGCTCCCATTCCACCAGCTTCGCCATGGGTATCCGGTAGGCCGGCGCGGTCACCGAAACGCCGGCCGTGAAATCGCGGGCTCGCGAATGAACAGGCGCGGCAACGCAGTGGATGCCCGGCTCGTGCTCTTCCCGGTCGTAAGCGACGCCGGTTCGCCGGATTTCGGCGATCTCGCGCCGCAACGCATCGGCATCGGGCAAGGTGGTCGGCGTATAGGGATGGAACCGGAGCGACGAGATGCGGCGCTCGATCTCGTCATCGGGCAGCGCCGACAGCGCCGCCTTGCCGACGCCGGTGCAATAGACCGGAGAGGCGTTGCCGATCTGGGAGTGCATTCGCACCATCTGCCGTCCTTCGACCTTGTCGAGATAAACAACCTCGGAGCCGCTCAGCACGCCGAGATGCACCGTCTCGCCGGTGGCGTCGTGCAGCCTGCGCAGATGCGGTTCGGCCACCAGACGGAACTGATTGTCCGACCATGCCTTCGATGCCAGCCGCAAGAGACGAATGCCGAGTTCATAGGAATGATCGCCGCGCACCGAGAGCAACCCTTCCTCGACCAGATTGGATATCTGCCGGTGCAGCGTGCCGCGCGGCTGGTCGATCTTCTTCAACAGATCGGTGAAGCGCAGCGGCGTGGGGGCACACGCAACCGCATCGAGCACGTCCATCGCCTTTCCTAGCGTTCCGGTGGCATTGGCCCCGGCTTCATTGCTGTCCGCGCGCCGCGGCATAGCCTGCTCCGACGATATTCAATTGCCTTGACAAGCCCGATAGCATGGCGGAATAATTCTGAATAGTCAAATTGTATTCCATATAGTGGAATTAATTGGCTGGCAGGCCTTAGACAGACGGCGTTTTCGGCGAGGCGAGGAGCCTTTAGGGCCGGAAACCAATTCCGGGAGGAAGTTTCATGAAATTTCGGCTGAAATCCATGCTGGCTGGCGCGGCCATCTCGGCGCTTCTGGCATCCCAGGCCCTGGCGGGTCAGCTCGTCATCAATACGGACACGTCGGACCCTGCGCCGCAAAAGGCATTCGAATACCTGATCGACGCGTTCCAGAAGGCCAATCCGGACATCAAGGTCAAATGGAACAAGTTCGACCATGAAGGCTACAAGAGCGCCATCCGCAACTTCCTGACCGCCGATGCGCCGGACCTCGCCAACTGGTACGCCGGCAACCGCATGGCGCCCTTCGTCAATGCCGGGCTCTTCGCCGACGTTTCCGACGTGTGGAAGGAAAACAACCTCGACAAGCAGCTAAAATCCGCTCTGCCCTCGATGACGATCGACGGCAAGCAATGGGGCGTCCCCTACACCTACTACCAATGGGGCATCTACTATCGTGCCGACATCTTCAAGGATAAGGGCATCGAGCCGCCGAAGACGTGGGACGAATTGCTCGCAGCCTGCAAGAAGCTGAAGGAGGCCGGCATCACGCCTTTCGCCATCGGCACCAAGCCGCTATGGCCGGCGGCGGGCTGGTTCGACTATCTCGACCTCAGGACCAACGGCTACCAGTTCCACATGGACCTGACCGCCGGCAAGGTGCCCT
>JBDZVC010000108.1:0-2756 GCA_040255475.1 Phyllobacteriaceae bacterium | reverse complement strand
CGAACTGGTGAAGCCCGGCTACTTCATCGACAACGCCGCCGCGCTCGACTGGCAGGACGCCGTGCCGCTCTTCGCGCAGGGCAAGGCGGCGATGTACCTGATGGGCAATTTCGCCGTGGACGTGATGAAGAATGCCGGCCTGAAGGAAGACCAGATCGGCTTCGTCAAGTTCCCGACCATCGATCCCAGCATCCCGGACGCCGAGGACGCACCGACCGATACTGTCCATATCCCGGCCAAGGCTAAGAACATACCCGAAGCGAAGAAGTTCCTGGCCTTCCTCGCCAGCCCCGAAACGCAGGCTGAGATGAACAAGATCCTCGGCCAGCTTCCGGTCAACAACCAGTCGAAGGTGGCCGACGACAAGTTCCTGAAGCAGGGTTTCGACCTTCTGTCGAACGCGGCGGGCCTTGCCCAGTTCTATGACCGCGACGCAACGGCAGCCATGGCCAAGGCGGGCATGGAAGGCTTCCAGCACTTCATGGCCCAGCCCGACGATATCGACCAGATCCTGAAGCAGCTCGATCGGGCCGAGAAGCAGGCCTACAAGTAACCAGATCGGGCGGCCGGCCCTTGGTCGGCCGCTCGGGATCTACGGCCGAACCGGTGCTTCACGCGCCTTCACCCGGAGCAACAAAAAGCGCAGGAATGCGACATGAGTTCCTCGGCCACGGCTAGTTTCGCCGCCACGCCGCCCCGGCGCGGCTACTGGCATCGCAACCAGCGCAGGCTGGCGCCGATCCTTTTCCTGGCGCCGGGCGCCATCATGTTCGCCGTCTATGTCGTCATCCCGATCTTCGAGTCGATCCGGATCAGCTTCTACGATTGGGACGGGTTGAGCGCCAAGGTCTGGATCGGCCTTGGCAATTATACGGAACTGTTCCACGACCCGGCCTTCTACGTATCGCTGAAGAACAACATCATCTGGCTGGTGCTCTACATGCTGGCGGTGCCGGCAGGGCTCGCCATCGCCATCTTCCTCAACCAGAACGTCGTCGGCATACGGCTTTACAAGTCGCTTTTCTTCTTCCCCTTCGTCATCAGCCAGGTCGTGGTCGGGCTGATCTTCTCGTGGTTCTATGCGCCGAATATCGGCATCTTCCCGCAGATCACCGAGGCGCTCGGGCTAGGAAAGATCGCCGTGCTGGCCGATGCGCGCTACGTCACCTACGGCATCATCGCGGCGGGGCTCTGGCCGCAGATCGCCTATTGCATGATCCTTTACCTCACCGGCTTGAACAATGTGTCACCGGACCAGATCGAGGCAGGCCGGCTCGACGGCGCGCGCGGCTGGCGCATGCTGTGGCACGTGATCCTGCCGCAATTGCGCCCCGCGACCTTCATCGCCGTGGTCGTCACGATCATCGGCGCGCTGCGCTCCTTCGACCTGATCTCAATCATGACGGACGGCGGCCCCTACGGGTCGAGCCGCGTACTCTCCTACTACATGTTCGAGGAGGCGCTTTCCGAATATGGCTACCGCATGGGCTACGGCGCGGCGATCGCGGTGGTGCTGTTCATCATCATGATGTTCTTCATCACCGGTTTCGTCTGGCACATGGTCAAGACCGAGCGCGAGGGCTGAGATGAGCGACGCCTTCCGCCGCCGCGTGGCAGACATTTGCTGGAAATTGCCGGGCGCCGAGGTCTCCGGTCCCTGGGGCGGCGGCCATGACGCCTGGAAGGTCGGCGGCAAGATGTTCGCCCTGATCGGCGCCGTCGCGCCCGGCGTCGCGGTCAAATGCCGCGATGTCGAGACCGCGGAGATGCTGAAGGAGGCAGGCGCCGCCGAAACCGCGAAATATCTGCACAGAAGCTGGGTCCGTCTGCCGGAGACGGCAGAGGCGCGGGAACTTCGGGATCGGATCGCGCTCTCCTACGATCTGATACGGGCCGGGCTGCCTGCATCGATTCGCCGGGAACTCCCCCCACGGGACAGGGAGTAACCGCGCAATGTTCCCGCGACCGATCGAGAAAGCCACCCCTGCCGCCCGCGCCGCCTACCAGATCGCGCTGCCCATCGCGCTCATCGTCTGGCTGCTGCCGCTGATCGGCATCGCCGTCACCTCGTTCCGGCCGGCGAGCGACCTTGCAGCCGGCAACTATTTCGGCGTGCCGAGCCAGCTTGCGGCCTGGAACTATGTGGACGTGTTCCAGCAATCGCCGATGGGCCGCTACATCTTCAACTCCTTCCGCATCACCATTCCCGCCGTCATCGGCGCGGTGGCGCTTTCCTGCCTGACCGGCTTCGCACTTTCGACCTACAAATTCCGCGGCAATCTTTTCATCTTCTTCGTCTTCGTCGCCGGCAATTTCGTGCCGTTCCAGATCCTGATGGTGCCGGTGCGCGACCTCACCCTGAAGCTCGGTCTCTACGACACGGCGACCGGGCTGGTCCTCTTCCACGTCGCCTTCCAGACGGGTTTCTGCACACTCTTCATGCGCAATTTCATCAAGGCGCTGCCCTACGAACTGCTCGAATCGGCGCGTGTCGAGGGCGTCTCCGAATTCCGCATCTTCTGGTACATCGTGCTGCCCCTGATGCGGCCGGCGATCGCGGCGCTCGCCGTCCTCATCTTCACCTTCGTCTGGAACGATTATTTCTGGGCGCTGGTGCTGACGCAGGGCGCCTCGACCCAGCCGGTGACCGCCGGGCTCTACACGCTGAACGGCCAGTGGGTTTCGTCATGGCAGCTCGTCTCCGCCGGCGCGATCGTGGCGGCGATGCCGCCGGTCATCATGTTCTTCCTGATGCA
>JBDZVC010000107.1:4228-12375 GCA_040255475.1 Phyllobacteriaceae bacterium | reverse complement strand
TCATCGGCCGCGACGCCGTGCTGCGCAAGAAGGATGCCGGCCTGTCGCGCCGGCTGGTGCAGTTCCGGTTGACCGACCCCGAGCCGCTTCTCTTTCACAACGAGGCGATCCTGCGCGACGGCAGGATCGTCGGCACGATCACATCAGGCAATTACGGCCACCATCTCGGCGGCGCGGTCGGCCTCGGCTACGTGCCCTCCGAAGGCGAAAGCGCAGCGGATGTGCTTTCCTCGCGCTACGAGATCGAAATCGCCGGCGAACGCTTCCCGGCCGAGGCGTCGCTGAAGCCCATGTATGATCCGAAAGCGGAGCGGGTCAGGGCTTAGTTGGGCGTCGGCCTTGTCGCAGTGCGTCCTTCGAGGGCGCGACAAGACTACGGATCGCCTCAAAAACCTCCTCCAACACCTCCGGAAGCAGCCCCGGCAAATCCTCCGCGATCAGCCCGGCGCCGAAACGGCTGCCGGCCTCGGCATGCATCCACACCGCGGCGCAGGCCGCTTCGAAGGCCGGCATGCCTTGCGCCAGAAGCCCGGCAGTCATGCCGGCGAGCACGTCGCCCGATCCGGCCGTCGCCAGGAAGGGCGTGCCGTTGGCGTTGATCGCGGCCCGTCCGTCGGGCGCGGCGATCACCGTGTCGGGTCCCTTGTAGATGACGACGGCGTGGGAGCGCTCCGCCGCCCGCCGGGCCTTGTCGAGCTTGGATAGGGCCGCGTCCTCGGCAAGCCCGGGGAAAAGCCTGGCGAACTCGCCCTCATGCGGCGTCAGCACGAGCGGGGGCGCATGCCCCGAGCCGGCCGTGATGAAGAGAGAGGCCGGCGCATCTCGGAACGAGGTGATGCCGTCAGCGTCGAGCACCAGCCCGCCGCTGTCACCGTTTTCCAGCACCGCCAGCGCCAGTTCGCGCGCCTTTTCACCTACGCCGAAGCCCGGGCCGAGCACGAAGGCGTTCGGCTTGCGCCGTTCGATGAAGGCGTTTAGGTCGGTGGCGTCGTCCACCTTCGCCAGCATGACGGCGGTCAGATGCGAGGCGTTGACGAGCATCGCGGCAGCGGGCGAAAGGACAGTGACGGCCCCTGCCCCGATCCTCGCTGCGGCCATCGCGGCCAGCCGTGCCGCGCCGGTCGCCGATGGACCGCCCGAAAAGACGCAGGCATGGCCGCGCTTGTATTTGTGGGTCTCGACGCCCGGAAAGGGCAACGCGCCCTGCCAGAGCGCCGGGGCGTTTTCGAAGGCGCCCGGCCGGACCTTTTCCAGAACGTCGTCCCGAATGCCGATGTCGGCCATAACCGTCTCCCCGCAATAGCCACGACCGGGATAAAGCAGGTGCCCCGGCTTCAGCCGGAAGAAGGTGACGGTGAGTTCTGCGCGCGACGCGACGCCCAGCACCCTGCCGCTCGCGCCAGAAATGCCCGAGGGAAGATCGATCGCCACCACGCGCGCGCCGGAGCGCTCGACCTCGGCGACCGCCGCCGCCGCCACACCGGTAATAGCCTTGGAAAGCCCTGCGCCGAAGAGCGCATCGACCACCACTTCGCCCGCGCCGGCGCGAAACCCGCCAAGCGGTTGCGCCGGCACCGGGCATTCGCCCGCGGCCAAAGTCGCATCCGTGCCGGGCTTCGGCGCCGCCAGGCTCCAGACGCGGATATCCACGCCTGCTTCCGCCAGCAATCGCGCCACGACATAGCCGTCGCCGCCATTATTGCCCGGTCCGCAAAGGACATGCACGGCAGCGGCATCGGGAAACCGTTCCAGAATTTCCGCCGCCACCGCCGCGCCGGCCCGCCGCATCAGGTCGATGCCGGTGAACGGCCCCGCCTCGATGGCAAGCCAGTCCACCTCTGCCATTTCGTCCGGCGTCAGCAATTCATGCGCCATCGTTCCCCGACTCCTGACGATCCAAATCAGCGGATCGACACGACCATAGGGCTCTTTCCGGCATTGCCGCAATCATCGGCAAGCGGGCGCCGTCCTGGCCGTCGCCCGCACACTGAACTGCATAATAAACAGGCAATATGCCTCGTTTTCGATCAGGACCGTCGGCGAATATAGGCTGATCAGTCATCAGGTCATCGCTTTTGGCGCTGGATTGTCATATCAGGCTTAGGCGCGGCGCCAGTATGTGACAGCCCAACCGCTCCCGAACGGTTTGGCACGCTTCGTGCTAAGCCTTGGGCGAAGCGGGTATCGCACCGTCTCAACCGAATGGAGAGCAGACCTGAAATGAAGAAGATCGAGGCGATCATCAAACCCTTCAAGCTCGATGAGGTGAAGGAAGCGCTCCAGGAGGTTGGGCTTCAAGGAATCACGGTGACCGAAGCCAAGGGCTTCGGCCGGCAAAAGGGCCACACGGAGCTTTATCGCGGCGCCGAATACGTGGTCGACTTCCTGCCCAAGGTGAAGGTCGAGGTGGTCCTCGGCGACGACATGGTGGAAGCGGCTATCGAGGCCATCCGCAAGGCGGCCCAGACCGGCCGCATCGGCGACGGCAAGATCTTCGTGTCGAATGTCGAGGAAGTCATCCGTATCCGCACGGGCGAAACCGGGATCGACGCCGTCTGAGAGGCGGCGTCCACAGCAATCAGACTGTCACATCATAATTTGTCATAGGGAAAAACTCAGAAATGACGACTGCAGACGACATCATGCGGCAGATCAAGGACAACGAGGTAAAGTTCGTTGACCTGCGCTTTACCGATCCGAAGGGCAAGCTCCAGCACCTGACCATGGACATCGCCGAGGTGGACGAGGACATGTTCGCCGACGGCGTCATGTTCGACGGTTCCTCGATCGCCGGCTGGAAGGCCATCAACGAATCCGACATGGTGCTGATGCCCGACACCGACACGGTCCATATGGACCCGTTCTTCGCGCAGTCGACCATGGTCATCCTCTGCGACATCCTCGATCCGGTCTCGGGCGAGTCCTATAATCGCGACCCGCGCGGCACGGCCAAGAAGGCCGAGGCCTATATGAAGGCGGAAGGCATCGGCGACACCGTCTATGTCGGGCCGGAGCCCGAATTCTTCGTCTTCGACGACGTGAAATACAAGGCCGACCCCTTCAATACCGGCTTCAAGCTCGATTCCAACGAGCTGCCGTCGAACGACGACACTGACTACGAGACCGGCAATATGGGTCACCGCCCGCGCGTCAAGGGCGGCTATTTCCCGGTGCCGCCGGTCGACGCCTTGCAGGACATGCGCTCGGAAATGCTTTCGGTGATGGCCGAAATGGGCGTGCGGACGGAGAAGCACCACCACGAGGTCGCTTCCGCCCAGCACGAGCTCGGCATGAAGTTCGACACGCTGGTGCGCAACGCCGACAAGACGCAGATCTACAAATATGTCGTGCACCAGGTCGCCAATGCTTACGGCAAGACCGCGACCTTCATGCCTAAGCCGGTCTATGGCGACAACGGCTCGGGCATGCATGTCCACCAGTCGATCTGGAAGGAAGGCAAGCCGATGTTCGCCGGCAACGAATATGCCGGCCTGTCGGAAAGCTGCCTCTATTATATCGGCGGCGTCATCAAGCACGCCAAGGCGATCAACGCCTTCACCAACCCGCTGACCAATTCCTACAAGCGGCTGGTGCCGGGCTTCGAGGCGCCGGTGCTGCTCGCCTATTCGGCGCGCAACCGCTCGGCGTCGTGCCGCATCCCATTCGGCGCCTCGCCGAAATCGAAGCGCGTCGAGGTCCGCTTCCCCGATCCGGGCGCGAACCCCTATCTCGCCTTCGCCGCTCTCCTGATGGCCGGCCTCGACGGCATCAAGAACAAGATCCATCCCGGCCAGCCGATGGACAAGGATCTTTACGACCTGCCGCCGAAGGAACTGAAGCGCATCCCGACCGTGTGCGGTTCGCTGCGCGAGGCGCTGATGAGCCTCGACAAGGACCGCGCCTTCCTCAAGGCCGGCGGCGTTTTCGATGACGACCAGATCGACAGCTTCATCGAACTGAAGATGGCCGAGGTGCTGCGCTTCGACATGACGCCGCATCCGG
This sequence comes from Phyllobacteriaceae bacterium, assembly GCA_040255475.1. Lineage (GTDB taxonomy): Bacteria > Pseudomonadota > Alphaproteobacteria > Rhizobiales > Rhizobiaceae > Mesorhizobium_L. The sequence goes on along the minus strand of JBDZVC010000107.1, from coordinate 8,373 downwards.
TCGAATTCGATATGTATTATTCAGTCTGACGGCACAGCCGCGCGCCTGCATGAGCCCCGCCAGCAATGGCGGGGCTTTTTCCTTTATTGCGCAACATTTGTGGTGCAGGCCCATGAACTTGCCTGCCATGGCCGTATCCTGCAAAAGCAGCTTGCCGTATCAACGCCGGCTAACATTAATAGCGACTGAAAATCCCGGGCATGTCCACTTCCATCGTCGCCATCATCCTGTTTGCCGCCCTGCTCCATGCGGGCTGGAATGCGCTTCTGAAATCCCAGCCCGACAAGATGGCCGGCGCGCTTGCGGTATCGATCGGAAGCGCGCTGATGGGCCTTGTCTGCCTCTTCTATACCGGCCTGCCGGCACGGGAGGCATGGCCGCTGGTCGCAAGTTCGGCGGTGCTGCACACGGGCTATTTCCTGTTCCTGACGAGCGCCTACCGGGTGGGGGATTTGAGCCAGGTCTACCCGATCGCGCGCGGCGTCGCGCCGCTGATCACGGCCGCCGCAGCCGGCGTCGTCTTGGGCGAGACCCTGACGCCGATCGAGACCGCGGCGGTGGCGACGATCGGGCTCGGCCTGATCAGCCTCGTCCTGACCGCGAAGACCGATGGCCGGCTCAACGTCGTGTCATGCACGCTTGCCCTTATTACCGGCCTTTTCATCTCCAGTTATTCCCTGAACGACGGCATCGGCGCGCGCCTTGCCGGCAACAGCGTGGCCTTCTACGGCTCGGCCTCGCTTCTGAACTGCGCCATGATGTGCATCGGCATGTCGTTCTTCCGGCGCGACGTGGTAGCCGTCGCACTCAGGAACTGCCGGCGGTCGCTCTGGATCGGCGGGCCGCTCTCCTTCGTCGCCTATGCGCTGGTGACCTGGGCCTTCACGCAGGCCCCCATCGCGCTCGTCTCGGCGCTGCGCGAGACAAGCCTCGTCTTCGCGCTGATCATCGGCACGCTCTTCCTGAAAGAGCGCGTCAACCTGGCGAAGATCGTCTCGGTCTTCGTGACGCTCTCTGGCGCCGTGCTGCTCAGGATGCAGAATTAGGCCGCATCGAGAGCATCGAGCAACGTCACGGCGGCCATCATGTCGCGCTTGCGGCTCACCCGCCGCGCCACCGCCTCGGCATCGTCGCCCCAATGTTCGATGTTCCAGTTCTCGTCAACATGCGCGGCTGCCCATGCAGTCTCGGCATCGATAGCCTTCGCTTCCACCGCAAGCGCCAGAAGCGCCGAGCCGGTGAGCGACGTCATCAGATGGATGGCGGCGAGCCGGAAAGGCTCAGCGCGCTTGCGCAGATGCACCGCCACCGCGCCGATCGCCTCGCGCGGCTGCTCCACATGCATTACCCCTTCGGCGAGCAGGAAGCGCGCGCCAAGTTCGGTGCGTACCCAGTCGAGCACCGGGTCCCAGGCTTCGGCCTGACGCTCCACCAGCGCGTCGGGCGCATCGGCGCGATAGCAGAGGAGGTCGGTCGTCGAGAATTTGAGCACGTCCTCCAGCACGGCATCCGCCGCCGAGGCCACGCCGTCGAAAGCCGTGTTGGCGAGCCGGGTGACCGGCATGGTGAGAGGATCGATATGCTCCTGCTGAGCGGCGTATTCGTCCGCGACGAGCTTCGCCGCAGCGGCGTTCGGCAGCACCAGTACGGCGCCCGCCGGCGCCCGTACCGAACGGCCGTCCAGCTTGACGAGATGGCCGCCCTCCTCTTCCGCCGTCGTGACCGCCTTGTAGAAGCGCTTCGGCAGCGCCGCCTTCATCTGGTTGCGCGCACGCTTCACCGGATCTGGATCGGAAAGAAACCGGCTCGCATCGAGATCGTTCAATAAGTCGCGCATGGGCGTCTCCAGTTCATGAGCGGCTGAATCCCCTGCATATAGGCAGCAGCGACGGCGAGATCAGCCCTCGCTCTCCGCGTCGGCCTCTTCGAAGCCGAGCAGGTTCCAGCTCTGCACCATATGCGGCGGCAAGGGAGCGGTCACGTCGACCGTGCCGCTGCCGCCCGGATGCGGGATCACGATGCGCCGGGCGTGGAGATGCAGGCGGTTCTGGATGCCGCCTGGCATCTCCCAGTTCTGATCAGCCTCGAAATATTTCGGATCGCCGATGATCGGACAGCCGATGCTCGCGGCATGGACGCGAAGCTGGTGCGTCCGGCCGGTGTAGGGCTCCATCTCCAGCCATGTCAGCGCCGTGCCAGCCTGCTCCACGACACGGTAATTGGACACGGCATGGTCCGCGCCCTCTTCGCCATGCCGGGCCACGCGCATGCGGTCGCCGTCGGGACCCGGTTCCTTGACCAGCCAGGAGGAGATGCGCCCTTCCCGCTTCTTCGGCACACCCTTCACCAGCGCCCAGTAAACCTTCTTCGTCGCGCGTTCGCGGAAGGCCTTGGCGAGGTTCATGGCTGCAAGACGTGTGCGCGCCACGACCAGCACGCCGGACGTGTCCCGGTCGAGCCGGTGGACGAGGCGCGGCTTCTCGCCCTTCCTGTTGCGCCATGCTTCCAGCATGTCGTCGACATGACGCGTCACGCCCGATCCGCCCTGCACGGCGAGCCCCGCCGGCTTGTTGAAGACGAAGAGCTTGTCATCCTCGAAAAGCAGCATCTTGGCGAGCACGTCGCCGTCGTTCTGGCCGCGGATGGTTCTCGCCGTCAGCGCCGGCCCCTCTTTCCGATCCGTTTCGAGCGGCGGGATGCGGACGATCTGGCCGGGTTCGACGCGCGTATCGGTCTTCGCCCGGCGGCCGTCGATGCGCACCTGGCCGGAGCGCAGCAGCTTCTGCAGATGACCGAAGCCGAGCCCGGGATAGTGCGCCTTGAACCAGCGGTCGAGGCGCATGCCCGCCTCGCCCGGTTCCACCGTCAATTGTTCTACTCCGGCCATCGGCAGCCAATCCTTTGCCGCTGCGTCTAGCATTGCATTGCTATGGAGGCGAGCGGCAACGGCAAGGAAACCGTCCTTTTCGCCTTCCGGCGGACGGCATGCTAAAAATGCATGGCTGCCTTGCAAAAAGCTTACGCAACGTAATGTGCGCCTGCGCATTCCCCCGAACGGGCAGGCATTTCCTTCAGGGCAATATCCGATTGATGGCGAGTGAACGCAGGAGTTGGATGCTACCCCTAGGCGGTAAACGTGCGACCGCCGCCACCGCTTGGTGCAGGCCCTCTGTAAACTGCGACTTCCAGACGCAGTTTTTGTTTTATCTCAAAAGCTTAGCTGATCACGGAATGTTACAGCAGCCGCGCAACTATTGTTCCTTTTGCCATGGAACGGTCGCTGTACATCTCCATTTTTCCCTTGCGTCGGAGCCCCGCACAATGCTTCGGAAGCTGCGGCGCAGAGTCTTATCGCCAGCCGGGGAGTAGGCGGAGTGTCTTTGGTCGAAATCTACTTGAGGGCGTTGCGCTATCTTGCGCCTGCCAAGCGTCCGGTACTGTTCATCTGTTCGGCGAACATCGTGCTGGCCTTCGTCACCGTGGCGGAACCGGTTCTGTTCGGCCGGGTCATCGAGGGCGTGTCCGAGCACCAGCCGGTCGCTTCCACGCTCCTGACGTGGGCTGCGCTCGGCATCTTCAACATCTTCGCCTTCGTACTGGTGGCGCGCGGGGCCGACAGGCTCGCCCACCGGCGCCGGCTGGAGGTGATGGGCAATTCCTTCGAGCGCATCATCACCATGCCGCTTGCCTGGCATCAGGCGAACGGCTCCTCGAACGTTATCCACACGCTGGTGCGCGCCATGGATGCGCTGTTCAGCCTCTGGCTGGAATTCATGCGGCAGCATCTGTCCACGGCCGTCGCCATCCTCTTCATGATCCCGACCGCGCTGGCGCTGGACCTCCGGTTGTCGGCGGTGCTGCTCGTGCTGGGCGTGCTCTATTTCATAACCGGCCGCGTCGTCATGCGTCGCACGAAGGCGGGGCAGACGGCGGTTGAATCGCACCACAACGCAGTATTCGGCCATGTCAGCGATTCCATCGGCAACATCGCCGTGCTGCAGAGCTATAACCGGGTAGCGCAGGAAACGCGGGCGTTCGAGCAATTCGCGCGCAAGCTGCTCGACGCGCAGTATCCGGTGCTCGACTGGTGGGCGCTGGCGAGCGCGATGAACAAGGTCGCCTCGACGATCTCGATGATGGTCGTG
>JBDZVC010000107.1:0-4128 GCA_040255475.1 Phyllobacteriaceae bacterium | reverse complement strand
GCCGCGGCGGCCGCGGACGACTTCATCCTCGCCAAGAGCGAGGGCTACGACACGGTTGTCGGCGAGCGCGGCACGCAGCTTTCGGGTGGCGAGCGCCAGCGCATCGCGATTGCCCGCGCGATCCTGAAGAACGCGCCGATCCTCGTGCTCGACGAGGCGACGAGCGCGCTCGACGTGGAAACCGAGGAGCGGGTCAAGAACGCGATCGACGATATCCGGCGCAACCGCACGACCTTCATCATCGCGCATCGCCTGTCGACGGTCCGCGACGCCGATCTCGTGATCTTCCTCGATCAGGGGCGGCTGGTGGAAGCCGGCAGCTTCAACGAGCTTGCCGCGCGGAACGGCCGCTTCGCCGCCTTGCTGCGCGCCGGCGGTCTCCTGACGGACGACGAGGTCCGGCGCTTCACCCGACCGCTCGCGACCGATCAGGCAGCGTAGTAAGCCGCAACTGCCTCCAAGGCCCGCCTCTGGCGGGCCTTGTTCCATCAGCCTTCAGCCAAGATATTTCGCCCTCTAAGGGCATTGCAGACCGCCTCGGTCACGTCCCGCGTCGATGCCTTGCCGCCGACATCGGGCGTCAAGATGCCTGCCTCGCAGACACGCTCGACCGCGCGCATGAGCTGATCGCCAGCGTCCCTTTCGCCGAGATGGCCGAGCATCTCGGCCGCCGTCCAGAAGCTCGCGACGGGGTTGGCGATACCCTTGCCGGCAATGTCGAAGGCCGAGCCATGGATCGGCTCGAACATGGACGGGAAGCGCCGCTCCGGGTCGATATTGGCTGTCGGCGCGACGCCGATGCTGCCGGCAAGCGCGCCGGCAAGGTCGGAAAGCACGTCGGCGTGCAGATTGGTGGCCACGATCGTGTCGAGGCTCTGCGGCTTCAGCACCATGCGCACCGTCATGGCGTCCACCAGCATCTTGTCCCAGGTCACGTCCGGAAAGTCACGCGACACCTTCCCGGCGATCTCGTCCCACATGACCATGCCGTGGCGCTGAGCGTTCGACTTGGTGACGACCGTCAGGAGCTTGCGTGGCCGCGACTGCGCCAGCCGGAAGGCATAGCGCATGATGCGCTCGACACCGACACGGGTGAAGACGGCCACGTCCATACCGACTTCTTCGGGCAGGCCCTGATGGACACGCCCGCCGGCCCCGGAATACTCGCCTTCCGAGTTCTCGCGCACGATGACCCAGTCGAGGTCCCCTACCTGCACGCCGCTTAGCGGCGAGGCGATCCCGGGCAAGATCCGGGTCGGGCGGACATTGGCATACTGGTCGAAGCCCTGGCAGATTTTCAGGCGCAGCCCCCAGAGCGTGACATGGTCCGGCACATCGACGGCGCCGACCGCACCAAAATAGATCGCGTCGAATTTCCTGAGCTGTTCCAGCCCGTCCGCCGGCATCATGACGCCCTGGCGCTTGTAGTAATCCGACCCCCAGTCGAAGAGATCGAAATCCAGCCTGATATCGCCGCGCTCCGCAGCCAGCGCCTTGAGGACGGTGATGCCGGCCTCGATGACTTCCGGCCCGATTCCATCGGCGGGGATCGCGGCGATCCTGTATTCCCGCATCGTACTCACCGGAACCTAGAACCGCCCGGTTTCGCGGAATGCATCGAAGGCCGCGCGGATATGGTCGGCCGCCGCCTTTACCGGCGCATCGGCATCCGGGGCCACGACCATGGCAAGACTGTAGTCGCCCATCTTCGGCAGCCCGTCCTTCGGCCCGAGTTCTACCAGATCGTCGCCGATGAAGGATTTCGGCAGCGGAGCCACCGCGAGATCCGACAGGATCGCGGCCCGCTGGCCGGCCGTATGCGCACTCATATAGGCGACACGGTAATTGCGCCCTTCCCGCCCGAGTGCTTCCAGCGCGCCTGCCCGCCAGGCACAGCCCTCTTCCCACAGCGAAACGGGCAGCGGCTCGCGCATATGTGCGCAACCGCCCTTCATGCCCGCCCATACGATCGGTTCGGTGAAAAGCACCTCGCAATCGGAGCCGCTTGCGCCGAAGGAGTTGGTGATAAGGGCGATGTCGATCAACCGCTCCGCCATGCGCCGACGGAGGTTGGCGCTCTGGTCGATCGTGACATCGACGGCGATCGACGGATGCGTCTCGGCGAAGCGCTTCAGTACCGACGGCAGCACGCGCTCGCCGAAATCGTCCGCCGAGCCGAGCCGCACGACGCCGCTGATGTCGGGCATGACGAATTTGGACACCGCCTCGCGGTTGATGGAAAGAAGTCGCCGGGCAAAGCCAAGCAGCATCTCGCCGTCATTGGTGAGCGACACGGAACGCGCGTCGCGCGTGAAGACAGACCGCCCAAGCTGCTCCTCCAACTTCTTTATCTGCATGGAAACGGCGGACGGCGTGCGGAAGACGGCACTTGCGGCAAGCGTGAAGCTCCCGGTTTCCGCGATAGCGACGAAAGTGCGCAGAACATCGAGATCGAGCAACGGCATGGGGTGATTGAGAGGGGCATTCATATCGAGCCTCCATCATTCAATATTGTTGAACAATTGCTTCATTTCATTTCGTTTGATTGAATCTCACTTCAGCACCATCTTGTCAACAGCAAGGATCGGCAGTCCGCCGGATCCGTCACCTGAAGGAGGCCAAAATGTCGATACTCACCGCTTTCGATCACTACGTGGCCGGTTTCCGCGCCCGCCGTGACGCTGCTCGCACCGAACGGATGATTTCCAGCCTGCCGCTGGAGGTCCAGAAGGATATCGGATGGCCGCATCCGCATGAGGATCCCCGGGCAAGGCTTACTCGCGAGCGTTTGCACAATGCCAGAATCTGACCCGGTATGCCGGAGGTCGCGCTGATATTCCACCGCGACCTCTTGCCGGTCCGGTGCATGAAATGCCATGAAATGCATTGTGCGATGCACAAAAGCCATGCGAAAAGCTCGAAGCGTCTATGAACGTGGCGCATAGCGCCAGGGAATTTCACGGTAACACACTGTTAACTAACGAAATTTCCCCGCTTCCGAGAATGCGTCGCTTGACCGATGTCGTTTTTCGTATCCTGCACTTCGCTTTTGCCGCTTATTTTGCACCGCACAACAACTATGTAAGCGTCATCAACCGAGCTGCCCGTCCAATCAACGTTGGCCGCTCCGTGTGACCCAGAGCATGGAGATGTGTCATGAAATTCTTCGTTCGCTTCCGCAGGAATCGCAAATCTTCCAATATCGCGACCGCTCTCGAGCGTCAGCGCCTGGCGAGCACCATGCCGGGGCAGACTGGAGCGATGGCCGGGGCTCGTCTCGGCATCCTCGTCTGAGATAAATTCAAGCAGGCTCTCGGAGCCGCATGAGAAAATACAGGCCCGCCTCGAAAGAGGCGGGCCTTGTTCGTTTGCGACAGCCGCGACATTCCGTCTCACCCAGCTCTGAAACGCAGCGAATATCGCGTTTGCGTCCTCTCCAATCCATTGACAGGCCAGTCATTTCCTGATGACGGTTTTGCTGATCGCGACATGATGTCAGCGGGCCGCTCGCCTCGTGGAGGCTTGGATGACCCCGAAAGCGCAAATCAAGAGATCGCTGGTCTTTTTCCTGGTGAACGATTTCACGATGGTGGCGTTCGCGACGGCGCTTGAGCCGCTCAGGATCGCCAACCGTATGCTTGGCTACGAAGCCTATCAGTGGCGGCTCACCAGTGCCGACGGCAAGCCGGTGTCGGCATCGAACGGCGTGCTTTGCGCCGTCAATACGTCGCTGGACGACGAACGGCGCAAGATGTCCGGGCAGGACCGGCCGTCGATGGTGGTCGTGTGCAGCGGGGTCAATGTCGAGGATTACGGCAGCAAGACGATCTATGCCTGGCTTCGCGAGGAATATAATCGCGGTGTCGCCATCGGCGGATTGTGCACCGGCGCCTATATCCTTGCCGCCGCCGGCCTGCTCTCCAACAAGAGATGCGCCATCCATTGGGAGAATCTGCCGGGCTTTGCCGAGGCGTTCCCGAAGGCGAACGTCTTCGCCGACCTCTTCGAGGTCGACCAGAACATCTATACCTGCGCCGGCGGCACCGCGGCACTCGACCTGATGCTGAAGCTGATCGGCGACGATTTCGACGACAGCCTCGTCAACCGCATCTGCGAGCAGGTTCTGAC
>JBDZVC010000566.1:0-2329 GCA_040255475.1 Phyllobacteriaceae bacterium | reverse complement strand
GAATAGAACGGCCGGCAGCAAGGTCAAAGGAAAGTCATAGAAAAGTGCCGGTCCTTCCGATCGACGAACTGCTGCGAGGACTACAGCCGGGAAAGGTGCTGGCCGGCATCGACCTCGGTACGAAGACGATCGGCCTCGCGATCTCGGACCGCTCGCTCGCCTTCGCGCATCCACGGCCGGTCATCATGCGCAGGAAGTTCTCCATCGATGCGGAAAAGCTGCTGGCGGCCGTCCGTACGGAGAACGGTGGTGGGATCGTCGTCGGCCTGCCTGTGAACATGGACGGTTCGGAAGGTCCGCGCGCGCAGGCGAGCCGCGCCTTCGTGCGCAACTTGGAACGGCTGACGGACCTCGCCTTCGCCTTCTGGGACGAGCGGCTTTCGACAGTCGCGGCCGACCGGGCACTGATCGAGATGGACGTGTCGCGCAAGAAACGGGAAGGACGGATCGATTCCGCCGCCGCTTCCTTCATCCTGCAGGGCGCACTCGACCGCCTTCAGGCGCTCGGCGGGCGGGCGGAGCCTCGGGCATAGGGTGGCAGCGCGATCCGCGCATAAGGGCCGGCTTGGCGTTCGTGCCGTTCCATCGATCCGACCATGGCATTCGCGATCGAGCGGGCGCGCCGTGCCCGCCACCACGAGCCGATCTGGCGCCGGCGGCGGAAAGCGTAGAGCGCGGCGATGAAGAACGTGTCGAAAACGCAGGCCTTGGCGACAAGCGGAGGGATGGTGGCGGGATCGAGACCGAGGATCTGGCCGTAAATCTGGAATACGAAATCATGCATCTGCCGCGTCAGCATGATGTAGCCGAAATTCATGTCGTTCAGGGAGAGGAAATACCACCCCCAGAAGAGGGCAAGCGGAGCGGCCCAGGCGATGAGCAGATAGCGCACTAGCGTCGTCCCCCGCTTCCCTGGCCGCCGCCAAGCCGGGCAAGCAGGCTGTCATGCGCGGCATGCAGGGCCATGGTGCGAGCGGGCGCGCCTTCCGGATCGCCCGCGCGGAAGGCGGCTGTGCGTCGCTCGGCGCATATAGCGAGATAGGACGCCAGGAGCGCGCAGATCTCTACTGCCATCGATCGATAGAGCCCGATAGCCTCCGCCCCTGCCGCGCAGCCGAGGAAAACGAGCGTGAAAACAGCGACGGCGGCTCCGAAGGCAAGGCCTGCAATTTCGTCGGCCTCGTTTCCCTCCGTCTGCCGGTCAGCAAAGCAAGTGATGAGGGTCCATAGAAAAAGGCACGCCACGATGCCGAACCCGATGGCAAGCAACGCGCAAAGCGCCGGCGGCACAGGCATGGCGTCGACAGGGAACTGGATACCGATCGCGGCCAGCACCGCGGTGAAATTCTCTCCGCCATGCAGTCCGGCAAGCAGCGTCAGGGCAACAAAGACAATCGCCCAGTGCAGACAGACAAAGAGGGTGAGAATCCGGTTCATCGCTTTCCCGCTTGTCCCGTGAAACTGGAACGCGAGACCGGCAAGAGCAATGGAAACCATTCGTTAAGGTTAACGGAAAGTTTCAATGGGGAGAAGTTAGGCGGAACTGGCTGCTTTCCTCACCTCCCGGCGGCCAGTTGCCTACGAGGTACCCAATCTCGACGGAGGCGGGCAATCACATATGCGGGATGCCCCCACTCCGCTCATCAAGGGAACGGCCGCAAAGCGGGTGGGGAGGGATCGTCCTATCCGACCTCCGGATAGAGCGTGTCCAGGATCATGCGCGCGTCGTGGCGGCCGTCGAGCATACCGTAGGTGGCGCGCCATTGGCCGCCGAGGCGGGTCTCGACGAAGGCGTCGGCGATGCGGCCGGCGCCAAGGCGTTTCAATTCGGCGGCGGCGGCGGAAAGGGCAAGCTGTTCGCAAAACATGCGCGCCGAGCCCTCGTCCGACCGTGCCACCTCCATGGCCGCGCGCAGCACACCGACGGTCCCCTCGCCCGCCAGGCCCAGATCGCGCCCGATGGTCTCCATGACCTCGTCGAAAAGGCCCGGTCCGCGCTTCAAGACGCGCAGCACGTCGAGCGCCATGACATTGCCGGAGCCTTCCCAGATGGCGTTTACGGGGGCCTCGCGGTAGTAGCGGGCAAGCGGCGCCTCCTCGATATAGCCATTGCCGCCGAGGCACTCCATCGCCTCGTAGAGCAGGGCCGGAGCCGTCTTGCACACCCAGTATTTGACGACCGGCGTCATCGCGCGTGCGAAGGCCGCCTCGGCGCGGTTCTCGGCAGCCTCGTCGAAAGCGCGCGCCAGCCGGAACGACAGAGCGGTCGCGGCCGCGACATCGAGCGCCATGTCGGCCAGCACGCGCTGCATCAGCGGCTGGTCGATCA
>JBDZVC010000565.1:0-2347 GCA_040255475.1 Phyllobacteriaceae bacterium | reverse complement strand
GTCTTCTCGATATGGGCGCGGGCGTGGTCGACCAGATGCATGTAGTGCACGCCGGACGGGCAGGTCGTCATGCAGGAGAGGCAGGAGAGGCAGCGGTCAATATGCGTGACCGTCTCGGCGTCGGCGTCGCGGCCGGCTTCCAGCATGTCCTTGATCAGGTAGATGCGGCCGCGCGGGCTGTCGAGTTCGTTGCCGAGCGTGACATAGGTCGGGCATGTCGCCGTGCAGAAGCCGCAATGGACGCATGCGCGGAGGATCTTCTCCGATTCCGCGACATGCGGGTCGGCAAGCTGGGCGAGCGTAAAGGAGGTCTGCACGGCGGGTCTTTTCTTCTAGATGATCCAGCTTTCCGGCTTGCGGACCGGCTCGTTGCGGTTCAGCGCCTGCATACCGAGGACGACGCGAACGATGAACCATACCGCAACGGCGATGAACAGGATAAACCCGACCAGAAGGATCGTCAGCACCACGGCGATCAGCGAATAGAGCAGGCCGATCCAGAAGGTGCGGATCGCCCAGGTATAGTGCGTTTCGACCCACGCTTCCGCTTTGCCGCGGTTGATGTAGGCCATCACCACGCCGATCAGAGGCGTGACGCCGATGACGAAGCCGGCGAGATAAAGGATATAGACGGCCATCATGTTGGATGGGCCGGGCTCGAGCCAGCCATCGGTCCGGCGCGGCGGCGGCGCGGTGTTCGTATCGCTCATGTCGGTCTCCCCCTGTTCATCGACTCTTCCCTCGATCGACAGGGGCACGCTATCAGATCGCCGCGGCAGAGGACATCCGCCCCGGATTGAGAATACCCTTCGGATCGAATTCCGCCTTGAGCCGGGCGGAAAGGGCGGCCAACGCCGGCGGCTGTGGCTCGAACACGTCTAGCGAGGCGCGTTCCGGCTCGCCGGCGCGGATGAGCGTCGCATGACCGCCACCGAAGCGGCGGATCATGGCGCGCAGCGCGGCGGCTTCCGGTTCGGCCGCCATCTCCAGCCAGATCAGGCCGCCCTGCCAGTCATAGAAGGCGTTGACGCCGGCCTCGCGGCGCAGTGCATCGATCATGCGGTGCCCTTCCGAGGGCGCCATCGAGACGCGCCAGACCGACTTATTCCCGCCGGCGAAAGGCGCGCAGTCGCGGATTTCCTGCCAGAGCGCGCGCGACTGCTCCGCGCCGATCTCCTGCATTTCTCCGGCGGCTTTAAGAAGGTCCTTCAGATGGCCGATACGCCAGGCGACGGAGGGTGCCACGCCTTCCATGCGCAGCACGGTCGCGGCCGCGCCGGAGAGAGCGCCGCCGGCGACCTTGCCGGAGACCAGCACCGGCAGATGCGCCGCGCCGGAGATTTCGGCGCTCGAGCCCATGGCATGCGCCATGACGTTCGCCGCCTGATCGTCGGTCAAGTTACGGACAACGAGGGTCGTTTCGGTCTCGGCAGCCGGCAGCACCTTGAAGGTGAGGTCGGTGACGACGCCTAGCGTGCCCCACGAGCCTGCCATCGCCTTGGAGAGATCGTAGCCGGTGACGTTCTTGACGACGCGGCCGCCCGACTTGAAGGCCTCGCCGCGCCCGGAGACGGCGTGGATACCGAGGATATGATCGCGCGCGGCGCCGGCCTTCAGGCGGCGTGGGCCGGACGTATTCGAGGCGAGCACGCCGCCGATCGTCCCCCTGCCCGGTTCGACTCCGAAGAGCGGGCCGTAATCCATCGGCTCGAAAGCAAGCTGCTGGCGGTTGTCGTCAAGCAGCTTCTCGATATCGACAAGCGGCGTTCCCGCCTTCGCCGACAGGACCAGTTCCTCGGGCTCGTAGAGTGTAACGCCCGAAAGGCCGGAGAGGTAGAGCGCGTGCGCCGCCTGCACCGGCCGGCCGATGCCGCGCTTCGAGCCATGGCCGACAATTTCCAGAGGCTCCTCTTCCGACAGCGCCCACTGGACGGCGGAAAGGACTTCTTCGGAGGTGGAGGGCGTGAAGGTGGTCATGGGTGCGCCAACCCCCTCTCCGTCGCGGGCTCCGCCCGCGCCACCTCTCCCCCGCTTCGCAGGGGCGAGGAACCCAAGTCCTGCGGTGTCCTCGCCATCAAAACCTCGGAATGTCCGGGAATGGCATCTGGCCGCGATGGATGTGCATGCGGCCGAGTTCGGCGCAGCGGCGCAGCTGCGGGAACACCTTGCCTGGATTGAGGAGATGGCCGGGGTCGAAGGCGCATTTGACGCGCATCTGCTGATCGAGGTCGGTCTGGTTGAACATCTCGCCCATCAGGTCACGCTTCTCGACGCCGACACCGTGCTCGCCGGTCAGGACGCCGCCGACCTTGACGCAGAGCTTCAATATATCCGCGCCGAAGGCTTC
>JBDZVC010000564.1:0-2354 GCA_040255475.1 Phyllobacteriaceae bacterium | reverse complement strand
GCCATCGCTGTCGCGCCAACAAGGCGCGCCAGGCGGGCCGGCCTGCCGTTCACCGCTTTCCCCATCAACCGTCCTCCTTGTGCAGCAGAAAGGTTATCCCGAAAAACATCGCCACCACTACCGGGAACCAGGCTGCTGCCACGGGCGGCACGATTCCCGCGCTACCGAAGGCTTTGACCAGTACCGAAACGACATAAAGCAGAAACCCGGCCAGGATGCCACCCAGAATCATGGGCGCCGACTGTCCCATTCGCACAAAGCGCATGGAGACGGTAGCCGCAATAAGCGTCATTGCGACCAGTAGCCACGGCAGCGCGACCAACGAATGATATTGCATCGCAAATCCGCCGGCGTTGAGCCCGAAAGAATGGGCTGCGCGGATCTTCCGGCCCAGTTCGTAGAAGGGGATCGTCTCCGGATCCGCAAGGCTCTCTTCAATGAATTCCGGCGTCAATCCGGACTTCACCGTCGCTGATTTGCTGTGGACGACCTCTTTTCCCGGTCGGTATTCGGTGACGCCATCGAGCTTCCAGGCGCCTTCCTCGAGCGTTGCCGTCTTCGCGTCGATGCGCTCGCTGATCGAGCCGTCCTTGTCCAGTCTCAAAAACGTGGCGTCGCTCAGCAACTGGCCTCTATTGGCCGTCTTGGTGGCGCCTATGACCGTGGTGCCTTCGTCCGTCTGCTGTCTGAGCCAGGGGATGATGCCGTTATTCGAGGAGGAGGGGTCCACGCCATGCATGACGGCGTCGACCACTTCCGCCTGCGAAAGGGCTTTTGCCGCCAGCGGATTGAAGGCCAGCACTGTCAGGACGCCTATCAGCAGGCTTGCCAGGCAAAGCGGAGCCAGAAACTGCCAGGCCGATACGCCGGTCGATCGCGCGATAACGAGTTCGTGCTTGCGGTTGAGCGCCATCAACGTGCCCATGGCGGAGAACAGGACCACGAAAGGAATCGCGGTCTGGATGATCAGCGGTACCCTGAGCGCCGAGATCAGCATGGCGAGGCTGATCGAATAGTTCGGCAAATTGGAGGTCCGCCGCGAGAACTCGGTGAAATCCGCCAGATATGAGATGATCAGCACGCCCGCGAAAAACTGCAGGGTGAAGATCACGTAGCGGCGGAAGAAATACCAGAAAAGCGTGCGCCCAATCATCGCGGGCCCCCGCCGTCGCCGGGGCTGGAGGCGAGGCCGATGGCTGAGCCTAGCCGCCGAACCTGATCGATGAGGTCACCAAGCCGGTCGACCCAGGACTGCGCTATCCGCGGCGCCTTGTGGAAGATGACGAGCGCACCGAAGACGACGATTCCCGAAAGCGGCGTCAGATAGCAGAGCGCCGCCAGGATCGGGCTCGTTCCTGAATTGCCGGCCACGAGGAATCCCACGCTGCGGAAGGCGAGCGCGATGAGCACGGCGAGCCCCAAGCTCCACAGCCGTTCATCCCTGTTCGAGCGCGCAGCGCCCCCGAAATAGACGGCGATCAGGCCGAAGAGCAACGGATAAAGCCATTCGGAGAAGCGCCGATGGATTTCGCTGCGGATCTGGTCCGGGGCATTCTTGACGACCGGGTCGTTTGGGTCGGGTGAGAAGAGATAGGCGGTGCTTCTCTCCTTCGGGTAATAGGTCGTCGTGCGCTGGCTGGCGTCGAAAGTAGCGAAGTCGAGCGCGTAGGAAGCGAAGGTGATCGTCGAGATTTGCCCGGTCTCGAGGTTCTTTCGCTGAATCTGGCCCTGCTGCATGACCAGGAAATTGTCGGCGCCGACGGTGCGGACCGCACCACGCTTGGCATAGTAGATGAGCTGCATCTGGGGGTCACGCAGATCGACGATGAAGATGCCGCCGAAATCGCCGCCGGGCAGTTGTTCGTCGATCTGGATGTAGAGGTCCTTCGAGACGCGCTTGAACGTGCCCGACTGCACCGCGAAGCTCATGAGATCGGCGCTCGCGGCGCTGATGATCTCCCGTAATTGACGGTTCGACCAGGGCTCCACGAAAAGCGACGAGCCAAGGCTGATGAACGTCATCGCGAGTGCGATCAGCATGATGGGTTTGGCGATGAGCAGGTTCGAGCCGCCCGAGGCTTCGATCACCGCCAGTTCGGAATCGGTGTTCATCGCGTTGAGGTTTTGCGACGCGCCGATCAGGAGGGCGAACGGCATCACCAGCATTGCCATGGATGGAATGAGGAAAAGAGCAAGCTTCAGGAAGGTGGAGAGGGACTCGCCCGATTCGGTCAGGATGTTGACGCGCAGCAGGACCTGCGTCGTCAGCACGATTGCAGTCGTTGCGAAAAGCGTCGTCAGCGAGAGCGCCAGGACACGCCGGAAGATATAGCGCTCTATCAGCTTCATACTGG
>JBDZVC010000563.1:0-2360 GCA_040255475.1 Phyllobacteriaceae bacterium | reverse complement strand
TCGCCGACCTCGTCGAGGGCGTGAACCGCAACGACCGGACGCAGGTGCTGCTCGGCGTCACCGGCTCGGGCAAGACCTTCACAATGGCCAAGGTGATCGAGGCGACGCAGCGGCCGGCGCTGATCCTGGCGCCGAACAAGACGCTCGCCGCGCAGCTCTACGGCGAGTTCAAGAACTTCTTTCCCGACAACGCGGTCGAGTATTTCGTCTCCTATTACGATTACTACCAGCCGGAGGCCTACGTGCCCCGGACCGACACCTTCATCGAGAAGGAATCCTCCATCAATGAGCAGATCGACCGCATGCGCCACTCGGCGACGCGCTCGCTCTTGGAGCGCGACGACGTGGTGATCGTCGCATCGGTGTCGTGCATTTACGGTATCGGCTCGGTCGAGACCTATACGGCGATGACCTTCCAGATGTCGCTCGGCGACCGGCTCGACCAGCGCCAGCTTCTCGCCGACCTCGTGGCGCAGCAATACAAGCGGCAGGACATCAATTTCGTGCGCGGCTCGTTTCGCGTGCGCGGCGACACGATCGAGATCTTCCCGGCGCACCTCGAGGATCGGGCGTGGCGTATCTCGCTGTTCGGCGACGAGATCGATTCCATCACCGAGTTCGACCCGCTGACCGGGCAGAAAACCGGCGATTTGAAGTCGGTCAAGATCTACGCCAATTCGCACTATGTCACGCCACGCCCGACGCTCAACCAGGCGATCAAGTCGATCAAGGAAGAGCTGAAATTCCGTCTCGCCGAGCTTGAGAGGGCCGGGCGGCTGCTGGAGGCTCAGCGGCTGGAGCAGCGCACGCGTTTCGACCTCGAAATGCTGGAAGCGACGGGCTCCTGCGCGGGCATCGAGAACTATTCGCGCTACCTGACAGGGCGCCAGCCGGGCGAACCGCCGCCGACATTGTTCGAATATATCCCCGACAACGCGCTTGTCTTTGTCGACGAGAGCCATCAGACGATCCCGCAGATCGGCGGCATGTATCGCGGCGACTTCCGACGCAAGGCGACGCTCGCCGAATACGGCTTCCGCCTGCCATCTTGCATGGACAACCGGCCGCTGCGCTTCGAGGAGTGGGACGCGATGCGGCCGCTTTCCGTCGCCGTATCGGCGACGCCGGGTGGCTGGGAGATGGAAGAATCGGGTGGCGTCTTCGCAGAACAGGTGATCCGCCCGACCGGGCTGATCGACCCGCCGGTCGAGGTGCGCCCGGCCAAGACACAGGTGGACGACGTCGTCGGCGAAATTCGCGAGACGACGCGCAAGGGCTACCGCACGCTGGTCACCGTGCTGACCAAGCGCATGGCCGAGGACCTCACCGAATATTTGCACGAGAACGGCATCCGCGTGCGCTACATGCATTCGGACGTCGAGACGCTGGAACGCATCGAGATCATTCGCGATTTGCGGCTTGGCGCCTTCGACGTGCTGGTCGGCATCAACCTGCTGCGGGAAGGGCTGGACATTCCGGAATGCGGCTTCGTGGCGATCCTCGACGCCGACAAGGAAGGTTTCCTGCGCTCCGAGACGTCGCTGGTCCAGACGATCGGCCGCGCCGCGCGCAATGTCGACGGCAAGGTCATCCTCTACGCCGACCAGATCACCGGCTCGATGGAACGCGCCATGGCCGAGACCCAGCGCCGGCGCGACAAGCAGGCAGCCTGGAACGCGGAACACGGCATCACGCCGGAGAGCGTGAAGTCGCGCATCGCCGACATCCTCGACTCCGTCTACGAAAAGGATCATGTCCGCGCCGACATCAAGGGTTTTGCGGAGAACGAAGGCGCGCTGATCGGCAACAATCTCACCGCGCATCTGGAGGCGCTGGAGAAGCAGATGCGTGACGCGGCCGCCGATCTCGATTTCGAGCGCGCGGCGCGCCTGCGCGACGAGATCAAACGGCTGCGCGAGGCGGAACTGGAGATTTCCGACGACCCGCTGGCGCGCGAGGTGGAACGCCTGAGCCCGGTGAGCGGGCGCGAGAAGGGCAAGCACAACAAAGGTCGGGCGCGGCACCGGACCGTCGACGAGAAGTCGCTTTTCGCCAAGCCGTCCCTGGACGAGATGGGCCGTGCGGGCGACTATGCCACGCCTGCGAAGAAAGGCTTCGCGAAGCCTTCGCTCGACGATATGGGGCCGGGCACCGACATGGCGACGCCTGCCGGCGCGATCTCCCGTTCGCTTTTCAAGAAGCAGTCGGCGCGGGAAGCGCACGGCTCCGATTTCGGCATCCCGGAGAGCGAACGCGGCCGCTCGCTGTTCCGCAAGAACACGCTGGACGAGATGACGGTGCGGCGCACCGAAAAGCCGGTCGAGGGCGTGAAGCCGGCCAAGCCGGAGGACGTCAAGCCG
>JBDZVC010000106.1:0-12592 GCA_040255475.1 Phyllobacteriaceae bacterium | reverse complement strand
TTGCCGAGAGCCGCGCCATCGCTTGTGACCGGAACCAGCACCGCATCAAAGCGATACCCAGCGGAAGCGTTCTCGAAAAAGAGCGCATCCGTCCCTTCGAGGATCATTACCCCGCTGTTGTTCCAGTTGATGACGCCGCCGGCCGCCAGATACAGGTCCGACCACTGCTTCGTTGTCGTGCCCAGCGCAGCCCCATCCGAGGTCGTCGGGGAAACAGTCCCACCGGCAGAAACCGTGCCAGTAGTGGTCAGCGTACCGACGCCTGCGACGTTGTTGCTGTCATCAATCGTGACGCCGCTGTTCTGCATCGCGCCGGACGTGCCGTCGAAGCGGACAATGGCGTTGTCGGTGGAGGACGAGACCAGATTGCCGAGCGTAATGTCGGCATCCGGCATCGTGATCGTCCGCGTCGTCGCCGTGGTGATGGCCGAAATGTCGAACTTGACCTTCTTCGTCTCGTCCGTCGAATCCCGGAGGAAAAAGTTGCCCGACTTGAACCATGCCCACACCTGGGCCATCACTTCGCGGAAGGCGTTGTTGACGGCCGGGGCCTTCATCACGCTTTCGGCGAGCGAAATGCCGCCGACATCGGTGTTGTTCGCGGCCGTGGTGTCCCACTGGTCGACGCTCGACTTGGTCATGTCGGAGTTCCTAGACTAAGCTGGAGAGGGAGCCGTTCGAGGCGTAGGGCGAGCCGGAGCCATAATCGCCGTAGCTGTTGCGGATCGTCCCGTTCACCGCGACCGTGGGCATCAACAGGCCCCCGGGTGCGGAATAAGAGCCCTGCCCGGCATTGAGTGCTGCAAGAGCAAGCGGGTTCTGCTGTGCCGCGACCTGCGGCGTGAGCTGCGAGCGGATTTGCGCGGGTGTGGCGTTGTGCCCGAGCCCTCCGAGAAGGCCGAAGATGCCACCAGCAGGCGCCCCGCCGATCCCACCCCGGCCGCTGAGCATCGCCAGCAAGCCGCCCTGTGCCGGGGCGCCGTAATGCGGGGCCTGCCCGAGGTTCTGGACGAAGCTCGTGACGTGCCCGAGCGGCGTTGCGTTGAAGAGCCGTTGCAGCGGGTTCTGGGCTTGCTGCCGGAGCGCGGCCAGCTCCTCGGGCGGCGGGGACAGCGGCACGACAGGAGGGGGAGCGGCCGGCTTGTAGGCCGGGTTCGGTACCGTGACCTTGACCGTCTTGAATTGCGGCGAAGGCGTGGCGGCTGGCGCGGCATCGCCGAGCACATATTGCCCGCTCGCTGCATCCCAATGAACGCCGGTGCCGGTTGCAATCGGCTGGTCGGACGGAATCGGCACCTGCTTGTCGATGGTGATGAACTGCGGCACGTTGGGCAGCGGCATGTCGAGCGACTTGAGGTCGGCGCCCGGCATGGTGTTCGCCGTTATGTCCCGGCCCATGATGGACGGCGGCGGCGGCAGAGCGGCAATGCTTTCGATGCTGGCGCGGCTCGGGGCGCCAGGCGTAGGCGCCGGCAGCGACGGCGGCAGGCTTGGGTCGATCTTGCCGACGCGGGTGAACCCCCCGGCTGCATTCGGCGCGTAGCGGTAGCCATTCGTGCCGTTGATCGGCGAACCGGTGATCGGGGCGCTGGATGGCTGCAACGAAAAGTCGAACCCGATCGAGCCGCCCTTGATGAGGGGGGCCGGGTCCGGCAAAGGACCGTTGCCGTGATAGGTCGGGAACGGCCCGCCGTTGAGAATATCCAGCAACGGATCGGGGCGCGCTCTCGGCAGCGGCGGAATCGTGTTGTCGAGCGAGGCGACCTGTGGTGCCGGCGGCGGGGCGAGCGAGGCAAACGTATTGCCGATCATCCGGTTGGCCGCCGGCCCGCTGAACGTCGCCGGGATGGGCGGCGGCGCGGGCGGTTGGAGGCTCGCAAAGGTGTTATTGACCAGGCTGCTCGGGATCGGCGGCAGATTGTTGCCCGGCTCGAGGCCGAAGCCCCGGTAGAACTCGTCTGCGCCCGCCTTGTTTGTGATCGACGGCACGGAGTCGGCCGGCAGGAAGCCGTTGTGCATGATGTAGACGCCGCCAGGGCCGGCAGGACGTTCGCGCGGCAGGGGCGGCAAATCTGCGGCCCGGTTCGGCGCGGGGAGCGGCGTCGGAATGCTGCGAGGGTCGAGGCGCGGCAACGGCGGAATAGCGCTGTAGCCCAGCCCGCCGTCGCCCGCGAGATACTGGTCGCGGAAGCCGGCAGGGGGCGATTGCGGCAGAGGAATGTCGGCTGGAGGGACGGGATGACCTGCAAGGCTCGCCAACGCATTCGCCGAAAGCTTCGAGTTCGCGTTCAGCCCGCCGTCCGTAGAAATGCCGTAGCGCTTGACGGCAGCGCTTGATGCCCCTCCTTCCCAAGAGCCAGCGCCCATTGCTCCGTGCATCTTCGGCGTGTTGTCGAAGTGCATCAGGTCGGGCACGCTGTTGCCACGGCCGGGGTTGAAGTAGCCGCCCCAGCGGAATGTATCGTTCAGCTCGGGGTATCGCTGCTGCTGGATAACCCGCGCTGTCTGAGCAAACTGCTCATAAGCGGGGAAGTTGGACTGCCATGTCCCCGACACTTGCGAAGAAGGAACTCCGCCGACCGGGTGCGAATAGTTTGCGAGGTATTTCCCGGTTCTGGGGTCTTGCAGGTAGATATCTATTCCATGGCCGCTCGGGTGGTTTGCTGTTCCGGCCGCCCGACCTTGGATGCCGGAAAACGCCACGACATTGTAGGGGCTCGCGGCAGCCGCAGCCTGCATTACCCCGAGAAGGCTGGCGCTGAGCGCGGTATTCCCGGACTGCTTGACAAATTCCGGGGTAGTGATGAATTCACCCATCGCGCGGCACTCTCTTGCGCAGCGGCGCTCCCGCGCCCATTTTTCGCGTGGGGCGACAGGAGGACAAAAATGCGCATCACGTTTTTGATGTTGGCGATCGGCTTGCTGGCGACGCCGGCGATGGCCTGCGAGTTCAAGGCCGCGAACGGCTCAACGGTCCAGTTTGTCGGCCCCGAAGAAGCTCGTTATGCCCTGATCGACGGTAAGAAGTGTTCGTTCACCGACAAAACGTTCACCTGCGGCGGACACACCACCCACTACCAGGAGAATTGGGACCGCTTCATTTGGAAGGGTGTCGAATACGTCACGACCGACAATTGTGCGCTCGTTGAATGAGCCAGCGTCGCACCTTTCGGCAATGGTTCTTCGGCACGCCCGAGCAATTGGCCCATGAGAAAAAGCAATGGGCCAGGATTGGCGTCGCCGTTCTCGCCGGTCTGGCTTTCCTCGCCGTCCGATATCTGACGCACCGCTAATTCAGCGCCGCCGGCCGGAGCGCGGCGACACTAGCGCCCCGCGCCAGGGCATTTAGCCCGGTTTCGATGGCCTTGAGAGCAAGCGCATGTTGCGGGCTCAGGGTGGCGTTGAGCACCTGCTTGTTGATTTCGGCCGGGTTGCCGCTCGACAGGATTTCCGCGACACGCTGCATGACCTTCTGGTCAACCGACTTGCCGAGGGCGCGCATCCCCGCCCGGCCGGCGGTGAGGAGAAAGGCCCCCGACGCGATGCTGCGCGGGTCCCATCCGCCGAACGCGCCGCCAAGCCCACCACCGACGACGCCTGCCGCGATGAGCTGTTTGGCCGTCGAGGAATTGCCCTGAACGGCCTGCTTCGTCAGTTGCATGATGTCCTCGACGCGGACGAATTGCTCGAGCTGGGCAGCAGCGTTCTTGCCGAGCGCCAGTTCCACCTGCTGCCGAGCGGCTGGGGAGCCGAATACCGTGTTGATGACGTTCACCCGATCGGGGACCGAGCCGATCTTGTCGATGAGCGAGGAGGCGAAGCCGACGCCGAAGGCCTTCTTTTCGGCTGGCGTGAATTTCATGTAGGCCTGTTTCGCCTCGGGGATGCCCATCCGCTGCGACACGAACTTGCGGCCGGCATCAAGAGCGTCTTCGGCTCCGAACGCTGCGGCGGCGCCCTGGCGAGCCGCCTGGAATTCGGGCACCGCCGTATCGAGGCCGCCCAATAGCTTCGTGCGCATCTGCGCCAGTTGAGAGCCCCGGAGGTTGTCACCCGCGCGGAACGCCTTTTCAGACCCGGATCGAAGATTGCGCTGTACGATATCCCAGAACGGCAGGTTGGGCTTGGCAACGCCGCCGCCTGGCAGTCGCTTCAAGGCAACGCTGCCGTCTGCATGAAACACAAACGGGTTCAGGATGGCCCGCTGTCCGGAAATAGCTGCGTCGTTCGCGCCTGTCCCTGTAGCGCCGCGCACCGCCGACAGAAAGTCTGGCGACTTGAATAGATCGCGGATTTCCGGTGTCCATACGGCCTGAGCGCCCGGTGCCGAATAGGCCCGATCATAGGCCGCGCGGTTTGACGCTCGTGCCTGGGTGGCGATCTGGTCCTGCAATGCGAGGTCGTCGGTCGCGCCGCCCGTGATCCGCTTGATGAAGTTGATGGCGCGGGGGCTCTGGGTCAGGAACCGGTCCTGCGTCAGGTCATCGAGCGCCGCACCGGCATCTGGGGCTGTGTTCTTGGCAGTGCGGGCGAGCGTGCGAACATTGCCGCCAAAGCGATCGGCATTGGCGAGAGGTTGCCCGTTCAGCGCCGCATTGGCCTCATCAAGTGGCGACAGAGCCTGCCCCGCGCGGATATCGGCAGCTGCAGCGCCAGATACGGCGCGCTGCGCCGCGCGGTCTGTATTGGTCAGCGCGTCGAAGCCGCGCGTCACGGCCCCGCCAGCGGCAGAGAGGCCCTTGCCGATCAGATCGCCAGCGCCGGGGAGGATGGCCCCGATCGTGCCGCCCATGGCTGCGTCTCTGGCCGCCTGTGGCAGGTCCGCGCCGCGCGTCAGGCTATCGGCCCCCGTAATTGCCGCATTCGAGGCCGCCGAAGCCGCCGTGCGAGCACCGAAGCCGGCGAGCCCCGGCAGATCGGACGTGATGCCGAGCGCGCGCGCGCCGAGCCCAGTCGCGCCAAGAGCGGCGAAAGGGGCGACCGCACCGAATACGTCGCCAGCAGTAGCCGCGCCCGGAGCTTGCTGGGTCGCCTGAGCATTGACGGCATCGAACATCGGCGAGGATGTCATATTGTGCGCGATTCCGCCGAGGATCGGAATGCCTTCAACGGCGTGCGTCGAAAAGGCCCTGAGCGGTGCCGGCATTACGTCCGGCAGTTGCAATTCGGGCGGTGCGCTGGCCGGCTGCGGCGTGGACTGCCCGGCGTTCACCCGCGCCTGGATCATCGCGGCATATTCTGGCGTGCCGGGCTTTGGCGCCGCCTGTTGGCCCTGCAGATGCGCGGCGATTTCATCCACGGTCGCGTTCTGCTGCTCAGGCGACAGCGTGAGGAAGCTGTCATCGACCTGAACCTTGGTGCCGTTGATCGTGAGGGTGGGCATTAGGGGGTGATGCTCCACTGAACGCCGGAGGAGGTCGTGTTGCCGGCCGAACTCGCTGCCGGGCCGGCGGCGAGCCCCGGACCGCCTGCCGCGTATTGCCCTTGGGCCGCCGCGACGAGCTTGGCGTAGCCGTCATGCACGGCCTGCTGAAAATCATCCAGGGCCGCATTGAACGAGGTCGCATCGCCCGAATTGGCCGCCGCCTGCATTCGGGAAAATGCCGCTTCGGCCTTGCCGCCTTCGTAGTCGGTAATCTGGCCGCCGCCCTTGAGCACCGCCCGAGCCTGCAGAAATGCCTGCCCGGCGCCTTGCGACAGCATGTTGCGGAAATTGGCCTTCTCCGTGCCGGGGAACGCCGGCAACATCTGCTGCGGAATACCGAGGATGTTGCCGAACTGCTCGCCCTGACCGGCCGTGTCGTTGCGGAGCGAGTTCACTGCCTTGTCGGTGATGGCGAGCATCTGCTGCGCGCCAGGCAGCATGGCACGGGCCGCTGCCGCGTTCTTGGCATCCGCCGTCCCTGTGGCGCGCTGGCCGGCCGCAATGCGCGGGTCGAAGTTGTAGTTCGAGGGCGCATCATTGGGATCGACAAGGTTGACCAATACCCCTTCCGTCGTCGGCTCGAACGGAACGAACTTGTTCGGGTCTTTGAGACTCTGGCCGAATACCGGAGGGCCGACGCCGGATCGAGACGTCTGATTGCCGCCGACCATCTTGCCGGTGAGGGCATAGGTTGCGAGGTCGTTGCCGGTGAGGCCCTGTTCTGTGCCGATCTGCACCCGGCCCTGATAGGTGGAGGCAAGATCAGTGGGAGCCTGCTGCTTCTGCGCCGCCGCTTCCCGCTGCAACGCGAGTTGCCACGCCCCCTGCACATTGCCCTGCTTGGCCATGTCGAGAAGATCGGGGTATTTCTGCAGGAAACCGAGCGTGGCGTTCTGCGATTGCTGCAACTGCGCCTGCTGGCGATCGGCGGCTCGGGCTTGGGCGATGTTGCCGAGCCCGTTCGCTACACCCTGCGAAAAGGTCGGCCCCTGGGCGAGCCCCGACGCCAATGCGTCGAGAACGTTGCGCCGGGAGTCCACGAACTGCGCCGCCGGATTGCTGTTGCCGAGCAGCAAATCGAGGAGGCCGCCCGGCTGCGTTCCGGCGTTGAGGCTGAGAGCCGCCATCGCAATCGTCTCCTATAGCGCCGCAAGCCCGAGGGCGGCTGCGGTTTGCCACCAGGGGGTCGCGGGCTGCGTCACGCTGGTCGTCGTCGGGCCTGCGCCAGATGCCCCCGTGAGCAGCGGGAAAATCGACTGCAACTGCCCAAGGGCCGCGTTGTTCTGCCGGTTGAAAAGGTCCGCCTGCCCGGAGAGGATGTTCTGCGCATTCTGGTCCTGCGCCGCGCCCACGGCCGCCTGTGTCGCCGCCGGAGCCTGCAAAGCCGCGAACAGCGACCCTAGATTGCCGAGCGCCGCCTGCTGATTGGCGATGCCGGTCTGGCCCTGGTTGAACGCTTGCCCGGACGCGCCGAGTTGGCCCGACAAGGCGGAGAGGATATTGCCGGTGCCGGTCTGGCCCATGTTGAAGGCGTTGCCAGCGGCGCCGAGCTCATTGGCGAGGGAGTTCGACTGGTTGGTGAAGCCCTGCTGGCGCTGGTTTTCGATGGCGTTGAGTGCCTGCTGCTGACGGGCAATGTCGTTCTGGAAATTCTGGTAGTCGAGCCCCGCCAGCGCGTTGCCGACGCCCTCGCCGGCCGTCTTGATGTTGGAATCACCCCCGAACCGGCCGTTGCTGTTGAAGGCCGCATTGACCGTGCGCAGGGCGTCATCCCCCGCTTTGCTCCTCAGGGCGGCAAATCCGGGATCGTTGGTGCCGAACGCGCCGCCCGTGGCGACATTCATCAACTGCTGTTCGGTGAGGCTCGGCGCGCCAGCCCCCGATGCGAGATTGCCGAACTGGTTGCCGATGCCGTTGACCGTGCCGAGATTGCCGGTCTGGCCCGAGGTCAGCCCGCCGTTGGCCGTCAAGCCGCCATATTGGTTCGCCACGCTGTTCGACGTGCCGATGGTGCCATTCTGGCCCGAGGTCAGTCCATTGCCGCTGAGCAGCGCATTGTTGGCCCCGAGCGCCGAATTGACGCCGGATGCATACTGCGGATTGCCGGCAGCGGCGAGGGAAGCGTTCTGTGCCGCCGTGGTGGTCGCACCCTGCGGCGAATAGAGCGACTGGCCGAAGACCTTGGGACCGGCGTTGAACACGCCCTGGACGCTGTTGGGGCCGCCGGAAAGCAGTTGCGTCAGCGTGTTGCCGACAGCCGGGAGGGCCGAGCCGCTGGTCTGCGTCGAAGTAGTAGTGTCGCCACCGCCGCCCATGGTTAGGTGCCTTCGCCGTTCATCAGCCGCTCGTGCTTCGCCATCAGCGCGGCAATCTCGTCACAGAGACCGGAGACCCAATCGGCATCCACGCGCATCAGACCGCTGAAGTCTTCGTTCGCGATAGCGCGCAAAAGCGTCTCGCACTTCGCTGTGGCGAGGAGCCGTGCATCGTTCACGTCGAGCTTCTCGTACTTTTCCATCAAAGCCTCTTCACCAGTTCATTTCGCCAAGGCCGTTCCGACCCCGGCACATAGTCCGGGAGCAGCCGCGACCAATCGCGGCCCTCGATGCGCATTTCCGTGCAGCCGTTGCGCCGCGCCAGTTCCTCGAGCCCTGCCAAAATGGGCCGAAACGCGCCGCGCCAGAGGTTGCCGATCGACCCGGCTGCATAGAGCAGCAGGCATGTCGGCTGATCGAACTCGATGACCACGAAGCCGCAGAGGTCGCCGGCATCGACGCGGATCAGCGCCATGTCGCCGGCCATCAGGTCGCGGTAGACATCCGCCAGTTGCCGGGCAGGGTCGATCTCGACGGCTTCGGCCAGGATGGCGGCCACGTCTTCCCAATCCGCCGCGATATCGGCGGGCAGCATCAGCTCGGCGATACCCATGAGGTCAGCTTCTAGGGCCGCCCGTCGCCGAGGGCAGGATGTAGCTCACCCCGACATGGATATGCCCGCTGGCGTCGCTGGACGTGGCCCGGAGCTTCTGGTTGGTGTCGAGGGCGAACGGCTCGCTGAACGTGAACGGTACCGACGCCGCGCGCCGCACGTCATAGGTGTTGGTGCCATCGTTGACGTCGATGGTCAGGGTGGGCGTGCCGCTCGTCCCTTCGGCGACAATGCTGAGGATGACGACGCGCTTGCCAAGGTCGAGAATGTCGGTGGCCGTGCTGCCGCTGAGCGCCGTCCATTTCGTGAGGACGGTGCCGCCGCTGATGTTGTAGGTCATCCGTCATCCCCGAACGGGTATTGGCCGCGAATAGCCTTCACGAGAGCCCAGACGAGGAACCCCGCCACGGCGACCATGCAGACGATGACCACGCCGCCTATGGCCCAATCGAGCGTGCTCGCGTGAGCCCAGTCGACGTGCTCGTGGTCTCCACCTAGAGCGATGACTGCCATCATTTCGGCCCACCACTCGCGGAGCGGATATGGTCCACGCCCTTAACGTAGGTCCAATCCTCGCCAGCCGCATTGTTCCAGCGGAAGTTGATGTTCATGCCCCGGCCACGCAGCGGCACGGCCCCGTTGCGCACCTTGCTCGCTGCTGTCTTGTAGGCGGTATCGTCCGCGAGCTTGTCGCGCCCGCGAAGCTCGAGCGTGCTGTTGGGAGCATCATCGATTGGCGTGGCCCAGCCGATCAGGCTCGTGACCGGGCTGTTGATGGTCGCGCCCGTGATCTGCGCCGCTTGGCTCGCGCCGGTGAAGGTCGCGAACTTGTAGTCGCCATCGAGAGCTGCGAACACCGGCTGGCCGCCGGACCAGAACCGCGAGTCGAGCGCGATATCGATGCTGTCGAGCGGCCCGAATGAATCCATGTCGTCGAGCGTGTAGCCCGGCGTTGCGATGCGGCTCAGGTAAGCTGTCGAAACCGAGGCCGTCACCCAGCGGTTGAACTGCCAGGAGAAGCCGATGAGGTCATCAAACACGGTATCCGACACCGTGTCGTTGGTCGGGTAGCGCCACCAGATGATCTTGCGGAACGGATCGACGGCCCCCTGCACCGAAGTGAAACGGGATTGATCGACGCGACCGAGGAACCAGTTATCGACCAGCCCGGCCCCGATGCGCTCCAGCCCGGCCGGCCCGAACCGGGCAAAGCCATCCGTCGCCAGCCAATAGACCGCGCCGTCGAAGGGCACGCATGATTTGGCGCCGACCGTCCCGACGCCATCGGAAATCTTCTGCAGGCCGAACATTGCGCCGCCACCGACATCGCCGAACGGCATCAGCCGAACCGCCCGTTCCTGCAGGATCAGGGCCGTGTTGTTCTTCAAGTCGGCCCCAAACCGCAACTCGCCGCCGTCCGGCAGCGGCTGGTTGTCGGCACCGTCCGAAGTCCAGTTGGTATGGTCGTTGAACCCAGAGGTCTTGATCAGCTGGTTGTTGCGGTTGCCGGTGCTGTCGAGGCAATCGAGCCCGATAATAAAATTGGCGCACGAGAACACGAACCGGGGATCACCGGCATCGGCGATCGCCGTGAAGCTGCTGCCGGACTCGATATCGTATGCCTGCAGCCCATCGGTCGTGTTGGTGCCGAGAGCGTACTTGCCAAACTGCAGGCTGGACCAATCATCGCCATCGGTGCAATTGAACGTGCCGCCGAGCGAGGTCCACGAATAGTCCGAGGCGAGTTTGTACCAATCGCCAGCCGTAAACGCGATGGCGTCCCATGCCCCGGCCGCCTCGACAAACGACAGCAGGCCGCGCGGATCGGCGCCGAGTGCCGTGGCCCCTGCCGGAGTTGCCAGCGACGGTGCCGGACCGTACCCTTCGATGAGCGGCAGGACGCCATTGGCCCGCATGCAAAAGCCGGGCGCGGCATCACCACGATCGGGCGCCAGTGGGCCGAACGGGTATTGCATCAGAAGTCGCCGTTGACCAACTCGGCATAAGTCGGCCGGCTACGCCTCAGTAGCCCAGGATCGACCCGCAAAACACCCTTGCGCTGCCGGGAAATGACGTTCTGGACCTCAGCAATCCCCTCATCGAGAACGGCCTTCCAGATCTGCCCGCTCGGCCATTCCTCATTGTAGCCAGCGCCCCACATCAGGGTAGCGGCGAGGTATACGTCCGGGTGATTGGTCAGCAGCCAGTTGGTCGTCGCGCTATCCGAAAGCGCGAATCGCTCCCGATAGCGCAGCCGGAACGGATAATTCCCATCCAGCGGCCGATCGAACACCAGTTCCTCGGCATCCACGTCCCACATGGCCTGCGCCGGCCGGCCGGAAGTAGTCAGCCGCTCGAATCCGCCCTGCAGTTGGATTTCGCGCTCGTCGGTGCTCGCCTCGGCGAGATAGAGCGCGATCGGCTCCGCAATGGAGAGCGATGAAACATCGATTGTTCGACTATCGGTCGTGCCGGTCAGGCTGGCGTCGGTTTCCACGGCGCCGAGCTTGCGGTTCAGCCGCGCTTCGGCCACCTTTATCGCCACAGGCATCGCGGCAGCGGTTGCCGTATCGGTGGCGCGCGTGAGAAAATCAAGAGCGGTCGCCTTCAAATCGGCATAGGTCGCAATGGCGAGATCGGTCATGTGCGCGCCTCCAGCCACTTGCGCGGCGAGCCGGTGTAAAATCTGGTGCCATCATGGTGGCGCAGCTCAATGTCGGGCTCGAGCCACACCTCACCGCCTGTCTGGCGCCATAGCCTGCAGAACCCGTAATCCTCGCCGTAGAGCACCCCGTCATGCAGCCCGGTCGGGAAGTAGTCGCGCCACTCCTGCCCCATGCTGTCGCGGTAGGCGACGGCCGGCATGGCCTCGAAAGCGCGCCGGGATACCTTGAGAAAGCCGCCCGGCAATCCGTCGACGCGATAGAGATCGCCGACCGGCTCGGGCGCACCGTGAACGTGGTAGCTCTCGCGCTCGGACTTTGGCCGGTAGGTCGCCCCGATCACGTCCTCGCCCCGGAGCGCCAGCTTCGTCAGATCGCCGCCGCGCCATGAAATGTCCGAATCCACGAATACCATGCGGTCGGCTTCGGGAATGTCGAGGAACTGCTTGACCAGCTTGTTGCGTGCAATGCCGATCAGGGCCACCCCGATCTGCCATTGCACGAGGAGGTGAACCCCCTGCTGGGCTGCGAGAAACTGCTCCGCCAGCAGGGAATCCACGGTTTGCGCGCACGGCTTCCCGTCATGGGCAGGGATGCCGACGCAAATCAGCATCAGCCGAGGAGCTTGTACGCCTTGAGGGCGGTGTACATCTCCACGACGACCGCTGCGATATCGGCGGGAGTGGTTTCACCGGCGGTCAGCGCGGCGGCCGAGGTGCAAACCTGCTGCACGGTCGTCGCGGTGCCGAAGAAACCGATCTTGTCGGTGGTGGACTGGCCGAGGGCAGTGCCATCGCTGCCGCCGTCCGAAAGCTGCTTAGCCATTAGGGTGTTCCTTGCGAATGGGTGAAAAGAGGGGCCGAAGCCCCTCTATGCTTAGCTGGCGCCGCTCAGGCGGAGAGCCTGGCGCGGGTCGATGGTCTTGGTGCCGTAGAGCACATCGAGACGCCACGCGCTCACGTCGTTGATGCCGTCGTAGACAGGGATCACGCGGACGTTCAGCCCCTTGTAGGACTGGCGGGCGACATCGACCGCGCCGGGCGGCGAGATCAGCGGCTTCATCACCAGGGCGAAGGCGTTCTTGCGGAACATGAGGTTCTGCGCGTACGCCGTCGAGGCCGTACCGATGAAGGTCACGTCCTGGTTGTTGAGGTCGGTCACCCCGACTACACTCACCGTCTGGAACGCGCCGGACCAGATCATGGCCGGCGAGATGGTGACATCGGCCGCGTTGGTGGAAGCCGTGGCATCAGCTGTCACGGTGAACATCTTGAGGTGCGGCAGTTTCGCCTTGGTCACCGGGTTGACATCATACACCCCGGCGATGGTGAACACGTCGCCCGCCTTGATCGTGTCGGTTGCACCGGTCAGGCCATCGATGTTGATGGACTGAGTGTTGGTGTCCTTCACGTCCGAGTAGGACTTCGTGGTCGCGGTGATCGATCCGTTGACCTTGGTCGTGCCGGAGCGCGAACCGGTCGTATGCAGCGGGATGTTCTGCGACTGGTAGGTGTCCACCCCGCCGATCATGCCCAGCGAGCCGTTGCGGTAGGCGCCGCTGGCGGCCTGCTGGATA
>JBDZVC010000562.1:0-2362 GCA_040255475.1 Phyllobacteriaceae bacterium | reverse complement strand
GTCTTTCGAACGGCCTGACGGTTGCGACCGAAACCATTCCTTCCATCGAAACCGTCGCCCTGGGTGTCTGGGTCAAGTCCGGGGCGCGAAACGAACGCGACGAGGAGCACGGCATCGCCCACCTCCTTGAGCATATGGCGTTCAAGGGAACCGGGCAGCGTTCGGCCTGGGACATCGCCTCGCAGATCGAGGATGTCGGCGGCGAGATCAATGCCGCCACCAGCGTGGAGACGACCGCTTTCTTCGCGCGCGTGCTTGCCGGCGACGTGCCGCTCGCCGTCGATATCCTTTCCGACATCCTCAGCGATTCCCGCTTCGACCCGGGAGAACTGGAGCGCGAGCAGCACGTGATCCTGCAGGAGATCGGCGCGGCCTACGACACGCCCGACGACATCGTCTTCGACCGTTTCACCGAGACGGCCTTCCGGCACCAGACGATCGGCCGCTCGATCCTCGGCACGCCCGAGACAGTGAAGTCGTTCACCTCGGACCAGCTTCGCTCCTACATGGATCGGCAATACGGGGCCGACCGCATGGTCGTGGTGGCCGCCGGTGCCATAAAGCACGACGATTTCGTGCGGCAGGTGGAGGCACGGCTGGGCGGCTTCCGTCCGAAGGCGGAAAGCGTGCTGCCGCAATACGCCAATTATGTCGGGGGCGACTATCGCGAGGACCGCGGCCTGATGGACGCGCAGATCCTGCTCGGCTTCGAGGGCCGCGCCTATCATGTGCGCGATTTCTATGCGTCCCAGCTTCTTTCCATGATCCTCGGCGGGGGCATGTCGTCGCGCCTTTTCCAGGAAGTCCGCGAGAAACGCGGCCTCTGCTATTCGGTCTATGCCTTCCACTGGGGCTTTTCCGACACCGGCGTCTTCGGCGTGCATGCCGCGACCGGCAAGGAAGACATCGCAAGGCTCGTGCCGGTCATCCTCGACGAATTGCAGCGCGCCGGCGAGAATATCCTGCCCGAAGAACTGGACCGGGCGCGCGCGCAGTACCGCGCCGGGCTCCTGATGTCGCAGGAGAGCGCGGCCAGCCGCGCCTCACAGATCGCTCGTCAGCTCATGCTCTATGGGCGGCCGATCCCAATGCAGGAACTTGTCGAACGGCTCTCGGCAATCACCACCGAGCGCCTGAGAGACCTTGCCGAGCGGCTTTTCGCCACCAAGCCGACCGTCGCGGCGATCGGTCCGGTAGGCGCGCTGCCGGCCTTCGAGACAATCCGTGAATCGCTTGCCGGGCCGACACCGTCGGTACGGCGCCTCGCCGGCTGAGGGGGTCGTCACCCTAGCCGAGCATGCTGGCGCTTTCCTTTCTCAAACGCGATACGCCGGTTCTCAGAGGCAAGCGCATCACGCTCCGCATGCCGGTAAGCGCCGACTATGCCGCCTGGGCGGCGTTGCGCGAGGCAAGCCGCGGCTTCCTTGAACCATGGGAACCGCGCTGGGCGCCAGATGAACTGGAGCGGCAGGCATGGCGCATGCGCCTGCAGCGTTACCGGGAGGACTATCAGCGTGGCAGCGCGGTGCCGTTCTTCATCTTCCTCAACCAGGGCGGAACGCTGGCTGGCGGGATCACACTTGGCAATATCCGGCACGGCGTCTCGCAATCGGCCCAGATCGGCTATTGGGTCGGCGAACGCTACGCCGGCAAGGGCCTGATGCTCGAGGCCGTCAACCTGGTTATCCCCTATGCGTTCGACCGCCTTGGGTTGCACAGGATCGAAGCCGCCTGTATTCCCGAAAACGGGCGGTCGATACGGGTGCTTGAAAAAGCCCGATTCACGCGCGAAGGGCTTCTCAAATCCTATCTCAGGATCAACGGAAGCTGGCAGGACCACTATCTCTACGCGCTGATTGCCAGCGACTTCCCCGCCCTCAGGGGGCGACCAGGCAATTCCGCGTGAGAAGGCGAACGGACCAAGTGCGAAGATTTCATCCCGACCGATTGATCCTTGCATTTGTCCTTTTGATCGGACTGTTCGCGATCCTGCCCGCTTACGCGGTCGAGCCCATCAAGATTTCGCGCGACGACGTGGCGCTCGACCTTTCCCGTGCCGTCCAGATCTACCGCAGCAAGGGGGACAGTTTCCAGGTTTCCACCGCGCCGGGCGCCGACGGTATCGTGCGGCGCATCGAGGTGGAGGCGAAGGATAAGCACGCCAGCGGCGACTGGGCCGTCTTCGCCCTTGCCAACACGACCGACCAGCAGATTGACCGGCTAATCGTCGCGCCGCACTACCGGCTCGCCGGATCGGGCATCATCTGGCCCGACCTCGGTACCAAGCGCATCGCCGCGATCACGCCAAGCGAAGGCTTTGCGCTCGACCGGCAGGCGAGCCCCGATTCCGACGTGTTCCTGG
>JBDZVC010000561.1:0-2377 GCA_040255475.1 Phyllobacteriaceae bacterium | reverse complement strand
AGATCGAGCTGATCGCCTCGGAAAACATCGTCAGCCGCGCCGTGCTCGAGGCGCAAGGCTCGATCATGACCAACAAATATGCCGAGGGTTATCCTGGCAAGCGCTACTATGGCGGCTGCCAGTTCGTCGATGTTGCCGAGGAACTGGCGATCGAGCGGGCGAAGAAGTTGTTCTCCTGCAATTTCGCCAACGTCCAGCCGAATTCCGGCAGCCAGATGAACCAGGCCGTGTTCCTGGCGCTGCTCAAGCCGGGCGACACCTTCATGGGACTCGACCTGAACTCCGGCGGCCATCTCACCCACGGCTCGCCGGTCAATATGTCCGGCAAGTGGTTCAACGTCATCTCCTACGGCGTGCGCAAGGACGACCATCTGCTTGACATGGATGCCGTGGCGAAGCTGGCGCGCGAGACCAAGCCCAAGCTGATCCTTGCCGGCGGCACGGCCTATTCGCGCTTCTGGGATTGGGCGCGCTTCCGCGAGATCGCCGACGAGGTCGGTGCCTATCTGATGGTCGACATGGCGCATATCGCCGGGCTGGTCGCCGGCGGCGAGCACCCGTCGCCGCTGCCGCACGCCCATGTGGTGACGACCACGACGCACAAATCGCTGCGCGGCCCGCGCGGCGGCATGGTGCTGACCAACCATGAGGACATCGCCAAGAAGATCAACTCGGCCGTCTTCCCCGGCCTCCAGGGTGGCCCGCTGATGCATGTCATCGCCGCCAAGGCGGTGGCGCTCGGCGAGGCGTTGAGACCGGAATTCCGCAGCTACGCGCATGAGGTCGTCGCCAATGCCAAGGCTCTGGCCTCCTCGCTGCAGGAAACCGGGCTCGACATCGTCTCCGGCGGCACGGACAACCATCTGATGCTGGTCGATCTGCGTCCGAAGAACGCCACGGGCAAGCGCGCGGAAGCCGCACTCGGCCGCGCCAACATCACCTGCAACAAGAACGGCATCCCCTTCGATCCCGAGAAGCCCTTCGTCACGTCGGGCATCCGCCTCGGCACGCCGGCCGGCACGACGCGCGGCTTTGGCCAGGCTGAGTTTCGTGAGATCGGCAAGCTGATCGCGGAAGTCCTCGACGGGCTGAAGGTTGCGAATTCGGACGAGGGCAACGCCGCGGTCGAGGCGGCGGTGCAGAAGAAGGTGCTGGCCCTAACGGAGAGGTTCCCGCTCTATCCGTATCTGGGGTGACGGGTGGCGACGGCACGCTCTTGATTCAAGACGGCCTCGGTAATACCTTCAGGAAAACAATCCTTACCGAGGCTGTCATGAGCACGAAAGTGACTACTAAGGGCCAGGTGACGATCCCGAAGGCCGTGCGCGATCTTCTGGATTTGAAGCCGGGCAGCGAAGTGCGGTTTCGATACAACGACAACCGTGACATCGTCCTGGAACGCGCGGACGGCGAGCGGCCGCCGAACCGTTTTGAAAAATTGCGGGGGCATGCGGGGCCCGGACCGACAACGGACGAAATCATGAAGATGTGGCGTGGCGACGACGATTGATCCTGGTCGACACCAACGTTCTTCTCGATATCGCCACCGATGATCCGGAATGGTTCCACTGGTCTGTAAGAACTCTGGCAGATGAGGCGGTCAAAGGGCCGCTCTGTATCAACGCCATTGTCTATGCGGAATTGTCGAGCCGTTATGCTGCCGTCGAGGCAGTTGACAGTTTCCTCGGGAGGGTGGGCGTCAACATGATCGAAATGCGGCGTGAGGCCGCTTTCCTAGCCGCCAAGGCTTATAGTCGCTACCGTAAGGCGGGAGGCACTCGAACCGGGGTTTTGTCGGACTTCTTTATCGGCGCCCATGCTACTGCGCTGGATATACCCGTGCTGACCCGCGATGTTCGGCGCTATCGCACTTATTTCCCGAATCTGCGCCTCGTCGCACCGCAACTGAATTGAGCTGAGCCATGCGCTGTCCCTATTGCCAGTCCGAAGACACACAGGTGAAGGACTCCCGTCCGGCGGAGGACGGTTCGGCGATCCGCCGCCGTCGTGTCTGCCCGGATTGCGGCGGTCGTTTCACCACTTTCGAGCGCGTCCAGCTTCGCGATCTGGTCGTGGTCAAGAAATCCGGCCGCAAGGTTCCCTTCGATCGCGACAAGCTGGCGCGTTCTTTCGACATCGCGCTCCGCAAGCGCAATGTCGATCCTGAGCGCATCGAGCGCGCCGTCACCGGCATCGTGCGCCAGCTCGAGAGTTCCGGCGAGATGGAAATCCCCGCCGGCGACATCGGCAATCTCGTCATGGAGGCGCTGAAGTCGCTGGACGACGTTGCCTATGTCCGCTTCGCCTCGGTCTATCGCAATTTCCGCGAAGCCAAGGATTTCCATGAATTGCTCGGCGAACTGAAGGCCGACGAGAC
>JBDZVC010000560.1:0-2379 GCA_040255475.1 Phyllobacteriaceae bacterium | reverse complement strand
TCTTGAAGCCGACGCCTTCGCCCGAAAGCAGGTTTTCCGCCGGCACCTTGCAGTCCTCGAAGATGACCTGCCGGGTGGACTGCATGTGCCAGCCCATCTTGCTTTCGATCCCTCCGAAGGAAAGGCCGGGTGCATCCTTCGGAATGACCAGCGTAGAGACGCCTTTCGGGCCGTCCTCGCCGGTCCTCACCATTGCGACATAGACGTCAGAATCGCCGGCGCCCGAAATGAACTGCTTGGCGCCGTTCAGGACATAGTCGCTGCCGTTACCGCCGCTCCTGACCGCGCGCGTCTTGAGCGCCGCGGCGTCCGACCCGGAGCCCGGTTCCGTCAGGCAGTAACTTGCGAGCCATTCCATCGAGGTGAGTTTCGGCAGGAAGCGCTGACGCTGGGCCTCGTCGCCGAATTTGTCGATCATCCACGCAGCCATGTTGTGGATGGAGATGAAGGAGGCGAAGGCGGGGCAGGCGGCGGCGAGCGCCTCGAAGATGAGCACTGCATCGAGCCGACCCAATCCGGAACCGCCCACATCCTCGCCGATATAGATGCCGCCGAAGCCGAGCGGGCCGGTTTCGCGAATGATAGCGGACGGGAAGAAGCGCTCCTTGTCCCAGTCGAGCGCATAGGGCGCGACCCGCTCGGCAGCGAAGTCCCTGGTCATCTCGCGGATGGCGCGCTGGTCGTCGTTCAGTTCGAACTGGCCTGCGGCCTTGTCGGCAACGGCGTCCATGACAACCTCCCTGCTTCCGCTTGCTCCTCGACCTTCCGCCAGTCTAAACCATCGTCGGCGTTCCGCAACGCGGGCGTCTGCAAAGAGGTTGTGCACACAAGCGCCATGGAGCCGGACGTTCAACGAAGATTGCTGGCGAAGACGCGTGAATATCTCACCGGTTTCGAGAAGCCCGTGCTTGCGCGTTTTCTCGATGTTGTGGATTGGTCGATGGAAGAGCGGATGCTCTCTTCCAAGCCGCTGCCGTGCCTCCGCCACCTTGACCGGATTTCTTCGATAGCAGGCGAAGAAGTGCGGGAGGTAGTTCGCCTGCTCGCGGAAAACCGAAACGCCCTCCATTGGGGGCAGACCTATGTGGAGGCGGATTTCGGCCGGCACTTCATCGACAACTATGGCTGGCTGGAATTGTTCGGGACGCGCGGGCATTTCGTCAATGACAGGATGGCCGGTGGCTTCCTGATCCTTGGCCCGAACCTTCACTATCCGGACCACCATCATGCCGCGGAAGAGATTTATGTGCCGCTGAGCGGGCGCGCGATGTGGCGGAAGGGCGACGGGCCGTATGTCGAGCGCCCCGCGGGCGCATTTATCCATCATCCTTCCGATGTCAGCCATGCGATGAAAACCAGGGAGGAGCCGCTTCTGGCGCTCTATCTCTGGCGCGGCGGCCAGCTTGCCGCGCGCTCGACGATCACCGGCAGGGTAGAAGCGAGTTGAGCAGGGCCCGCGCTATTATGCTGCAGGGAACCGGCTCGGACGTCGGCAAGACGGTGCTGGTAGCCGGGCTTTGCCGGGTAGCGCGTCGACGCGGGCTTTCGGTACGCCCGTTCAAGCCGCAGAACATGTCGAACAACGCCGCCGTCGCCGAAATCCCCGGCAGCTCGGAAATGGGCGAGATCGGCCGTGCGCAGTGGCTGCAGGCGCTTGCCTGCGGGGTCGCTCCGACCGTCCACATGAACCCGGTCCTCCTGAAGCCCCAGAGCGATGTCGGCGCGCAGGTGATCGTGCAGGGTAGGGTCTTCGGCGAAGCCGGCGCGCGCGACTACCAGACGCTGAAAGGCAGGCTGCTCGACGCGGTGATGCAATCGTGGGGTGAGGTGGGGAAGGACGCCGATCTCGTCGTGGTCGAAGGGGCGGGCTCGCCGGCGGAGATCAATCTGCGCGACCGCGATATCGCCAATATGGGCTTCGCCACCCGCGCGGACGTGCCGGTGGTGCTGGTCGGCGACATCGATCGGGGCGGGGTGATCGCCTCTTTGGTCGGGACCCACCACATCCTGCCGGAGGAGGACCGGCGGATGATCGTCGGATATCTCGTCAACAAGTTCCGTGGCGACGTTTCGCTGTTCGATGACGGGCTGACGGCCATCGGCGACTACACGAACTGGCCTTGCTTCGGGGTGGTGCCATGGCTGAGAGACGCCGCGCACCTGCCTTCCGAGGATTCCGTCGTCCTCGAACGACTCGCCGAAGGGCATTCGTCCGCGCTCAAGGTGGCCGTCCCGATGCTTGGCCGCATCGCCAATTTCGACGATCTCGACCCGCTTCGCGCCGAGCCCGGCATCGAAGTCGTCTTCGTGCCTCCAGGCAAGCGCTTGCCGGCCGATGCCGGCCTTGTCGTCATCCCCGGATCGAAATCGACCATCGCC
>JBDZVC010000559.1:0-2380 GCA_040255475.1 Phyllobacteriaceae bacterium | reverse complement strand
TGCTGGGTCAGGCCTGCTGTCGCGGGTCTAATGGGGGATGAGTTATTTCGGCGGGGTTCCGGCGCCGAAGGAATCGACGCCAGCAACGGAGACGGGCTGCAGGTCGAGCTTCTGGTTGTGCTTGGAAACGTAAGGTCGGTAATCGTACCGCGCGCCGGGAAAGCCGATCATCTTCCAACCGACCATGTCCTTGTTTCCGCCGTGGACCGGGTCGCTGAAGAAGCCTTCGGTCGTATTCTGCAGGAACATCGTGAAGAAGGTCTTGGCGTCGACGCCCTTCAATTCGATATCGCCCTTCTCCAACCCTTTCAGGACCTCGTCCTGATCGGAGGTCGAAAGCTGGGCAAAGCCCTTGCCGGAATATTTGTCGCGGCAATGCTGATCGACGGCCTTGATGGCGGCCCGATAGAGGGGGGCGGGAGCAAGCCTCGACTGGAATCCCTGGCTGTCCTCGCCTTTCGCCCACGGTCCCTGCATGTACCAGGACTGGGCGCTGCCGAACGGCCCGGCCAGCTGGTCATCGAGGAAATGGGCGACGCCCGCCTCCGTCGCGCTTGGCCATTCGTCCTTCGGGATAAGGCGATCGACGGCCGCTTCGATGAATCTACGTTCGTCCGGAGTGAAGAACTTGCCGCTGGCGGGACTGGCAGGCTGCGGCAACTGCGCGGCCGACGGACTCCACGGCTCCGCACCGCTATACTCCCTGGCGTCGCCTGGCAGCACGAATTGCGCCAGGGTTCCCGCGGCTACCGTTCCGGTAAGAAAGCCGCGACGATTGATCGTTTTCCTTTTCATGATGCTGTCCCTTCCCACTGTGGAGCTAGCGCGCTTCAGGGCGCCGACAAGGAAGCGGTGCGCTTCCGAGGGCTCAGGTGAGTTCGCGTACGGTATCGGACGCCACCGTCAGCGCGATCTTTCCGCGCGCCGGAGTTCCCTTCGCCAAGGCTTTCGCAAATTGTTCCGCCTGGCTGAGCTTGACCTTCGGCGGCATCGGGGGCTCGTGCGGGTCGACGACCGCTTCCACAAGAACCGGACCAGGGGACGCGAGAGCCTCCTGCAGCGTTGCCGCGCACTCCGCCGGGTCGTCGATGGTGTAGCCGGCCAGGCCGAAGCCCCGCGCAACGGCGGCAAAGTCTATCGGCTGCAGTTCGCAGACATATTCCGGGTTGCCCAGGAAGACCATCTGCTCCCATTTGATCTGGGCGAGCGCGTCGTTCTTTATGACGATGATCTTGATGTCGAGGTCGTACTTCGCGCATGTCGCGAGCTCGCCCATCAGCATTGCGAGGCCGCCGTCGCCGATGAAACAGATTACGGGCCGGTCCGGATTGGAAACCGCAGCCGCAATCGCATATGGCAAGCTGCAAGCCATTGTGGCGAGGCTGCCGGAGCACGAGAATTTCATGTCGCCGCGGATCGAAAGATGCCTTGCGGCCCAGGTGGTGATGGTGCCCGAATCCGTGGCGACGATGGCATTGGCGGCCAACAGCTTGTTGAGTTCGTGCGCCACGACCTGCGGCTTCATCGGCTTGTCGGTGCGTGTTCCCCGCTCCTCAAGCAACTGGTTCCACTCTTCCATCCGCGATCGCATGCCTTCGACGAACGATCGGTCCTCCCGGTAAAGCAGGAACGGGAGAAGCGCCTCGATCACTTTTGCGGAATCGCCCACCAGACCGGCCTCGACGGGATAACGCAGCCCGATGCCCTGAGAGTCGAGGTCGATCTGGACGCCACGGGCGGCGCCGGGCTTCGGATAGTACTCGACGTAAGGAAAATTGCTGCCGACGATGAGAAGCGTATCGCATTCCTCCAGCGCTTCCTGCGAGGGTTTCGTGCCGAGCAGCCCGATCCCCCCGATGCAATATGGATTGTCGTCCGGCATCGCGCCCTTGCCGAGAAGAGCCTTGATGACGGGCGCGCCAAGCTTCTCTGCAACCGCCTTCAGTTGATCGCTGGCGCCCAGCGCGCCCTGCCCTGCTAGGATCGCGGTTTTCTTGCCTTCGTTCAGGATCGAAGCGGCGCGGATGAGTTGATCGTCGTCCGGAAGCTGCGCGGAATACGCCATTCTCTCGGAGACGTGAGAAGGAATGTTTCGCTCCGAGCGGAGGCCTTTACTTACCGGCTGCGACTGCACATCCACCGGAATCGTCAAATGAGCGACACCGCGGTACGCCAGCGCGGTCCGGCAAGCGAGTTCCGCCGTGTTCCGCACGTGGGCCGGCCCCATGACGCGCACGTTGTAGACCGAAACGTCCATGAAAAGCTTATCCAGTTCCACGTCCTGCTGGGTAAAGGTGTGGAGTAGATCGTGGAACTGCAGGCCAGTGATGGCGAGCACTGGCTGCCGATCGAGCTTGGCATCGTAAAGACCGTTGAGAAG
>JBDZVC010000558.1:0-2407 GCA_040255475.1 Phyllobacteriaceae bacterium | reverse complement strand
CGATCGTAAGCGGCATCTTGCGCTTGGCGAACGCCATGCCGCGCCAGCCCCACACGTCGATATGGTTGAGCGCCACCGCCCTGATACGGACGGTAGCCTCGCCCGTGCCGGGTGAG
Source organism: Phyllobacteriaceae bacterium (assembly GCA_040255475.1). Taxonomy (GTDB): domain Bacteria; phylum Pseudomonadota; class Alphaproteobacteria; order Rhizobiales; family Rhizobiaceae; genus Mesorhizobium_L. The sequence continues at coordinate 2,291 of JBDZVC010000558.1, read as the reverse complement.
GGCGGCGGGGAAATGTCGACCGCTTCAAGCTGGCGGTCTGCAATTAATTGCAATGCGCGCATGTGTTCCCGACTTCGTTCCTGCCGGGAGCCGCTTAGGCCGGTTCGCGCGCCATTACAAGGCAGGCGTTCTGGCCGCCGAAGCCGAAGGAGTTGGAGAGGACGGTCTTCACGTCGGCCGATCGTTTGACGTTCGGTACCACGTCAAGCTCGATCACGGGGTCGGGATTGTCATAGTTGATGGTCGGCGGAAGAACGCCTTCGCGCATAGTGAGGAACGAGAAGGCGGCTTCGACGGCGCCGGCGGCCGAGAGCGTGTGGCCGATCATCGACTTGTTTGATGAGATAGGAATGGAGTGCATGCGTTCGCCGAACACGGTCGAGAGCGACAGGTGCTCCATCTTGTCGTTCTCCGGCGTCGAGGTGCCGTGCGCGTTGATATAGTCGATGCCGTTTTCGTCGAGACCGGAATCGGCAAGCGCCGCGCGCACCGCCGCTATCGCGGGCGAGCCATCGGGCTTGGAGCGGGTGCGATGGAAATCGTCGGCCTTCTCGCCGCAACCCTTGAGCACGCCGAGGATTTCGGCCCCTCGAGCCTTGGCGCTTTCGAGCGATTCGAGCACGAGCGTGGCAGAGCCTTCCGCCAGCACAAAACCGTCCCGGTCCTTGGAGAACGGCCTCGATGCCTTTTCGGGCTCGTCGTTGCGTGTCGAAAGTGCCGAGAGCAGCGAGAAGCGGATAAGCGCCTCGGCGGTGGCGGACCCGTCCGTGCCGATCGACAGCGCCCGGTCGGCTTCGCCGCGCCGGATCGCCTCGACGCCGAGCTGGATCGCCGTTGCGCCGGATGCACACGCGGTGGAAAGCGTGATCGGCAGGCCCTTCGTACCGAAGCGGTCGGCGAGACGGTCGGCGATCGAGCCGAACTGTGTCGTCGCATAGTAAGGGGCGGCCTCGGGTTTGGTCGCGCCCGCCATCAGCCGCTCGTAACCGGCGCCGTTGGCCGACATCCTGTAAAGGTCGAAGCGGTCGCGCCAACTGAGTTCCACGGGCGGAGCGGCCAGGAAGAGCGGGCCGCTGAAGTCCGTGTCGCCAAGTCCGGCCTCGCCGAGAGCTTCCACCGTTGTGGTTTCGGCCATCTCGTAGGTGAGCGCGCTCGGCCCCTTGTCGCTTGCGCCCAGGAAATCGACGGTACCGCAAATGCGGGTCTTGAGATCTTCGGTCGGGAAGCGGGTGATTGTGTGGATGCCGGAATGCCCGGCGGTCAACGCACCCCAGTTGTCCTTCTTGCCGACACCGAGTGAAGTGATGATGCCAATGCCGGTCACGACCACGATCGGCCTGCCGAGATGATCTGTCGTTTTCGACATTGCCTGCCTTTCTACGCCGCGCTGACGAGCGCGATACCTTCGAAATGGCTCGACCCGACGGCCGTTGCAAGAGCGGTGTGCGGATCGCCGGCGAAGGCAGGTTCGCTCGGGTCGAATGGCGGATAAGCCTCTCCGTGCGCGACGGCGAGCGCCGCGAGCGCCACCGCGAAAGGAAATTGCGCTTCCTTCAGATGCCCCGTCAGCGTCGTCAGGCCGCGCAGCGCAAACCGGCTTCCGAGCGCTTTCTTTTCGGCTGCCGTTGCATCGTGGACGCCGGAAGCCCCGGAAAGGGCAAGGCGCCTACCGTCCTTGTCGGAAAGATTTGCCGTCATCGCCCGCAGCGCCGCTTCCAGCGCTCCGCCTGAACGACGTGCGCGGGCAGATATGACCTCTTCGATCCGCGCATGGACGCGAGCCCCGCGCCCCTCGGCATGTTCACGCGATTCGAGCACGAGGAATGCGCCGCCCGACCCGGTGAAGATACCGCCGCCCTGCGCCCGGTCGCGGTTCCATACCGGCTGCCAAGGTCCGTGCTGCAGCTGGTCTCCCAGTTGATAAGCGAGCAGCATGTCGGGATGTTCCGTCTGGAAGGCGGCGCCGACGAGTGCATGGCTCGACTGGCCGGAGCGGATGCGGGCGGCCGCAGTCTCCACGGCCGCGACGCCTGCGCCTTCCTCTCCCATGAAGGTGCGCGAGGAGCCGGTGACCTTGTGCACGATCGAGATGTTGCCGGCGAGCAGGTTCGACAATTGCGCTAGGAAAAGCGTCGGGCGCAAATCGGTCATCAGTTTCTGGTTCAGCAGGACACCACGGTCGTTGGTGCCAAGCGATGCCGCAAGGATACTTTCGTCCACTTCCTGGTCGCGCTCGCCGCCGCCGGCCGCCACGATCATGTCCATGGTCGCGCAGAGCGATTCGTCGCCCT
>JBDZVC010000105.1:0-12900 GCA_040255475.1 Phyllobacteriaceae bacterium | reverse complement strand
GATGATCCTGCGCGGCGTCAATGTCTTCCCGACGCAGATCGAGGAGCAGATCCTGACGATCGAAGGGCTGGCGCCGCATTTCCAGATCGAGCTTACCCGCGAGGGGCGCATGGACGAGATGATCGTTCATGTCGAGATCGCCACGGCCGATGTAGCGGAAGAACGTCGTGACGCCGCGTCGAACGCGCTGCGTGAGCGGATCAAGGCCGTGGTGGGTGTCACCGTGCGCGTAGACGTGCTGCCGCCGGAAGGCGTCGCGCGCAGCCAGGGCAAGGCGGTCCGGATCGTGGACAAGCGGCCGAAAGCCTGATGCCCCGCACCCGCGCCAGGGATTATGACGACAAGCGCGAGGCGATCCTGCACCGCGCGGCGATCGCCTTCGCGCGCGATGGCTATGACCGCGCCTCCATGGCCGGGCTGGCGGCTGAATGCGGTGTCTCCAAGGCGCTGCTCTACCACTATTACACATCCAAGGAGACGCTGCTTTTCGGAATCCTTTCCAATCATTTGCAGGCGCTTGTTGACGTGGTGGAAGCAGCCGATGTGCCCGGCCTGGGGCCCGAAGAGCGGCTGGGCAGGCTGGTCGCGGCCCTGCTCGACGCCTATCGCGACGCCGACGCCGAGCATAAGGTCCAGATCAACGCCCTCCGTCTCCTGCCGGAACCTCGGCAGGCCGAATTGAAGGCGCTCGAAAGAAGGCTGGTTGCGATGTTCTCCGACGCGGTCCGCGCCGTTCATCCGCAGGCATTCGAGGATGGCCGCCTGCTCAAGCCCGTCACCATGAGCCTCTTCGGCATGCTGAACTGGTTCTATATGTGGTTCCGCGAAGACGGCCCCGTCACCCGCGAGGAGTATGCGGCTCTGGCTACGAGGATGTTGGTGAACGGCGTGAAGAAACTGGCGTAGATGGATGGCCGACGGTAATCTCTTCACCCATACTTTCGGTTCGATGACCCTGGCGCTGCCCATCCAAGACTCGGGCAATAATGCGGTCGATGATGGATGAGCCGGCCTTTGCGGCAGCCTTGCTGCTGCCATTGCCAATCTTGTCGTCCAGGGAGTAGCTTCTGATCGGATGCGTTCGTCGGGTTTCGGAGGCGGCGGTGCTTGCGAGGCTATTGCTGGCTGGCATGTTCATGGTTGCCTGGCTCGTTCCGGGCTGGGCGACACCTAAAACGATCGATATTTCCGACAATCATGGCGGTAGCGTCGCGGCCTACAGCCAGCGCTGGAAGAATCTGGCCGCACAGGATGTCCGCGTGCGCGTCGTGGGGCCTTGCCAGTCCGCATGCACCGTCCTTCTGGGTTACATCCCCCGCGATCATATCTGCGTCATGCCGGCGGCACGTTTCGGGTTCCACCTCGCGCACAGACCCGAGATGACGGCTGTACTCTGGCATGCTTACGCATCCGATATCAAAGGCTGGATCAACAGCCATGGCGGGCTCGCGCCCAATTTCAAATGGATGAGCGCGCCGGACACCTACCGGTATTTCCATCGTTGCTGAAGCTGACGGCGATGCGATCCGCTGTCGGGGAAGGGTTTATTTCCCGGCGGCGATCATCAGGAACATCGGGCGGTCTGTTTCCTCGGCTAGCGTCGCATCGGCTGCAATCTGCGCGGCGGTCGGAGAGAACTCCCCGATATGCAGAATCCGGAAGCCGGCGCGGATGAGCAGGTTGACGGTAGTGGCCATCGTCCTGTGATATTTGACGACATCCGCGCCGAGCCAATGCGTCGTGCGTCGGCCCTCGACCGAATAGTGATCGACCGGCCAGGCCTGGCTCCCGTCGCCCTTCGTTACCCAACTGGGGTGGACCGACGCCATGTAGATCGGATGCTCGGTCGAGAAGACCAGGCGTCCGCCCGGAACGAGTGTGTCATGGATCGTACGGTAAAGGCGTTCGGCATCTTCGATGTAGTGAAAGGCAAGCGAGCTGTAGACGAGATTATAAGCCTCCTTCGGAAGCGACAATTCCGCTAGGTCGGCACGGCGGTAAGCGATGGCCGGGTCCCCGTTTTCAGCTCGTGCCCGATCGAGCATCTTCTCCGAAATATCGAGCCCGAGCACCTCGCCGGCGCCGTTTTCGTGCGCCCAGCGGCAGAACCAGCCATAGCCGCAGCCGAGATCGACGACACGAAGACCGCGCATGTCCGGCAGCATGGAACGAAGCGCCGGCCATTCCGGCGCTCCGGCGAGACCGTGGACCGAGCGGTTCAGCCGGCCATAGCCCTCGAAAAATACCGGTTCGTCATAGATATTCTGCACCATCGTCCTACCCTGTCTTCCTTCTCGTTTCCTAAGGCCATCATGGCAGTCTTTCCAGAGCCGATCCGAACCGGAAGCGGTCAAGGGGCATGACTTGCAGTGACATGGCTGCTGTGTCATCTGGCCGGCGGAAGGCGCGGCTGACTGTCGCCGCCCGCGGGGAATTGGCGGCAGGGCAAGGCATGGGTAATGAGTTCCGGCTGAAGGAGTATCTGGCGCGGATCGGCTTCGAGGCAAAGATAGTGCCCGATCTCGCGACGCTCTCCGCGCTGCATGCCGCCCATGTGGCCGCGATCTCGTTCGAATCGCTCGACCCGCTCCTTGGGCGGCCGGTTTCGCTGGATATCGGGGCGTTGCAGGAAAAGATCGTTCGTGGTCGTCGTGGCGGCTACTGCTTCGAACAGAATACGCTTTTCAAGACTGCACTGGAGACAATCGGCTTCAAGGTCACGGCTTTTGCTGGACGCGTGCGCTGGATGTCGGCACCGGACGCGCCGCTCAGCCCGCGCACGCATATGCTGCTCAAGGTCGAGCTTGCGGATGGGCCATGGCTCGCCGACGTCGGCTTCGGCGGATGCCTGCTTGATCAACCGCTGCGGTTTGAGACGGATATCGAGCAGCAAACAATCGCGGGAACATATCGGCTGACGGAGCAGGACGGCCTGTTCTCGCTTGCCGCGTCGCAGCCCGGTGGCTGGCGGACGATGTATATGTTCGACTTTACGCGCCAGGAGCCATCGGACTACGAGATGGCGAACTGGTTTACCTCGACCAATCCGAACCACGTGCTTGTCCGGAACCTCATTCTGGAGCGTGTCGTCGGCGGCAGACGATACAAGATCGTCAATCGCCGTTTCGTCGTTGAAGAAGGCGGCGGCCGCGCCATCGAGGGACGCAATATCGAGAACGCCGACGAGCTCGCCCGCTTGTTGCGCGAGACGTTCGATATCGAGCCGCCCGTACCGGTCGAGCAGGTTTTCTCGCGTATCGGCCCGGCATAGGCGTTTCGCAAGCGCCATTGCCGCCATCCGTCTGGCCGAAGCTTGGCGCTTGCGGAGTAGGGGTCGCTATGTCATCTGACCTCTATGGACGCTCCATCCAGACCTGCCGAGGCAGCGCTAGACCGGCTGATCGCCCGGCTGCATGAACGCGGCCGCCCACGCGTCTGGTCGCTCGTCATCACCATATTTGGCGACGCCGTCGTTCCGCGTGGAGGGCGCGTGGCGCTTCAGGCGTTGCAGGACATCATGGGGCGCCTGCGCATCGAGGCGGGCGCGCTTCGGACAGCGATGTCCAGGCTTGCCGCCGACCATTGGGTGACGCGCGAGCGTGATGGTCGCAACAGCTTCTATCGGCTGGCTGAGGAGGGGCGGCACGCCTTCGACCTTGCCACGCGGCGCATTTATGCGGCCGGGCCGCCGGACTGGGACGGCACCTGGACGGTAGCCGTCGTCCCACAGGCAAGCGACGGCGACCTGCGCGGCAGGATGGAAGAGGCGGGCTTCCTGTCGGTCGAGGGGAGTGTCTACCTTCGGCCCGGCACGGTTCCGGCCATCGCCGTGGACCCCGCCGGCATGCTGGTCATCCATGGCAGCAGCGCCGAGCATCCGGAAGCCATGCGCATGCTGTGGCCGAGCGAGGAGGTCGCAACGGCATACGGCGCGTTCATCGAGGCCTACCGTCCGCTGTCCGAAGCACTGAAACGGGGCGGAGCGTTTCGGCCGCTCGATGCGATCTCTGCGCGCACGCTTCTTCTCCACGACTGGCGACGCATCGTCTTGCGCGATCCGGGCCTGCCGCTGGCGCTGCTGCCGAAGGATTGGCCCGGCGAGCGGGCGCGCTCGCTCGCTCGCGATATTTACGGCCGGCTGGCCGCGCCCAGCGAAGCATGGCTCACTGAAGCCGGCCTGCCGCCGCTCGCGAATCCGCGCGAGTTCGGTGGACGTTTCAGGATGAGCGGCAGTCACTCCTCCATATAGGCAAACGCCATCGTCGCCGAGACCGCCACGCGCGTGTCGCCTTTCGCGCGCTGCTCGACGCGGACGAACGCCATGCGCTTGCCGTTGGAAAGCACCTCGCAGCGGATTTCGACATCGCCGGGCGACAGCGGTCGGATGAAATGTGTCGTCAGATCGACCGTCGTGCAGATTCGGAAGCGGCCATTCATCGCCGCCAGTGTCACTACCGAAACCGTGTCCGCGGCAGAAGCCGTAGCCTGCCCGCAGACGACACCGCCGACATGAACGAGCCTCGGATTGGCGGGCAGCACGAAAGTCCCGCCATGCTCATCGAAGCTCTCCGCGCGCAAGCCGAGATCGACGACCCATGGCGCGAAGATACGCTTCAGAAGATCGTTGGCCTGATCGACGCCGAAATCGCTCATTGCTCCTCCTGAAAAATGCGTTACGAAAACTTGTAATTATACGATATTTTTGTTACATATTGCATATCGGCAAGCATGGAGGAGATGCGATGTACAGCCAAGGCCTGATCGGTGCCAAAACCGAAACGGATGAGGACGAAGCCTTCCTCGCCGCCTTTCAGGCGCGCATCGACGCCGACGAGAAGATCGAGCCGAACGATCCGATGCCGGAAGGCTATCGCCGCACGCTGATCCGCCAGATCGGCCAGCATGCGCATTCCGAGATCGTCGGCATGCTGCCGGAAGGCAACTGGATCACCCGCGCGCCATCGCTCCGCCGCAAGGCCGCTCTGCTGGCCAAGGTGCAGGACGAGGGCGGGCACGGCCTCTATCTCTATTCCGCCGCCGAGACGCTGGGCGTCAGCCGCGAGGAGATGACCGAGGAACTTCTGGCCGGCAAGGCGAAATACTCCTCCATCTTCAACTACCCGACACTGACCTGGGCCGATATCGGCGCCATTGGCTGGCTGGTCGACGGTGCGGCGATCATGAACCAGATTCCGCTTTGCCGCTGTTCCTACGGGCCTTATGCGCGCGCCATGATCCGGGTCTGCAAGGAGGAGAGTTTCCACCAGCGACAGGGCTACGAGATCATGATGACGCTCGCCCGCGGCACTGCCGAACAGAAGGATATGGCGCAGGACGCGCTGAACCGCTGGTGGTGGCCGTCGCTGATGATGTTCGGCCCGTCCGATTCCGACAGTCAGCACGGCGACCAATCGACCAGATGGAAGATCAAGCGCTTCAGCAATGACGAACTGCGCCAGCAATTCGTCGATGCGACCGTGCCGCAGGCCGACTTCATCGGCCTCGAAATGCCCGACCCCGACCTCAAATGGAACGAGGAGAGCGGCCACTATGATTTCGGCCCGATCGACTGGGACGAGTTCTGGCGCGTGGTGAAGGGCGGCGGCCCGATGAACCGCGAGCGCATCGCCGAGCGCCGCAAGGCCTGGGAGGAGGGCGCCTGGGTGCGCGAGGCGGCGCTGGCGCACGCCGAAAAGCGCCGGGCGCGCGATGCGGCGACGAGAATGGCGGCGGAGTGATGTCGATGGCGAAGAATCAGATACCCCTTTGGGAAGTCTTCATCCGGCCGCGCAACGGGTTGGCGCACAAGCATTGCGGCTCGGTGCACGCCGCCGACGCGGTGATGGCGCTGCAAGCGGCGCGCGACGTCTATACGCGGCGCGGTGAGGGCACGTCGATCTGGGTGGTCCCGTCCGCCTCGATCACTGCTTCCGATCCCGAACAGAAGGCGGAGAATTTCGACCCTGCCGCTTCCAAGATCTACCGGCATCCGACGTTCTACGACATCCCCGACGAAGTAGGGCATATGTGATGGCCACGGCTGATAGGGAAAAATTCCTCGAATTCCTGCTGCGCCTCGCCGACGACCATCTGATCCTCGGCCACCTTCTGTCGGAATGGTGCGGCCATGCGCCGATGCTGGAGGAAGACCTCGCCATGCCGAACATGGCGCTCGACCTGATCGGGCAGGCGAGGGCGCTCTACACCTATGCCGCCGAGGTGGAAGGCGAGGGCCGCACCGAGGACGATTTCGCCTATCTGAGGCGCGAGCGCGAATACCGGAATTGTCTCCTCGCCGAACGGCCGAACGGCGATTTCGCCCACACCATGCTGCGCCAGCTCTATTTCGCCGCCTTCATGGAGCCGATGTGGCGGGCGATGACGAGTTCCAGCGACAAGACGCTGGCCGGCATCGCGGCCAAGGCCGTCAAGGAAGTCGCCTATCATATCCGCCATGCCGGCGAATGGGTGGTGCGCCTCGGCGACGGCACCGAGGAGAGTGCCCGGCGCATGAAGATGGCGGCGGAAGAACTCGCGCCCTATGTCGGCGAATTGTTCGAGACGGACGAGGTGACAGAGGCGATGACCGAGGCCGGCATAGCGCCCGATCCGGCGTCGCTCCGGCCGGAATTCGACCGTACGATCGGTGCGATCTTCGCCGAGGCGGGGCTGGAAGTTCCCGCCCCGCCGTGGGTGCAGAGCGGTGGCCGGCAGGGCCGTCACGGCGAGCATATGGGCTATCTCTTGGCCGAACTGCAGTACATGCAGCGCACCTATCCGGGAGCCATGTGGTGAGTGCAATTCTGAATCGCACAGCATCCTACGGCGCCCCCCTCTGTCCTGCCGGACATCTCTCCCACAAGGGGAGAGATTACACCGGCCGCACGGCCAATGCCCATTCTGCGGCTTCGGCGATTAGCTCTATCCTCGATGACGGCCTGATCTCCCCCCTTGAGGGGGAGATGCCCGACAGGGCAGAGGGGGGTGCGAAGAGGCTCTATGCTTCCGCGAGAGCGTGGCAAGCGGCCGCCTCCGTCGTCGATCCGGAAGTCCCCTGCGTAACCATTGCCGACCTCGGCATCCTGCGTTCCGTGGAACTCGACAGCGGCGTCGCCGTGGCGAAGGTAACGCCGACCTATTCCGGCTGCCCGGCGGTACTGGCCATCGAGCTTTCGGTGGAAGCGGCTTTGCGCGAGGCTGGTTTCGACGCGCGCGTGGAGCGGGTCATCTCGCCGGCCTGGACGACGGACTGGATCACCGAAGAGGGGCGCGAAAAGCTTCGCGCCTTCGGCATCGCACCGCCTGAGAAAGCGTCGAACTCGATCCGTGCGCTCTTCGGCGAGACGATAGTCCATTGCCCGAAATGCGGTTCGGAAAACACCTCCCGCGTTTCCGAGTTCGGCTCGACCGCCTGCAAGGCGCTCTACCGCTGCAATTCCTGCCGCGAGCCGTTCGATTATTTCAAGTGCATATAGGGTTTCGCGAATGGCAGCGCGCTTTCACGAACTGACCGTCGCCGAGATCGTCCGCGACACGCCGGACGCGGTGGCGATCGGTTTTTCTGTCCCGCCGGAACTTGCCGGGGAATTCGCCTTCCGGCCCGGCCAGTATCTGACGCTCGCCGCCGAGATCGGGGGCGAGGAGGCCCGCCGCTCCTATTCCATCTGTTCCATGCCGGGCGATCCGCATCTGAGGGTCGGCGTGAAAAAGGTCGCTGACGGCCGCTTCTCGCGCTTCGTCAACGAGCATCTTGCCGTCGGCCAGTCGATGCGCGTGATGACGCCGGATGGCCGCTTCACGGCGCTGATCGGCGGACGACACGACTATCTCCTGATCGCCGCCGGCTCCGGCATCACGCCGATGCTGTCGATCGCGCGCACCGTGCTCGGCCATGAGAAGGAGAGCACGATCACGCTCATCTACGGCAACCGCTCGACCGATACGATCATGTTCCTGGAGGAACTGGAAGACCTGAAGGACCGCTATCTCGGCCGTTTCACGCTCATCCATCTCCTGTCGCGCGAGGCGCAGGATGTCGACCTCCTGAACGGCCGCATCGATGGTGCACGCATCGGGCTTCTCGCCGAACGCGGATTGATCAACCCGGCGGACGCGGACGGCGTTTTCCTGTGCGGGCCGGGCGCGATGATCGACGATGTGGCAAAGACGCTCTGCACGATCGGCGTCGAGGAAGATCGGATCCGCTTCGAGCGTTTCACGCCGTCCGGCGAGGCGCCGCGGCCGAGGAAGATTTCGCGGGAGGTCGAGGCGGCCGTGGCGAAAGGTGTGCCTGTCGAAGTGGTTCTCGACGGCGTGCGGCGGACGTTCCCTGTCACCGATCCCGCCCAGACCGTGCTCGACGCGGCGCATGCGGCCGGCATCGAACTTCCCTATTCCTGTGCCGGCGGCATGTGCTGCACATGCCGCTGCCGGGTGGTGGAAGGCCAGTCGGAGATGGCGGTGAACTTTTCGCTGCAGCCTTGGGAGATCGAGGCCGGCTTCACGCTCGCCTGCCAGACGCGGCCGCTGAGTGAAAAGCTCGTGCTCGATTTCGACGCCGCCTGACTACCTGCTCTTGACCTTCCCGTAACTGGAAGCCCTAATTTCGGGAAATCGGGCCGGCGGGACAGATAGGAGCGAAATTATCATGAGATCGACGATTGTTGCGGCCGCGATCGCGCTGCTTTCGCTGGCGACGGCGGCGCCCGCCGCCGAAAAGATGCACGATATGAAGATGGACCATTCCTCGTCGCACCAGATGGAGAGCATGAAGATGGGCCACTCGCCTTCCGACAAGGCTTTCGGGAAGGCGATGGACAGGATGCACAAGGACATGATGATCGACTATTCCGGGAATGCCGATGTCGATTTTGTCCGCGGCATGATGCCGCACCATCAGGGCGCGATCGACATGGCCAGGGTCGAGCTCAAATACGGCAAGGACCCGGAACTGAGGAAACTCGCGCAGGACATCATCACCGCTCAGGAGCGCGAAATCGCCGGCATGAAAGCCTGGCTCGAAAAGCGCCGTAAGTAGGCTGTGGCCGAGGTGCCGACAGCGCCGGTCAGTACACCTTGTCCATCGAAGCACGCTTTTCCTTTGCGATCAGCCACAGATTGCGGATGTAGATGACGAGGCCGAGCGCTTGGCCGGCGATGAAGACCGGATCCTGCCGTTTGATGGCGTAGATGAGCAGCAGCGCGCCCCCACCGAGCGAGAAGAACCAGAAGGCGATCGGCACGACCGAGCGCTTGGCCCGTTCGGAGGCGATCCATTGCACCAGGAAGCGCATGGTGAAGAAAGCCTGCGCCACGAAGCCGAGCAGGATCCAGGCATTGAACTGGTCGACGAAAACCCTCTGGAACCAGCCCATGAGATGGACGAAGGTCGCGCTCATTCTTGTACCTCGTTGACCTTGGGCACCACCTTGCGGCGGCGGCGCAGCCACCAGACCCCTATGAGGTCGAGAATACCCCGTAAGCCGCGGTCGATGATACCGTAATTCGATTTCCCATGGCGTCGCTGGCGGTCGACCACATCGACATGGACGACAAGGAAGCCTTCGCGCAGCACCAGCGCTGGCAAGTAGCGGTGCCAGCCGTCGAAATAGGGCAATTGCCGGAAAAGGACAGTTGGCAGCGCCTTCAGCCCGCAGCCGGAATCGCGCGTGCCGTCATGCAGAATGGATTCGCGTAGCCTGTTGGCGAGGCGTGAGGAAAGCCGCTTCAGCCTGGTGTCCGTGCGCTTGAGGCGCTGGCCGGCGACAATCCCGGTAGCCGGTCCGGCGGCGAGGAGCGCATCGACGAGTCTCGGGATATAGGCCGGATCGTTCTGGCCGTCGCCGTCCATCGTCGCGACGATATCACCGCTGGCTGCGAAGACACCGGAGCGGACAGCGGCCGACTGGCCGGCCGAACGGTCATGGCCGATCAGCCGCACCGGCGATCCGGCGTTCCTCATCCGATCGGTCACCATGGCGCGTGTCCCGTCTGTCGAGCCGTCATCGACGACGATGATCTCGAAGACGCGCCCAGCCAGTGCCCGCTCGACCTCATCGAGCAGGAAGGCGAGGTTGGCTTCCTCGTTCCGGCAGGGGATCACGACGGAGATTTTGGGATTGTCGGACAGGTTCATGGAGACCGCATGGCGAATTGTGGCGCCTCATAGCATCCCGAGCAGGGCAGCGCTACAGTCGCATCGACGGCCGGCTTGCCCTTACAATTCAGGCCGCATTTCCTGGAATGGCATCTGAAAAAGATTGCCGGTCACAATTCAGAAAAACGGCAGAAACATCGAAGAGCTATGGGGATCGTCCGTATGCAACAACTGAGAGGACTGTTTCATGCGTAGCTCGATTCTTTATCTGACGGCCGCATTCTCGCTTATGTTGGCGGCGCCGGGCATAGCCGATGCGGGTGTGACTATACCTGCCGCGCAGGCCACGACCGCTGAGGCGCCGATCGATGGCGGCTCGCCTCTGGTCTTTGTCGCCGGAGGTTGCGGCGCGGGCTTCCATCGCGGCCCGCATGGCCGTTGCAGGCCAAATTGGGGGCCGCGGCACCCCGTGCGCCATGTGAAGCGCTGCGTGCGAGAACGGACGCGCCATGGCTGGCGGAGCGTGTGCCGGTATTACTGAAATCGACCGGTGGTGCATGGCGGGACCGGGCCTGAATCGCCCGGCTCCGCTTCAGCGCCTCTCGCGGATGTCGCTCAGCGTCCGGGTAGGCGTTATCGCTTCCGGATCGAGCCGGATTTCGATGATCGCCGGCTTGCCGGCGTTGCGCGCGCGTTCGAATGCGGGCACGAAATCCTCCGTCCTCGCAACCGTTTCGCCGTGGCCGCCATAGGCGCGAGCGAGCGCAGCGAAGTCGGGATTGTCGAGGCTGGTGCCCGAAACGCGGCCCGGATATTCGCGCTCCTGATGCATGCGGATCGTGCCGTAGATGCCGTTATTGACCACGATTACGATGATCGGCACACGATATTGCGCGGCTGTGGCGAATTCCTGCCCGTTCATCAGAAAACAGCCGTCTCCGGCGAAGGTGATCACGAGCCGGTCCGGATAAAGCTGCTTCGCCGCGACGGCAGCGGGCGTGCCGAAGCCCATCGAGCCGGAAGTCGGCGCCGCCTGTGTGCCGAACCGGCGAAAACGGTGGAAGCGATGGATCCAGGTGGCGTAGTTGCCGGCGCCGTTGGTGATGATTGCGTCTTCCGGCAGCACGCTCTCCAGATATTTCATGATCGGCCCCATCAGGACCGGACCGGGCCCCGTCTCGGGAGGCGTCGACCACTGGAGATAGCTTTGGTGCATCGCCGCGGTATCGTCCGCCCACGCGGCTGTGGCCTGTGGCTTGCGTGAAGCGAACGCTGCCGCAAACGCGATTGGCGAAGCGTTGATGGCAAGCGTCGGACGGTAGACACGGCCGAGTTCGCCCGTGTCCGGGTGGACATGGATGAGTTTCTGGTCCGGATAGGGGCTCTTCAGCAGCGTATAGTCGGAGGAAGGCATTTCGCCAAACCTCCCGCCGACCAAAAGCACGACGTCGCTTTCCTTGACACGCTGGGCGAGCTTCGGGTTGAGCCCGATGCCGACATCGCCGGCATAGTTTGGGTGCAGATGATCGAACAGCATCTGGCGGCGGAACGAGCAGCCGACCGGTAGCGCCCAGTTCTCCGCCGCCTTCTGGAAATCGGCGACCGCCCGTTCGTTCCAGCGCGTGCCGCCGAGGATGGCGAACGGTCTTTTGGCGCTGCCGAGCAATTCCTCGAGCGCGGCCATTTCAGCTTCGCCGGGCGTGGTCTCGACCGGCGTCCAGGTCCGGGTGGCGGGCGCTTCCGCTTCCTCCGTCAGGACGTCTTCCGGCAGCGCGATCACGACCGGCCCGGGCCGGCCGGAGGTGGCGGTGGCGAAGGCGCGGGTGACGAGTTCCGGAATGCGCGCGGGATCGTCGATCTCGGTCACCCATTTGGCTATGCTGCCGTAGAAGGCGCGATAGTCGACTTCCTGGAAGGCCTCGCGGTCGCGCGCCTTCCGGGCGATCTGGCCGATGAACAGGATCATGGGAATGGAATCCTGCCTTGCGATGTGGATGCCGGCGGATGCATTGGTGGCGCCGGGACCACGCGTGACGAAGCAGATGCCAGGCCGCCCGGTCAGTCGCCCATAGGTGTCGGCCATCATAGCGGCACCGCCTTCCTGGCGGCAGACGATGGTCTTGATTTTCGAATCATGCAGCGCGTCGAGCACCGCGAGATAGCTTTCGCCCGGCACGCAATAGAGACGGTCGACGCCGTTCGCCTCCAGCGCATCGACGATCAGTTGCCCGCCGGTCTTCATGGCTTTCTCCCGTCCAGTTCCCTCAGCACCTCTTCCGTATGCTCGCCGAGGCGGGGCGAGGGTCGTTCGTAGGAAAGCGGTGTCCGGGACATCAGCATCGGCGCACGTACCGATGGCAGGACATTGCCGTCAGCGTCGGCGAGATCCATGCGCATCCCGCGTGCGACGATCTGCGGATCCTCGAACATCTCGGCGATGTTGTTGATGGGACTTGCCGGAACGGTCGCCTTTTCGAGTGCGGCAAGCAGCGGCGCCTTTTCGCGGCTGGCGAGTTCGGTGATGAGCCTTTCGCGCAGGCGTACGCGGTTCGCGACCCGGGCCGGGTTGGTGGCGAAATGGGGGTCCTCCGCAAGCTCGGGAATGCCGAGCGCGCCGCAGAAGCGTTGGAACTGGCCGTCATTGCCGACCGCGAGGATGATGTGCCCATCCTTCACCGGCAGCACCTCATAGGGCGCGATGTTCATATGGGCGTTGCCCATCTGGATCGGCGCCTTGCCAGAGATGAGATAGTTGAGGTTCTGGTTGCCGAGGATGGAGCACTGCGTGTCGAGCAGCGCCATGT
>JBDZVC010000104.1:0-12904 GCA_040255475.1 Phyllobacteriaceae bacterium | reverse complement strand
TGAAGGACATGGTCATCCGCGGCGGCGAGAACGTCTATCCGCGCGAGGTGGAGGAATTCCTCTACCGCCACCCGAAGGTGCGGGAGGTACAGGTCTTCGGCGTGCCGGACGAGAAATATGGCGAGGAACTATGCGCCTGGATCGTGGCGCAGGCAGGCGACCCGCCGACCGAGGAGGAGATCAGGGAATTCTGCCGTGGCCAGATCGCCCATTACAAGATCCCCCGCTATGTCCGCTTCAGGGACAGCCTGCCGATGACGGTTACAGGCAAGGCGCAGAAATTCATGATGCGCGACGCCATGATCGAGGAACTGCATCTGGAGGTCGCGAAGACGGCCTGACGCGCTCGCCTTGCCTGCGCCGGATGCTACATTTCCTGCGCCACCGTCTTCACCTCCCGCGCGATCGCCAGCGATGCCGTCAGCCCCGGTGATTCGAACCCGAAGAGATTGATGAGCGGCGCATTCGAAGCCTCGATGACGAAATCGTTCGGCTCGATGCCCACGACCTTGACCCTGACCCCGGCATAGTCGGGATAAAGTGCGCCATCGGGCAGCGCGGGCCAGTAGCGGCGGATCGCGGCATAGAAGGGCAGGGCGCGGTCGGCGTTGACAGCGTAATCCGGCCGGTCGATCCATTCCACGTCCGGACCGAAGCGCGCGCGACCGGCAAGGTCGAGCGTCAGGTGGACACCGAGCCCGCCCGGTTCCGGCACGGGATAGATCAGCCGCGAGAAGGGCGCCTTGCCGGCAAGACCGAAATAATTGCCCTTGGCGAATTTGAGTTCAGGCACGCCGCCGACACCGCCGATCGAAAGCGCCACGTCGTGCGCTGCGAGCCCTGTCGTGTTGACTGCAAGCCGGGCGCGCAGCGATGCCGGCTCAGCGCCCCCGACGCGAAGAATCACGCCGTCCTTTTCCAGCGCTCCCCCAGTGACCGGAGCACGGAAGGCGAAGAGCACGCCGTGATCCTCGGCTTCACCCCGGAGCGCCAGCATATAGGCGTGACTGTCGATAATGCCGGTACTTGGCGAAAGAAGCGCGCCCGAGACGTTGAGCGCCGGTTCCAGCGCTTGCGCCTTTGGCCCGTCGAGGAATTCAAGGTCATCCACGCCATTGGCGCGGGCGTGTGTCGCGATGCCGTACAGCGTGCCGACCTCCGCTTCACTTGATGCGACCAATAGCTTGCCGATCCGGCGATGCGGGATGCCTCGCGAGCGGCAATAATCGTAAAGGAGAGCACGCCCCGGCGCGCACAATTTGGCCTTTAGGCTCTCCGCCGGATAGTAGAGGCCGGCATGAATCACCTCGCTGTTGCGGCTTGATATCTCCGTGCCGATGGCGCCGGCCTTTTCGAGCACGACCACCTCGCGCCCGGCCATCGCCAGTTCGCGGGCAACCGCAAGCCCGATCACGCCCGCGCCGATGACGATGCAATCGACCTCGTTGGCGACTTCGTCAGCCATTCTCTATCCTCGACCTGCAATACCGCACTTCTGCCGCAGCCCGATGCGGCAGGCAACAGCCCGAAAGAAGAGGAGGCATGCGCTTTTATGTGGGCAGCCGGCCCGTGAGCCTGAAAAACATGTTGGAGATCACCTGCACGTCCGCATCGGCCAGATGGCTTTCGAGCGCCGCCAGATCGCGATCGATTTCAGCCTCCGTGACAAAGCCGCCATCGATCAGCCGCTCACGGACATTGCCGATCAGGGCACTCGGGAATCGCCGACGCTCGTGATCGGGCGGGAAAACATGCACGACGGCATCGACGCGTATGTCCACCACGCCGGCATCCTTGAACAGGCTGTGCGTGCGGCGGCCGACGGAAAGGTCAATCCCTTGCGCACGTGCATAGGCCGAATAGGAGTCGAGCAGGCGCGTCCACGCCTCGATCGGTGGATCGCAGCAATAGGGAAGATAATCGGCTTCGAAACTCGCCACCCAGCCGCCCGGGCGGACCAGCGAAACCATCTCCCGCACGATCCGTCCGGGCTCGGGTACGTTGACCAGAACGAGCCGCATATGAGCACCGTCGAAGGAGCCTTTCGGCAGTTTCGTGTCATAGGCATCGCTATCCCGCACCTCGACCTGCAACAATCCGAGATCCGCGGCGAATCGGCGGGCCAGTTCGACGAAATGAGGGCTTCGCTCGATGCCGAGGACAGATCCGGCAGCGCCCACGCGTTCCGCCAGAAGGTGAAGAACGCCGCCGGGCCCGCAGCCGATATCGATCACGCGCTCGCCGGGCTTGATGCCGATCCTGTCGAGCTGTGCGCGCGAATCCGGCGCAAGCGTCTCGATCTGCCGCCTGAGCCGCGCGACCTCGTTCTCGGCCCGCCCGAGCAGGTAGTTGTCGGTTCTTGTCAACGCCCGGATATCCGTCGCAGACGTCGGCCCTTCTGCCGGTAACGTTATTTCTTGCCAGCCGGCTTCGCACCCGCCGATGATTTCGGCTTCGATGTTTTCAGATGCTTGGAAGCTTCGTTCTTCTTCGCGGCAGGCGCGGTTTTCCCGGCGGCTTTGGTGGGTTTCGTGGCCATGCTGGAACCTCCCTCTCGATAACCCGCCCGAAGTCATCAACCCCGGCGCGCCGATTTGGTTCCAGAGGTTGTGAGCGCTCAACTATCCTTGGCGGCGAGCAGCGTGTTGATGACCAGTTCGCGCCCCTCGCGGCTGATGCCGACGCCGCGCGGCCGCTCCATGGCAAGGCCGAGCGCGATGAGACGCTCCGCCAACTGACGATCGAGATTCGGATAGGGGCCGCGGTTCATCCGCTTCAGCGCGGTCCGTTCGTCCTCCGAGAGGTCGGCCCATTCAGTCGGCATTGTCTGCTGTCCATTCCTTGCGGGATTGCCTGAAGAAGCTTTCGTCCGGCTGAAAGGTCTAACCGCCCGGTGCACCCCTGTGAAGCTGGGGCAGCGGCAGCTTAGCCGGAAACGGGTGGAGAATGAGGACATCCGGGCCGACATTGTGGCTATCGAAGCAGGAGGAATGATGATGTTGCCGCAACTTTATGCACTGCATGTTCATGCCGCAAAGCGAGGCGATGGTCTCCGGAATGAGTTCTTCCGGCGTTATGGCGGCCAGACGCTTACGCCGTTGCCGACCATCGCACAAATCAGCGGACCCGCCCCCGTGGCCGCGCCGGCGAACATGTCGCGCGAAATGCCTGCGCAGGATGACGAATACCGTTCAGCAGGCTGAGCGACCTGCATTTCAGCGGCGATGAGCCTGCTCCCTTAGGCCGCATTGCCAGTCCCGAGCTTAAGGTTGCGGCCTGAGGACGCCGCTCACGAACCACTTGAACGAGATATGATTAAGTGAAAATATCATCGGATAAGCTTGGAGGGCTATACTTATGAGCGATTCCATTCCCGATGGAGCGACACCTATTGGTTCAAAGCTATATATATTCAAATCGAAATCCAACAGCACAGACGCATTGATCTCTGCCCATGGCGGGTATTACAAAGGCAACAGATCTTTTCAAGTTCCGCATGGTATCGAACTAATATTTTACGGTATACATGGAAATGTACTTTCCGACCCCGGCGTAAAACTCTCCGACACCAAAGCCAAGGTGGTAGAGACGATTAGCGGCGGAAAGCAGTGCACTGATTATGAACTTTCAAAATATCAGGGTCGACACGGGGGATCGCCGGGCAAGCCTGCGGAAACTTATGGGCGCATCGCCAACCGTATCAACTACGTCGATGATAATTTAGCTCAGCTGTTTAAAATCGCGTCGACATCGACGAACGAGAAGGTCGCGAAATCGGCTATGAAAAACATACAAGATTCCCGATCCATGAGCTTGATCACGATCCGGAACCGATGGAACTCGCAGAATGTATACCTGAAGGACCTGCTCTCGATGGTGCTCAAATCCTATCCAGGCATCAAGCGATTCCACTGTTCTTTCTGTCGCAGCCTTGTAGGGGACGACAACGCCAAGACTTCCAAGGTGGAGTGGGCTTAAAAAGCGCGTCTTTACTCTGTTGGCCGGCCGCAGCCGCTGGAGCATTCTGCAGGTGAACGGGATCGGCTGGCGTCGCACAAATGCGGCTAAGGAAATCAAGCTGGGGCAGCGGGACCGCGTTCGTCATAACACACGCTGCTTTAGCTTCGACGCCAAAAATTCCTGCCATCATCCAGTGTTTGCGCGGCGTTGCGCGTGGCAACGTTCACCGCGGGTGGGGCACACGGCGGTGTGACCTGTCGATGCAGGGCGGTGTCGATATGTGGCGGGCCGTGGACTACCTCGCCATGACGGAAGAGACCTCGGAAAGACTACGGGCACTATTCTCTAGAGTGTCAGGGACAGACGGATGAGGCGTTCACATCAAACAAGTCAGAGAGGCTTCGGCAATGATTTGTCCCAATCATTGCCGTATAAATGGAACGTGCTTCCAAGTATTTGATTTTACTGGTCGGAGTGGCAGGATTTGAACCTGCGACCCCCTCGTCCCGAACGAGGTGCGCTACCAGGCTGCGCTACACTCCGCGACCAGACGGGCGGCTTATAACGTCCGGACTGTGATCCTGCAAGCGCTTATGGCGACCTGCGTCAACGCGGTTTGCGGCAGGGCACCGACATATGAAAGTACCCCCACCTATAATCCCTACCCACAAGGAGGAGGGACTTTGCTCTGGCGCCGTATGGCGCAAACTTCAACGATTTTAGCCCGGAAAGTGATGTCGGTGTCTCCCTCCCCCTTGTGGGGAGGGATCGGGATAGGCGGCCGTGCAGATTCCTAGGTCGCTCTGGCCACCGCAGGCCGACTCAATCGGCTAATAGGGGCTCGCTACGTCGCCTGTTTCCACATAGACACTCTTGATCTGCGAATAATGCGAGAGCGCGGCGAGCGCGTTTTCGCGGCCGATGCCGGACTGCTTGTAGCCGCCGAAGGGCAGTTCCACCGGCGTCAGATTGTAATTGTTGATCCAGCACGTTCCAGCCTGAAGTTCCGCGATGACACGGTGTGCGCGCGGCAGGTCGCGCGTGAAAACACCGGCGGCGAGGCCGAATTCCGTGTCGTTGGCGCGACGAATCACTTCGTCCTCCTCGCTGAAAGACAGCACGGACATCACCGGCCCGAAGATTTCCTCGCGCGCGATCGTCATGCCGTCCTCGACATCGGTAAAGATTGTAGGCTCTACGAAAAGACCCTCTTCGAAGCCCTGCAATCTGGGCACGCCGCCCCCATGGGCGAGCTTCGCGCCTTCCTTCTTGCCGGTCTCGATATGGGCCAGAACCTTTTCGTGCTGCGCCTTGTTGATGAGCGGCCCCATCTGCGTCTCGGGATCGAGCGGATCGCCGATTCGGATTTTTTTCGTGCGCTCGATCAGCCTGCCGAGGAAGCGTTCGCGGATGCCGTCCTGCACGAAGACGCGGGTGCCGTTCGAGCAGACCTGGCCGGTGGAATAGAAGTTCGCCATCATGGCGCCGCTGACGGCGTTCTCGACATCGGCATCGTCGAAAACGATGAGCGGCGACTTGCCGCCGAGTTCCATCGTGACGTGCTTCAGCTTCGAGCCGGCGGCGCCGGCTATTCTGCGGCCGGTTGGTACCGAGCCGGTGAGGGAAACCTTGGCCACGGCCTCGTGGCCAACAAGGGCTGCGCCGACATCACCGAAACCCTGCACGACATTGAAGAGACCGTCCGGCAGGCCGGCTTCCGTATAGATTTCGGCGAGAGCGAGCGCGGAAAGCGGCGTGTTCTCCGAGGGCTTGAACACCATGGCATTACCCATGGCAAGCGCCGGCGCCGACTTCCATGCCGCGATCTGGATCGGATAATTCCAGGCGCCGATGCCGACGCAGACGCCGAGCGGCTCGCGCCGCGTGTAGCCGAACGGGCCGCCGAGATCGACATGGTCGCCATGGAAGGCGGCGACCGCGCCGCCGAAGAATTCAAGCGCGTCGGCGGCAGAGGCAGGGTCGGCGACCAGCGTCTCCTGCAGGGCCTTGCCGGTATCGAGTGTTTCGAGCCGGGCGAGTTCGGCGTTGCGCTCACGCAATATGTCGGAGGCGTGGCGCAGGATACGCCCGCGCTCGACTGGCTTGAGGCGTGCCCACTCGGCCTGCGCGGCACGTGCCGCCTCGATCGCCAGTTCTATGATATTGGGCGTAGCGGCATGGAGAAGCGCGATCGTCTCGCCGGTAGCAGGATAGACCACCTCCAGTTTCTGGCCGTGCTCGTCCTCCACATAGCCGCCATTGACGTAGTGCGATGCCGTCGGTTGCGCCTTCATGCGGGGCGGCTCCATGGGTTCGCCGGGCCTGTTGCGAACGGCCCGGGCCGAGTTTTCAGTTCTTCTGTATCTTCAATCCGTTCTGGTCGAACTGGATCTGGACGCCCTCGGGCTTGGTACGCTCGTGATAGATATAGCCGCCGAGCACGACCACGATCACCACAAGGGCGCCGATGATGAGATAGAGCTGGTTCTGCTTCACGGGAACGACCCTCCAGAGCCAAAACGGCTCGATTCTCTCTCGATAACGTCCCTTCGATGCCGAATCCAGCGACCGCGGCCCTTATCCGCGCTTTACCGGTCGGATTCACGCCAGCGCGGATTGATCCATGGCTCCTGGTTGGATGGCGGAAGCGGCGCCTTGCCGAGGATGTGATCGGCGGCCTTCTCGCCGGTCATCAGTGACGGCGCATTCAGGTTTCCATTGGTGATGCGCGGGAAGATGGAGGAATCGGCGACCCTCAGCCCCTCGACGCCGATCACCCGGCATTCGGGGTCGACCACGCTCATCGGATCGTCCACCGCACCCATCCGGCAGGTGCCGCAGGGGTGGTAGGCGCTTTCGACATGCGCGCGGATGAAGTCGTCCAGTTCGTCGTCGCTCTGGACGTTCGCGCCCGGCGCGATCTCCTCGCCGCGGAAATCGTCAAAGGCCCGCTGCCCGAAGATTTCGCGCGTCAACCTTATGCAATGCCGGAAGTCCGACCAGTCGTCCGGGTGCTCCATGTAGTTGAAGCGGATTTCCGGCTTGTCGGCCGGATCGGCTGAGCGCAGCGTCACCGAGCCGCGCGATTTGGAGCGCATCGGCCCGACATGCGCCTGGAAGCCGTGGGACTTTGCTGCCGCCTTGCCGTCGTAGCGGATGGCGACCGGCAGGAAATGGTACTGGATATCGGGGTAATCGATCCCGGCGCGCGAGCGCACGAAAGCAGCCGCCTCGAAATGGTTGGAGGCGCCGAGCCCGGTCTTGAAAAACAGCCATTCCGCCCCGATCAGCGCCTTGGAGAACGGGTTCAGTTTGGAATAGAGCGTAATCGGCTTGGTCGAGGCCTGTTGGATGTAGAGTTCCAGATGGTCCTGCAAATTCCGCCCGACGCCTGGCCGGTCCGCCACCACCTCGATGCCGTGTTCCTTCAGATGCGCCGCCGGCCCGATGCCGGAAAGCATGAGCAGCTTGGGCGAATTGATGGAGGAAGCGGCGAGAATCACTTCCCGCCGCGCCTTCACGATCTCAACCTTCCGCCGCCGCTCGATCTCCACGCCGACCGCGCATTGATTCTCGATGATTACACGTCGCGCGAAGCCGCTGACTAGACTCACGTTTTTCCGCTTGAGCGCCGGCCTGAGATAGGCATTCGCCGCCGACCAGCGCCGGCCACCATGGATGGTCTGTTCCATCGGCCCAAAACCTTCTTGCTTGGAGCCGTTGTAGTCCGCCGTCGTCTCGAATCCCGCCTGCCGGCCCGCCTCGATGAAGGCTGCGAAGAGCGGGTTGTGGCTCGACCCGCGCTGGACATGCATCGGCCCGTCAGTGCCGCGCCAGCCGGCCTCGCCGCCATGCGAAGTCTCCATGCGCTTGTAGTAGGGGAGAACGTCCGCGAAGCTCCAGCCGCGCGCGCCCTCTTCGGCCCAATGGTCGAAATCGCGCGCATGGCCGCGCACATAGACCATGCCGTTGATGGAAGAGGAGCCGCCCAGAACCTTGCCACGCGGCGTCGCCAGCACGCGGCCGCCGAGATGCGGTTCCGGCTCGCTCGAAAACCCCCAGTCGTAGCGGCTCATATTGAGCGGGATCGACAGCGCCGCCGGCATCTGGATAAGCGGCCCGTAATCCGTGCCGCCATATTCGATGACGATCACCGAATGCCGCCCGTCCTCCGACAGCCGGTAGGCAAGCGCCGACCCGGCCGAGCCGGACCCGACGATGACGTAGTCCGCCTCAAACATGGGGAGAGGGGAGGTTACCAGCCGGGGCGATCACATCACCCTCAGCGTCTCATAGGAAACCATCACATGCTCGGCGAAGGCCGGGCGCCCCTTGAGCCGTTCGTAATAGGCGACGAGGTTCGGTGTTTCCGCCCTGTCGAAAGCCATGGTGAAATAGCGATAAAGCTGATGCGCGAAGGGGATGTCGGCAAAGGTGAATTCGTCGCCGGCAAGCCATGGCCCGTCGCCGACCCGCTTGTCCGCGATGCCGGCGAGCCTTCTTAGCTGCGCTTCCAGATTGGCGATCGTCGTGGCACTGCGCTCGCTCTCCCGCGTGCGGATAAGCTGGCCGAAGATCTGCCCCATCGGTGGTGTCAACGTCGTCCGCCCCCATTCCGCCCATTGGTCGAGGCGGCCGCGCTTGCCTGCCTCCTTCGGCCAGAAGGGCTCGCTTGCATATTTCGCGCCGAGATAGCGCAGGATCGCCGCGCTCTCGAACATTGCGAGGTCGCCGTCCTGGATCGTCGGCACCAGCCCGTTCGGGTTCATCGCCAGATATTCCGGCGTGTTGTTCCCGCCGAAGGAGCCGCCGACGTCGAGCCTTCTGTGCGGCAGGCCGAGTTCGCCGATCGCCCACATGACGATCTGCACGTTGGAGGAAGTCGCCCGTCCGTGAACCGTAATCATCCTGTCATTCTCCCTTTCGTTCATTCCCCACACTCACTCCCCGGTTTACTCCCCTCTGGGAAACCGCTTGCGTCCTTCGAGCGTGTCGAGGTTCATATGGTTGCGCATGTAGCGTTCCGAGGCGTTGCGCAGCGGCTGGAAATCCCATGGGTAGTAGGCGCCGTTGCGGAGCGCCGGATAGACGACCCAGCGGCGCGCCTGGCTCTCGCGCACGGCCGCGTCGAACGCAGCCATGTCCCAGCGTGCACGCACCTTCTCCATGAACGAAGCCACCAGCTTGGCATGCGCCGGGTCGGCGGCGAGGTTTTCTCGTTCGTCCGGATCCGATTCCAGATCAAACAGTTGCGGCGGGTCGATCTCGCAATGGACGAACTTGTAGCGCCCGTCGCGGATCGCCACCATCGGCGCATAGGAGCCCTCGGCGGCATATTCCATCAGCACAGGCGCCGAGCGGGTCACGCCCTCCATCAGGGGCTTCAGCGATTGCCCGTCCGTCCACGGCATGATGGCGGCCATATCGACGCCGGCGAGGTCGGCCAGCGTCGGCAATATATCGAGGTTGGAGACGGGCGCCTCGATCAGACCCGGCTTGACACCGGGCCCAGCGACCATCAGCGGCACGCGTGCCGAGCCTTCGTAGAAATTCATCTTGAACCACAGGCCGCGCTCGCCGAGCATGTCGCCATGGTCGGAACAGAAGAGGATGACCGTATCGTCCAGCATCCGCGTCCGTTCGAGGACGGAGACGAGTTCCCCGATCTTGTCGTCCAGATAGCTGATATTGGCGAAATAGCCGCGCCGCGAGCGGCGGACATTTTCGTCCGTGATGGAATAGCTCACATAGTCGCTCGCCCGGTAGAGCCGCTGAGCGTGCGGGTCCTGCTTCTCGTAGGGGATGAAGCCTACCTTCGGCGCAAGTTCCGTGCAGTCCTCGTAAAGATCCCAATATTGCCGCCGCGCGACATAGGGGTCGTGCGGATGCGTGAAGGAGACGGTCAGGCACCACGGCCGCCTGTCGGCATCTTCCGACACACGCGAAAACTCGTAAAGCTTCTGCGCGGCGTGGAAGGCTACCTCGTCGTCATATTCCATCTGGTTGGAGATCTCGGCGACGCCTGCGCCGGTGACGGAGCCCAGATTGTGATACCACCAGTCGATGCGCTCGCCGGGCTTGCGATAGTCCGGCGTCCAGCCGAAATCGGCCGGATAGATGTCGGTGGTCAGCCGCTCCTCGAAGCCATGGAGCTGGTCTGGCCCGACGAAATGCATCTTGCCCGACAGGCAGGTGTGATAGCCGCTCGCGCGCAGATGGTGCGCGTAGGTGGGGATGTCGGAAGCGAATTCGGCCGCGTTGTCATAGACGCGGGTACGCGACGGCAGCTGCCCGCTCATGAAGGAGGCGCGGCCCGGAGCGCAGAGCGGCGAGGCGGTGTAATTGTTGGCGAAGCGCGCCGAGCGAGCGGCCAGCGCCTTCAGATGCGGCGCATGCAGGAAGCCGGCTGGCCCGTCCGAGAAGAGGGTTCCGTTCAACTGATCGACCATGAGGATGAGGATGTTCGGGCGGCCGGTTCTGTGGGGCAAAGTCATCGGGCGAGCCTCAGTTCGACATAGTCTTCGACGAGCCGTGCGGCGGAGACCGCATCGGCCGGTCCGTCCTTCAACGCGCGGCGGATATAGAAGCCGTCTATCATCGCGGCGATCGTTTCGGCGGCAGCAACGGCTTCCGCGTGCGGCAAAAGCGCCGAAAGCCCGCTCATCAGGTTGGAATGAAGCCGCCTCGCATAGACGATGAGCATCCGTCGCATCGCGGGCGATTTCTGCGCCTCGACATAGAAGGCAAGCCATGCGGCGACCGTTTCCGCACGGAACTGATGCGTGGAGAAATTGACGGCTATCACGGCCGAAACCCGACTACGCGGCGTGTCCGCCTCGCGCAGCGCCGATTTCAGGTCGGCTCCGAGTTCCGAAAGCAGATGCCGCATCGTCGCCTGCAACAATTCGTCCTTGGCACCGAAATAATGATGCGCGAGCGCGGAGGAGACGCCCGCCCGCCCGGCGATCTGCGACATGGTCACGTCAAGCGCTCCGCGTTCCCCGATCGCCGAGATCGTCGCATCGATCAGCGCCCGCCTTCGGAGCGGCTCCATTCCGGTCTTCGGCATATCTACCTCTTGCAGGGATTCTATTTTTAATTGATCGGTCAATCAAGAAAAATGACAACGAGGGAATGCATCCGCCTGCTTTACGCGGCGCTTGCAGCCATCCATCTTTAGGGAATAGACCAGATCGCGGATCGATCGCGCTACGGCGGCAAAGGAGTTTGAAATGACGGCTTGCATCGTCGGATGGGCGCACCTGCCTTTCGGCCGGCTTCAGGACGAGACGCTGGAAGGCATGATCACCAGGGTCGCGGCCGACGCGATCGAACATGCCGGCATCGGCCCGGACGATATCGATGAGATCGTGCTCGGTCATTTCAACGCTGGTTTCTCGGCCCAGGATTTCACCGCCAGTCTCGTGCTGCAGGCCGACGACCGGCTGCGCTTCAAGCCGGCGACACGTGTCGAAAATGCCTGCGCGACCGGCTCGGCGGCAGTACGGCAGGGGATACGGGCGATCGACGCGCATGCGGCGAAGATCGTGCTCGTCGTCGGCGCCGAGCAGATGACCACGACGCCCGGCCCGGAGATCGGCAAGAACCTCCTGAAGGCGTCCTACCTGCTTGAGGATGGCGACACGCCAGCCGGTTTCGCCGGCGTCTTCGGCAAGATCGCCCAGGCCTATTTCCAGCGCCACGGCGATCAGTCCGATGCGCTGGCGGCGATTGCCGCCAAGAACCACAAGAACGGCGTCGAGAACCCCTATGCGCAGATGCGCAAGGATCTCGGCTATGATTTCTGCCGGCAGGAGAGCGAGAAGAACCCCTTTGTCGCCGGCCCGCTGAAGCGCACGGACTGCTCGCTCGTCTCCGACGGTGCTGCCGCGATCGTGCTCGCCGATGTCGATACCGCACTTTCGATGAAGCGTGCCGTCGCCTTCCGAGCCAACGAGCACGTGCAGGATTTCCTGCCCATGTCGAAGCGCGACATCCTCCTGTTCGAGGGCTGCGAGGAGGCGTGGGCGCGGGCGCTGAAGAAAGCCGGCGTCACGCTCGGCGACCTGTCCTTCGTCGAGACGCATGACTGCTTCACCATCGCGGAGCTGATCGAATACGAGGCGATGGGGATTGCGCCGCGTGGGCAGGGCGCGAGCGCGGTGCTCGACGGCACCACGGCCAAGGACGGCCGCCTGCCGGTCAACCCTTCCGGCGGCCTGAAGGCGAAGGGCCACCCGATCGGCGCGACCGGGGTTTCTATGCATGCCCTGACCGCCATGCAGTTGATGGGCGAGGCCGGCGGCATGCAGATCGAGGGCGCGAAGCTCGGCGGCATCTTCAATATGGGCGGCGCGGCGGTGGCCAACTACGTCTCCATCCTCGAACGCATCCGCTAGCGCGCGTTCGCGGAGGGGCTTCGCATGGACAATCCTGT
Organism: Phyllobacteriaceae bacterium; assembly: GCA_040255475.1. GTDB lineage: Bacteria > Pseudomonadota > Alphaproteobacteria > Rhizobiales > Rhizobiaceae > Mesorhizobium_L. The sequence goes on along the minus strand of JBDZVC010000104.1, from coordinate 507 downwards.
TCTGGTCGAGGTGACGCGCGGCGGCCGAGTCGAGAGCCGACATCGTGGCGCCATCGCCATCCTCGACGCCGACGGTGCGGTGCATACTTCGGCGGGCGACATCGACCGTCCCGTTTTCCCGCGGTCGGCGGTGAAGTCGATCCAGGCGCTGCCACTTGTCGAAAGCGGTGCGGCCGATGCATTCGGCTTCGGCGAGAAGGAACTAGCGCTTGCCTGCGCGTCGCATTCGGGCGAGCCGGCGCATGTGGCGCTGGCAGGTTCCATGCTGAAGCGGGCCGGCCTCGATAGAGCGGCGCTCGAATGCGGCGCGCACTGGCCGAGCCGGCAGGAAGTGACGATCGAACTGGCGCGCTCCGGTGTCGCACCGACCGCGCTGCACAATAATTGCTCAGGCAAGCATTCGGGCTTCTTGTCAGTCTGCCAGCATTGCGGCGTCGACCATCATGGCTATGTCCGGATGGACCATCGCCTGCAGGACATGGTCCGTGATGCGCTGGAAGGCGTGAC
>JBDZVC010000557.1:0-2417 GCA_040255475.1 Phyllobacteriaceae bacterium | reverse complement strand
GCCTCGGCGATGACCGGCGAGAAGGCGGCGCGCGAAAAGGTCAGGTCCATCTCGTCGCAGACTTGCTGCAATCCGGCCTGGATGACGGTGAGGGTGATGGGGTCGAGCCGAGCCATACTCATGCCCTTCCGATCTCGATGATAATGTTGCCGTCCGCATCGGAAATGGCGCGGTCGCCGGGCTCGATGACCGTCGTGGCGTCCATCTGTTCGAGGATGGCGGGGCCGGTGATGACGGCGTCGAGAGGCAGTTTCTCGCGGTCATAGACCGGGGTGTCGTGCCAAGTCCCGTCATACCAGACTGGGCGTCTTTCGCTCAGCGCCGCTTCAAGCGCCGATGCCCGCCCGGCCGGATCGATCAGGCTGGAAAGATCGAGCGTCGGCCGCACCCCGATGACCGACGTGTTGAGGTTGACGAGGTTGGCGCGGATTTCCGGCAGTTCCACCTTGAAGCGGGCGAAATAGGCTTTTTCGAACAGTTCCTGGATCGTCTCGCGCGAGACGTCGGCCGATGGCAGCAGCACGTTCAGGAGATGCGTCTGGCCGATGAACTGCATGTCCGCGGAATGGACGAGGCGGATATCCTCCGGCCTCACCGCTTCCTTTTCGATCAGCTCGCGTCCTTCGGCGCTTTGCCGTGCGAGCACGTCCTCCACGGTCGCCTCGTCGAGGCTCGCGACCGGCTGGTTGACCGTGTTGACGAAATCGTGCCGGAGGTCGGCGACGACGCAGCCGAGCGCGTTGGTGATGCCGGGACGCGCCGGCACGAGCACCTTGGGGATGCCGAGCTCCCGCGCCAGCGCCGAGGCATGCAGCGGCCCGGCGCCGCCGAAGGCGAAGAGCGCGAAATCGCGCGGGTCGTGGCCCTTGGCGACGGAGACCATACGGATCGCGCCGGCCATGCGGATATTGCCGATCTTCAGCACCGCGCCCGCTGCCTCCGCCCCGTCGAGCCCGAGCCGCCGGCCCAGTTTCTCGGCGAAGACCGTCCGGATGGCGTCGATATCGACCGGGCTGCCGACCGCGAGCAGCTTCTTCGCGTTGAGGCGGCCGAGGAGGAGGTTGGCGTCGGAGATGGTCGGCTCGGTGCCGCCGCGCCCGTAGCAGATCGGGCCGGGGGAGGCGCCGGCGCTTTGCGGGCCGACCCTGAGCAGTCCTGAATCGTCCACCCGCGCGATCGAGCCGCCGCCCGCGCCGACGGTACGTACATCCACCATCGGCACGTGGATCGGCATGGCGTATTCGATCTCGATCTCGTTGGAGACGGCGGCCTGCGCGTTGCGGATCAGCGCCACGTCGGTCGAGGTGCCGCCCATGTCGTAGGTGACGACATTGGGATAGCCGGCCCGGCGCGCCGTATAGGCTGCCGCCATGACGCCGGAGGCCGGGCCGGACATGACGGTCTTTGCCGCTTCGTTGGTGACGAAGCGTGCCGAGATCATGCCGCCATTGCCGTTCATGACGAGGAAATCGTGATCGTAGCCCCGGTTTCCGAGTTCGGCCCGGAGCTTCTCGATATAGCGCTTGAGGATCGGCTGCACCGAAGCGTTGACCGACGCGGTGACGCCGCGCTCGAATTCCCGCGCTTCGGAAAGAAGCGAATGGCCGGTCGTGATGTAATCGTTCGGCCATGTCTCCGCGGCGATCTCGGCGGCACGTAGTTCGTGCGCGGGATTGGCATAGGAATGCAGGAAGTGGATGACGAGCGATTCGCAGCCGGCCGCCAGAAGCCTCGCCACCGCGACGCGCACCTCCTCCTCGTTCAACTTCTCACGCACCTTCCCGCCGGCCTCGACCCGCTCGATGACTTCGAGCCTGAGATCACGCGGGATCACCGGCACGAAACGGCCGGTCATGCCGTAGGGCTCGGGCCGTGTGCGCCGGCCAAGCTCGATGATGTCGCGGAAGCCGCGCGTCGTGATCATGCCGGTCTTCGCCAGCCGTCGTTCCAGCACGGCGTTGGTGGTCGTCGTCGTGCCATGAACGATGAGGTCGATGGCCTCGATGGGGAAGTCTGTCTGGGAAAGGGCTGCCACCACGCCGAAGGCCTGGTTTTCGACCGTGGTCGGGGTCTTGGCGATGAAGGCCCGGCCGCCATTCCTTCCGTCGATCAGGATGAGGTCGGTGAAGGTGCCGCCGACGTCGATGCCGGCGACCACATTGCCCGAGATTGCGCCGTTCTTCGCGTCCATCGGAAAATCCGGAGTGTCCAACCCGCTGATAATATTCGACTTATGATGGTTCCCGCCATTCGCATCTTGACGGGATATTCATTTGTACACTAATAAATATCGCTCGCAAGACCGTAGAAGTTCCGCGCTGCCGACGCAGCCATCCGGCTGGAATATACCGGCGAATCCAGGAGCGTCAGACATGCAGACCGCCGATTTCGCCCGTCCGCACGAGGCATCCGCGAGC
>JBDZVC010000556.1:0-2418 GCA_040255475.1 Phyllobacteriaceae bacterium | reverse complement strand
CATTCAGCACGCGGGGGCCGGTCGCCGCCATGCGCGTCGAGGCCGGGAAAGCAGAAGCCCATCGGTACGATCGCCAGCCGCGATGGATCGTAGAACTGCTCCCTTGTCATTCCCAGCCAATCGCGCAGCCTGTCGCCGGAGCGGTCGTCGAAAGGCACGCCGCTTGCATGGACACGCGTTCCCGGCGCCTGGCTGGCAATCAGGATTTTCGCGCTCGTGGAAGCGACGAGCACCGGCCTGGGCCCATGTGGAAGCGGCCTTTTCGGATGCTCCATGCAAATCCGGCAAGCCTCGATCTCGCGAAGCAGGCCGTCGAGTGTCTCGGACATTCCGTTTCAGGCCCCGGCGCTCGGCCTCGCGGAAAGCGCTTCATGCCAGCGGATGACGTTGGTGAATTCCGGCGGCATGGCGATCCTCGCCGGCTTCATGAAATCGACCGCGATCAGTCCGGTGATGTCGGCGATCGAATAGTCGTCGCCAGCCGCGAATTCGCGGTTTGCCAGTTCGTCGTCGAGCAAAGCAAGGAATTCGAGCGTCCGCGGCTTGTTCGCTTCTCCCCATTCCGGGATCTGCGGCACCTCCCAATCCTTCATGGCGGGGTGGATGTGGCGGAACGCCTGCGCGACACAGAACATGAAGTTCAGTTCCATGCGCCGCTGCCACATCTCCACCATTGCCTTGCCGAGCGCGCCTTTGCCGAAGAGCGCCGGTTCGGGGTGAAGTTCCTCGAAGTAGCGGCAGATGGCGACAGATTCGGTGATGACCATGCCGTCGTCCAGCTCAAGCACCGGCAGACGCTTCAGCGGGTTGCGGCGGGCGACTTCCTCCGAGCGGTGACCGAGCGCGCCCATGTCGATCGGAACAAGCGGCACCTCGATGCCTTTCTCCGCAAGGAACACTCTCACCCGGCGCGGATTCGGAGCGCGCCCTCCGTCATAAAGCTTCATCGCCGTATTCCTTCCTCTCCCTGCTTACAGGGGCGCGGACCGCTACCGCAAGGATAGAGTTTGGCGTTGTTCCAAAAGGGTCTCTTAATCATTCAACCGTAGTTTGTGGGCCTGGACTTACCGGCAAGAACGGAACGGTGTTACAGCCCTCGCGAACAGCGGATAAGATCATCGTCGACCGCAGGAAACCGCATCGCCATAGCGATGTGGCTCGTGCGGTGCGCCGCACGCGCGAGCGCCTGTCCCAGCAGGCTGGCAATCCCGTCTTCGACCGTGAACTTCTGAAGCTGCACGCCCACGCTATTATCGGCGGTGCACCCGCCATTCCGCTGATGGTGCTGCTCGTCACCGCTGCCGGGCTCTTCGCCGGGATGAGCGGCGAAATCCTGATCTGGGCCTTCTGCACGGTGACCTTCTATGCCGTGCTCGCGGTCACCGCCCGCCGCATCGACCAGGCCGAGACCTCGGCAATCGACGCGGCGGCAGCATCGCGTAATCTTCTCGTCGGCCATTTCCTCAGCGGGCTCGGCTGGGCCTATCTCGCCTGGCTCGGCTGCCCGGAATGCCGCGTCGACCAGTTCCCTGTCATCAAGGCGGTGGTGCTGCTGATCGCAATCGCGGCCACGGCGCTGATCGCTTCGTCGCTCCGCTATGCGCTGGTCGTGACCTTCGCGCTCCCGGTCGCCGCCTACCTGGCCTTCGGCGCGAACCTCTCCAACCCGGTCGAGGCGATCATGGCGGGGCTTCTGTTCCTCGCCCTGCCCTTCTTCTCTTATATCGCCAGCCATCTGAACCGTACCGCTGCGATGCTGCTTTCCTTTCGCTCGGAGAAGGATGCGCTGATCGCGGAACTCGAGACCGCCAAATCCATGTCGGACGAGGCGAGGCGTCGCGCAGAGGAAGCCAACCTGGCCAAATCGCGTTTCCTCGCCTCGATGAGCCATGAGTTGCGAACGCCGCTCAACGCCATCCTCGGCTTCTCCGAAGTGATGGCGAAGGAAGTGCTCGGGTCGCTCGAAAACGACAGCTACAGGCAGTATGCGCACGACATCCACGATTCGGGCCAGCACCTGCTCGACCTCATCAACGAAATCCTCGACCTGTCGCGCATCGAGGCAGGCCGCTATGTTCTCAACGAGGAACCGCTCCGGCTCGCGCATATCGTGGAGGATTGCTGCCGGATGATGGAGTTGAAAGCCCATAACAAGAGCATCCGCATTATCCAGCAATTCGAGGAGAATCTGCCGAGGCTCTATGGCGACGAACGGGCCATCCGCCAGATCACGCTCAATCTCCTCGCCAACGCGGTGAAGTTCACGCCAAGCAATGGAGAAGTCCGCGTACGCGTCGGCTGGACCGTCGGCGGCGGCCAGTACATTTCCGTCAAGGACAATGGCCCCGGCATTCCCCCTGAGGAGATACCCGTGGTTCTCTCCGCCTTCGGCCAGGGCTCCATCGCCATCAAGAGCGC
>JBDZVC010000555.1:0-2421 GCA_040255475.1 Phyllobacteriaceae bacterium | reverse complement strand
GGCACGGATGTCGACCAGCCGCGCAATCTGGCGAAGTCGGTGACCGTCGAATAGCAGGTTCCGAATTCAGGCTCAGCAAACCGGAGCAGGGAGGTCGGTGCGTCAGGCAGCGCCGGCGAGTTCCTGCACCGCATCCGCCGCGATCTCGAAGGAGCGGACGCGCGCACGGTGATCAAAGATCTGGCCGGTGACCATGATCTCGTCGGCACCGGTTGCCTTGGCGAAGTTCTCCATGCCATTCCGCACCGTCTCCGGGGAGCCGACGACAGTGCAGGAAAGTGCTTGGTCAATCATCGCTTTCGCCATTGGCTCGAGCGTTTCGTAATAGCCGGCGACCGGCGGCGGCAGCTGGCCAGGGCGGCCGCTTCGCAGATTGACGAAGGCCTGCTGCTGCGAGGTGAAGAGCAGCCGTGCCTCCTCGTCGGTCTCCGCGGCGAAGACGTTGAGGCCGAGCATCACATGCGGCTTCTGAAGCTGCGCGGAGGGCTGGAAGCGTTCCCGGTAGATCGCCATCGCGCGTTCCATCTCGGCTGGGGCAAAATGCGAGGCGAAAGCGTAGGGCAGGCCGAGCATGGCGGCAAGCTGCGCGCCGAACAGGCTCGAACCAAGGATCCAGATTGGCACGTCAAGACCGGCGCCCGGCACGGCGCGTACCCGCTGCCCCTCTTCGATGGGCTGGAAATAGCCCATCAGTTCGACCACGTCCTGCGGGAAGGCATCCGCATCGGAATGGAGGTTGCGACGCAGCGCCCGCGCCGTCAGCGGATCGGTTCCTGGCGCGCGGCCGAGCCCGAGGTCGATGCGGTCGGGAAAAAGCGACGCCAGCGTGCCGAACGCCTCCGCCACCATCAGCGGAGAATGGTTGGGCAGCATGATGCCGCCGGCACCGACCCGGATCGTCGAGGTGCCCGCCGCGACGTGACCGATAACCACCGCCGTGGCGGCACTGGCAATGCCGGGCATGTTGTGGTGCTCGGCGAGCCAATAGCGGCGGTAGCCGAACCGTTCGGCGTGCCGCGCAAGATCGAGCGTGTTTTTCAGCGATTGCGCCGTATCGGAGCCTTGCGGCACGGGCGACAGGTCGAGGACGGAGATCGGTATCATCGCGCGAATATAGGGACGGGCGCCGGGACTGCAATCGTGCCGCTTGCCGCTTTATTTGCGGCAGATCCCAAGCCGGAATGGGCCAGGTCATAAATAAGTCCGGATATTCAGTAGTTTGTGGTTGGAAGCGCTGACGCGTCGAGGGCACGTCGTTTCCTTGCCAGGCCGATAATGAGAAAATCGACGCGGGCGCAGTGGGATACCCAAGATGGTAATCGACTGGGGTGAGGCGCTCGCGAAGCAGGCAAGCCTCGTGAGGCAGATGTCGCAGAAAGTGCTGGTGGCGCTCGCAGGAGCGAACCTGACGCCGGAACAGGTGTCGGAGATCGACGCTTCCGTGCGCCGTTGCTCGGCGGATTTCAATCGTATCTCCTCGGTGATGGATAGCCAGGGCGCGGATCGTTCGGCATCGGCGAAGGCTGAGGCCATTCGCGGCATGTGGCGGAACCTCTGCCAGATCACGGCTGATCGCCTGCAGCGTGCGCAGGCGGCGAACGAAGAGGACGACAAGCCTCTCTATCTTGACGAGCAGGCCTAGGCGCCAAGGGCGCAAAGCCGGCAATCCTTTTCCCTTCGTCAATCGTCCCTGGCTGTAGGCCGGCTCGCCTTGGCCCGTGAGACGGCGCTTGACAGGTGCGCACCAGAATGGAATTAATATTCCACTCAATCGCAATAATGGTATAAAAGTTCCATTATGCGCGAAATTGGGAGGAGCGCAGCTTGCCGCCTCGCTAGGCGGGGGTAAGATGTGGCGCCTGAGTGTATCCAAGGGAGGATTATCGATGAAATCTGCTTTGCTGCGCGGCGTGCTCATGGCCGCGGCGATGGTGGCAGCGGTGGCGACGACCACTTCTTCCGCGCTCGCCGACAATGAGCGTTTCGTCTTCGTCAGCCATGCGCCGGATTCGGATTCGTGGTGGAACGTCATCAAGAACGCCCTCAAGAATGCCGAGCATGATGAGGGCGTGAAGGTCGAGTATCGCAACCCGCCGACCGGCGACATCGCCGATATGGCGCGCATCATCCAGCAGGCGACGGCTTCCAACCCGAACGGTATCGTCACCACCATCGCCGATTTCGACGTGCTGCAATCGGCGATCCAGGGCGCCGTCGCCAAGGGCATCCCGGTTATCACCGTGAATTCCGGTACGGCCGAGCAGTCGAAGGAACTCGGCGCGCTGATGCATATCGGCCAGCCCGAATATGACGCGGGCAAGGGTGCGGGCGAACGCGCCAAGAAAGCGGGCGTCACCCATTTCCTCTGCGTGAACCACTACATCACCAACCCCGCATCGGTTCAGCGCTGTCAGGGCTACG
>JBDZVC010000103.1:0-12956 GCA_040255475.1 Phyllobacteriaceae bacterium | reverse complement strand
CGCTGGGCCCAGGAGATGGACGAGACCGACAACCAGTTCACCTGGGCGCATTGGAGCCCGGAAGGCTACGTCGCCGCATATCGGCGCATGGTGACCGTCTGCCGCGAACATCTGAAGTCAGCTCGATACATGTGGTCGCCGAAGGGGAATGCCAATCTGGCCAAATTCTACCCGGGGGACGACTACGTGGATATCGTCGGCCTCTCCGTGTTCGGTTACCAGAAATACGATCGCGATCGGTTCGGCAAGGATCGGACGTTCACCGAGGCACTGGAGCCCGGCTACCAGTTGGCGCAAAGTTTCAAGAAGCCGATCATGGTGGCGGAACTGGGCTATGAAGGCGACCAGGCCTATGTGACGAACTGGGCGCAGAACGTGGCGCGGAAGCATTCGGAATTCCCTCAGCTGACTGCCGTCGTCTACTTCAACGATCGCGAAGTCTATCCTTGGCCGGGCGGTTACGGACGCCCGAACTGGCGGGTCGTCCCCGACCGGACAACGAACTAGGCGCACGGACCTACTTGGAGAAACGAAGATGCGGAAACTACAGATATTGCTGGCTCTGGTCGCAATCACCGGCTGCATGGGCACAGGTTCGCTCGATGCCGCCGCTGCGACGAAAAGCAAGGTGAGCCTCGCGGCGGAAAAGGCAACGCCGCTTACGACGGATGAACTCTTTCGCTTGTACGCCAACCGGTCTTGGCTCTGGAAGGACGGGGCGGGCTACTTTCCATCCAAACAGCGCCGGTTCGTGGCCGAGACCGGCCGGGGCAGGAAAAGCTCCTACGGTGACGGCACATGGTTCCTAACGCCTCCGGGCAAGCTTTGCTTCCGGGCGACCTGGTACGCGAAAAGCGGCTCGGCGCGGGCCCTGACCTGCTTCAGCCACCGCACGAAGAACGGGGTCATCTACCAGAAGCGAGAGCCGAACGGCGAGTGGTATGTGTTCAAGAACAGGCCGACAAGAGCCAACGATGAATACAGGAAGTTGCGCCCGGGCGACTATGTCAGCTCGAAGCTGAAACGGATCAAGGCGAGGCTGGCTGCCGCCGGCTGAGCCTTGTACCTGGGCGGGGATCCAGCGGTCACGGCAATCAAGCTGTGGCCGCTGGAGTTGTTTCATTGAACGGCTACGCGCAATCCGGCGCTGTCGCCTGTGCCGTGGATCTGAGCCTATCCCCTGCGGAAGCAGCTTGACGTCCTTCCAAAGCCGCTCGGCGTGCAAATATAGGGTGAATGGCCAAGAAAACCGTAGCTCACCGTTTGCACGTCCAGCGTCGTTGCGGTCACCTTTTCAGGCGTCGGCCTCACCCTTTTCTTGTTGGGTATGTTTGGGTGATGAGTCTCTGTAGATATCGACGAAACCAGCGTTCTGTCGGGTGTTATTTCGCATCCGGACACCAGTAGAACCGCAACAAGTGCAGTTATGACAGCACCAGAGAAACCGAAGGCAGATCCTTCTCTCTGAAATTTACACTTATTACCTATGGAATTTCTACACGCGACCAGAAATACCGGATTATTCATTTATTTTTCTCCCCGTTAGATTTTTGAAAGCATGTCATAAACATGTTGAATCGTGATTAAGAGGCGCTCGAAAATTTGCATGTCGGGAGTAACGAAAAAGTCTTCATTTCCTGGAGGCGAAGACCATGAAAAAGGTGGCTGTGTACCACCAGCGCGAAAATGTTCGCCGGCGAACAAGCGCGGGCGCGCCATCGCCGCTCGGCCCGGGCGGTCAATCAAGGACGCTCAGTTTGTCGGTGGTCACTGCCCCGGAGTTCGAGCGGTGTCGATCTCCGGTAGGTCCAAAAGCGCCTGCAGCGCGGTCGTCTGAAGCCGGCTGCCTGTCCTGTCACATCGACTGCCGAACCGGGAATGCTACGCGGCGTTGAATGCGCTGCGGTCCGCTACTTCAATTCGCGCCCGTCCATTCTGCTTGGCGATGTACAACGCATCATCGGCTCTGCGGAATATCTCGGGAAGAGTTTCCTGCTGCAGGGCCAGCGTGACACCTCCGCTAAAGGTAAACGTCAGAGGCGCGTGCGATTTGGTGCTTGGTAGCGGCTCCAGGGTAAGCAGCGCTCGTTGCAAACGCAGCACTGCGCGCTCTTCCGCTGCATTCGGCAGGACGACCAGGAATTCCTCTCCGCCCAGGCGGGTCACAAAATCGCCATCCCCGAGCTTGTCGGAAAGATGCCGTGCGAAATGGACAAGCACCTCATCTCCGACCAAGTGTCCATACGTATCGTTGATCCGCTTGAAATGATCGATGTCCAGTATGGCGAAACAGACCGGCAGGTGCGCAAGCCCATGTTCAGTCAGGATTATTTGCGCGTGCTGCAGGCCATATTTGCGGCTGGCGACACCTGTGAGAGCATCGACCTGCGTTTCCTTCACCGCCGCGTCATGGGCAGCCCGCAACCTGACCTCCTCGTTCTTGGATTGCGATATGTCGCTCGCGACAACGAGAATCCAGCCGTTCGGCAGCCGGTGGTCGTTCACCCACCACCAACTGCCGTCCATCATGTCCAACGCGAAATTGTATCGGTCGTCGCCATTCTTTCGGCGCGCCCTCACGCGCGGCACGAACACATCCAGTGGCATGCTTTCCAGTTTGATCCCCTTGCCCGACACGATGTCAGCGGCAATGGCGTCGACAAAATCGAACGGCATCGGCGGCGCGCTGGGAAAAAACGTCGAGCGAAACATCTCATTGACGAACTGCACCCGGTCGTCCGCGTCGCAAAGGCAGACGCCAACATGGGTCTCCCCCAGGGCTGCGAGAAAGATTTCGAGAGTGGCGGGGTCAATTTCAGAGCCCGGAAAATGCATGCGGCGAATGTTCCTCCGAAGGGGAGCTCGTCATGGGCCTATCGAAGCGAATTGATTTCACCTCTGTCACACGGCAGGCGACTACTAGATCACATGTTGCGAAGAAATCAATTCTGGGGCCAGCATCGAGCGCGCAAGAAGGAGGGAGCCGCAAGGGCGCCGGCGGAGGCGCCCCGAATTTGGTGCGTCGGATATCGCCTGCAATGCCTGACAGCCGCTATCAGCCGGCTGTCGCGCTTTCTCGGTACCGTTCGATGCGGTCAAAGGCGCGTGCTCGATCCATCGTTTGGCCATGACCCGACAACACTTGACTGAATGGAAGCGATGCCAATCGCTGATGGCTTCCTAGCAGCGCCTTCCTGTCTGCGCCGGGGATATCGTCATAGATATCACCTTCCAACAGAATGTCTCCGCAGAACAGCGTGCCGCTCAAATCGTCGAACAGGCTGATCGATCCGGGAGAATGCCCCGGCGTATGAAGCACATGGAGCACACGTCCTCCGAGGTCGACCTCTTCCCCATCATCGAGGAAGCCGGTGAGCGGACAGGAGTTCTGTTTGATCGTTTCCACATCGATGCAACCACCGCCCGCGAGGCACGGGCGATCGACCAGAAAAGGCCACGCCTGCGTGGCTACCACGCCTGGTTCACGAAATATGTGGGCCTCGGCTCGATGACCAAGTCGGTGCTTCGCAATATTGAGGTAGCCGATATGATCGTAGTGGCTGTGTGTACCCACGGCGACAAGTGTCGTGGTCCCCGCAGGAAAGTGATCATGGAGGTCGGAGCAGAGGCCCCAGCCGCCATCGATCAAGCACGAACGCTCCGCCCCCTGGACTAGGTAGAAGTTGCTACGTTCCTGCTGGATCAAGGCGAGCTCGGAGAACCTGAAGATCCCGGAGCCCAGCGGTTCGACGACAATACCGTCCGGCCGTACCAGCTCATTCCAGGAAAGATGGTCAGGCATGCTCGCTCATGGCCGGGAATAAATAATTCAGGCTCCTTCGATTTCGGTGCAACGTCAATCGACCGTCTCCTTCACGGGGATAAGTATCAACGTGCTTGCATCCATAGATCAGCCGTTGCACCGATTGAGCGGCAATTTCGAACTCTGCAGCCGAAAGAGCGACCTTTGAAGCCCGAATTGATCCTCGTCTACGAACCGGAAAAAGCCTGCTTCGATCGATTGACAGCCGCGGGCTTCGCACCGGAGCGAGCCATGGAGATCGCATCCTATCTAGCTCAGTCCACAGACATCCCGCGAGAATTCGACGAGATCGAGCAGGCATGTTCATCGCGCGGTCTGTCGTTCCAGCCGGTCGAGTTGGACAAGGCTCCAGGGATCGTCGGAACGGCCGATCTTCAAAAAGCTCTTGTATGGACGCTTTCCGATGGCATCGCCTATTTCCGAGGGGGTGTCGCACCGGCGCTCGCGCGGCTCAACGGTCTGAGGACCATCGGCTCGGATGATTCTGTCTTTGCGCTCTGCCAGGACAAATTCCGGTCCGGCTGCGTGCTTGCAGGTCTTCGGTTGCCCGTTCCACCTGCCGGGCTTGCTCGAAATGGGCAATGGGTGATTGAACCACCTGCCTCGGCCGATGGTTGGTTCGTTAAGCCGAACAGACTCGGCGCCAAGATCGGCATCTGGCCGGATTCCCGCTGCTCTGATCTCAACCATGCCTTGGCGATCAGCCGCCGCATCCATGATGCCTATTCCGACGATACCATCGTGCAGCCCTATGTATCCGGCCGGAATGTTCGCGCAAGTTTCCTTGCCGTCGATCCGACCGCCGGTGTCGAAGCGCTCGGTGTGTCCTTCGTGGATTCCGGCGGTGATTTTCTCACTATGGCGGAAAGCATGGAGCTCTATGGGGAGGCAGGGGTGGCCGCCAAGGCAGGTGGGAATTATGTCGAGCCCGGAGTGGTCGACGTTACCGACAGTCAACCGGACGCAGATGCGAAAATCCGGGATATCGCCGATCGGCTGATGCGCCATCTCGGTCTGCGCGACGTGTTCTCGATGGATCTGCGGGTCGAAGCCGACGACACGGTCCATCTCATCGAATTCGAGGTTTGCCCCGCGCTGCCCAGCTTCGATTTCAGGAGCTATTGCCGCTCGCAATGGGACATGAGCCTTGCGGAAGCGATGGCTACGGCGGCAGCCAACCGTCTCGGCCTATAAGAAGCCCTTTCCGAAGAGGGGGCGGCTTTCCAGGTTCCTGGTGACATCGGCCCAGGACGTGTGGAACGGGATTTAGTGCGTCTCTTGCTCCTTGGCGTCAGCGGCCGCGCACATCGCGGCCCCGATCGTCTGTGAGCCTTGCGCCAGAAGTGTCTCGCCCGCGGTCCGTATGTCCCGGACCTCCTTGTTCTGGCTAAGCTTCGCTTTGCCGACAATGCGCGTGATCTCGATTTCCAGGCCGACGATGGCCTTGACCATCGTATCGATGAACTCGCGCGGGGCATCTCCCATCTTCCAGGGGAGTGGCTGCGACGCTTCGTGCGTCTTGGTCAGCAGCGCGACATTCCTGCGCACGAAAGACTCTTCATCGCGCACTGTTATCCGGCCATGAGCGTGCACCACGAGGTAATTCCAGGTCGGCACCTGCCGATGATGCTCGTGTTTGCTCGGATACCAATTGGGCGAGACATAGGCGTCGGTCGACCGGAACACGACCAGGACCTCATCACCGGTCGATACGTCCTGCCAGACGGAGTTGGCACGTGCGACGTGGCAGGCCAGCACACCGTGTTCCCCGCGGCTTCGGTCAAGGTGAAACGGAATATGGTTGGCATCGAGCCCGTTTCGGCCATGCGTGATGAGCACACCGAGCGGGTTATGCTCGATCAGACCATAAAGAACATCGGAACGCGGTTCGCGGAAATGCGGCGGTACATACATGGCCGATCCTGATGAAGAATGCGCTCATCGCTCGACATTGACTTGACTGCTGGATACCACAAATCCGGCCTCTTAAAACTGGCAATTTCTGCGGCGTCACACGAGTCCGCTTGGGATTGGGCGCAGCCAGTTCCGAGCGACGGACCGACTGATCCGCGCCTTACTGCCCGCCAGCAGGCAGCGACGGAACACCACGCCGCCTTTCGCCACGTCTCACGAACCCTCACGCGCCTTCGTCATTTGTGACGGAGGCCGACCCTGATCACGCCAATTTCCGATGTTGGAAGGAGCCAGCAACAGAGGAAATGAAATGGCAAATCCCAAGTTCGACCGACCTGTAGCGATATTCACGGGTCTCGGATTTCCCCATGAGATCGAGAGCGTTCTCGACGCATACCAGTTTCTGCTCGAATGGAAGGGCATACCCGATCTGGACCAGTCGGGCGCCGCCGAAGTGTGCCGGAAAGCGCTTGCCGGCTCACGAACAGGTCATGATGCCCGCAAGGCGTTTCAACGGTTTGCAAGGAACAGAGGCATTATTGCCAATCTGGGGCATAACCGAGCCGCCTCTTCCCTTGCCGAGGAGTGGTTCATCCATTGACCATCAACCATCGGCGGGTGCGGTATTCTGATCGTATATTCGATCATCGTTTCAAGACGCACCGGATCAGACAGCTAACGCGCCTTCCCTGAGCGCTTCCAGGCTGTGCCGCTACGACAATCGGACCTGAAGCCAAGCTCCGGATACGACAAAGCCCGCCGGGGAGGATCGGCGGGCTTTGCGTTGGATGACCGGCGATGGGAGGAAACGCCGGTCTTTTCGACGGAGTGGGAGGAGGAACCCCGTCGTAAGCTGTTCGTCAGATGGCCGACTTGGCGACCGAGTAGATGTCGCCGCGGCGCAGGCCCATATCGTCCAGCTCGCGGTCGGTCAGACGGCTGAGCTCGTTGACGGTCTTACGGAAACGGCGCCAGTTGCGGTAATTGCGGATCACGTTCATTTTCTTGCCCTCGCTTGAAGCGGTGTTGTTCGATGCCGCTCAAATAATGGGCAATCGGCCTGATTTGAATGCACGGCGATGCATGGCTGGGGTGCATTTTGTGCATTGCAGCAAAGTGACGCACAAGGACGGGAATCTGCGAGCGGCGTCCGCTTCGAGGCGTGCCCGTTCCGAACCCATCTGCGTCGGATCGCCACCTCTGGATACGGCTCACCGCCGAACCGCCCAAGAGGACGAGCAGGCCCGGCGTGGCAGTACGTATACATAATTTCCAAAGCCGGCGGACACCATAGCGCCTTCGCAAGGAAAGCTCGAGAATCCGCGCATACACCCAATATTGTCCACAATATCGAATATTGACGACAACATATTTTCACATCATACAATAATGCGCGCCATGCGATACGGGACATCGCGATCTGCGCTAAGGGAGAGGGTAGGAATATGACTATTGGTATGACGGACAAAGCGCCGCGCCTGGCGGAAGGCGCTGACGAATTCCCACCGCTGACCCGTGGTCAGGTCGGCTACACGGCGATTGTGGCCCTGCTTGCGTGGACTTTCGCGGTCTACGACCTGATCACGTTTGGCAACCTCTTGCCGCTGATCCAGGCCGACTTCGGATGGAGCAATGCGACCGCCTCCTATGTCGCGACCTTCGTCGGTCTCGGCTCCCTGGTTATCGCGCTTACCGTAGGGCCGCTGATCGATTTCGTCGGCCGTCGCTTCGCGCTGGTGGTGACGACGGGCGGCGCGGCCATCAGCTCGGGACTGGCTGCTCTTGCTGTCGGCCCCGTCTCGCTCGTCATCGTGCGGTCGCTCGCCGGTTTCGGCATGTCCGAGCAGGCGGTCAATTCAGCCTATCTCAATGAAGTGTTCGGCGCGCGCGCGAAAGGCTTCCTTTATGGCATTGTCCAGGCCGGCTGGCCGCTTGGTGTCATGCTATCGGCGGGCCTCGCGGCCGTATTGACGCCGACGGTCGGCTGGCGCGGTGTTTTCGTCATAGCGACTTTTCCGCTCGCGGTGATCCTCATCTGCCGTTTCGGGCTCAAGGAATCCCCCTATTTCCTGAAGGTGAAGCGGCTGCGCGAGTTGCGCCGGGACGGCAAGGTCGCCGAGGCCGAAGCGCTCGGCCGGAAGTGGCAACTCGACATGGCGGGCGACCGGCTCAATACCTACGCGGAGCTGTTCACACCTGCACTCCGCCGTCATTCGATTGCCCTCGGTGCCATGTTCTTCTTCAAGATCATCGCCGATTCGCAATTGACGGTGCTGGCTACTTCGGTGCTGTCGCAGGCGAAGGGGATCGAACTTACCGGCGCCTTATGGACGGTTTTCATCGGCAATGCGGTTGCGCTGGTCGGCTATCTTTTCTTCGGCTGGCTTGGAGACCGCATCGGGCGAAGGGGGACCGTCATCATCGCGCAGACACTGGCTGCGGTGTGCACGGCGCTCCTCCTTTTCGTTGCGCAGGGCTTCGCGATAGTGGTGGTTTTCTACTCACTGGTGCTGTTCTTCGCACAGGGTGCCGCCGCGCCGTTCTTCGCCTATGTGGGCGAATCGTATCCGACACGCATCCGTGGCTCGGGAGCAGCCTATATCAATGTCGCGGGACCCGTCGGCGGCATTTTCGGGCCATTGATCTACGGCAGTCTGCAGCAGGCCGGTGCCAGCCCGACCGTCGCTGCCGCTTCGGGTGCCGTAGCCGCGCTGATCGCTGCGGCCTGCCTGCTCGCGGCACGGCCAATCCGACCGGGCCAGGAATTGGCGTCCGTATCGCATTGAAGGCCGGCGACGAAGGATGCAGGGCATGTCGGGAGCGAACGGCTCAGCCGGTATGGTCGAGTACGGACGATCCCGGCAGCCTGTGCTGGTTGTCGGAAAGATGGCGCTGCATCAGCGCCGTCGCTTCATCTACGTCCCCGGCGGCCAGGAGGTCTATGAGGCGGGCGTGTTCCTCGACGCCGCAAGTCGGCGGGCCGCCGCTGTCGTAGAGGATCACGGCAAGAGAAGTCTTGGCGGCAAGGTTCTGGACGAAGCCCTCGAGGATGCGGTTGTCGCCCAGGGAGGCGATGAGCATGTGGAATTCCGTGAGCAGGCGGACGAAACGTCCTCTGTCGCCCGATTGTTTAGCCTCGATCTGCCGTTCGAGATGGCGGCGAAGGAGCCGGATGTCGTGGGCGGTGCAATGGCGGCAGACATCGGCGACGATGGCACCCTCGATAAGCCTCCGCGCCGCATATGCCTCGCGCACCTCGGTCAACGACGGATCGGCGACGAATGCTCCGCGGTTACGTTCCAGAACGACCAGCCCCCCTGCCGACAGCCTGCGCAGTGCCTCCCTGACAAGCGTCCTGCCGACGCCGAGCCGGTTGGCGAGCGCCTGTTCGCTGAGCTTCTGCCCCGGGCGGAATCGTCCATGGGTGATAAGGCTGGCAATGGCGTTGGCGATATGGTCGTCCGGCGCGATGCCGTGGAAGGCGTTTCCAGGCATATCTGCAAGGACGTCGGTGGACGCATGCGAATCGGTCGGCTTACGGTCTTTCCCGGGACTTCCCGTGAACTCACCCGCGCGCCGGAGCACTTTCAGTATCGTGTCGGACGAAAGATCGATGCCGTGAGATTCCTTCAGCTCCTGCCGAAGCCTGTGGATGCCCAGCCCACGCGTCCTGCGCAGATCGAGGATCAGGGCTTCTTCGCGCTCGAAGACCTTGCGATTCGGCGAATGCGTCGGCCTGCGGCTCTGCGGCTCCAGTCCCGCAACGCCGAACTCGTCGTATCGACGCAGCCATTTCCGCAAAGTCGGGCGGGAAATGCCGAACTCGGCACACACCCGCCCGGCATTTCCGCTCAATCGATAGGCTTCGATCCAGCGTAACTTTTCACTGTTGTCCATCCCAGGAACCCTGATGCCGCACGTACACATTTATTCAACTGCCGGGTACCGTTCAACTGCCCCGGTACGCTGCAACCATTTCCGTCGTGTTGCCGCCGTTATATCGATTTCGGGGTGGCCGACCGCGCCTGCCATTGTCGGGAGAAAAGTCCATGACTGACATGCCGGCCGGCCGGGACTTCATCGGATATGGCGCCAATTTGCCCGACGCGAACTGGCCGGGGAAGGCGCGTGTCGCCGTTTCGTTCGTCCTCAACATCGAGGAGGGCGCGGAGCTTTCCATCCGTGACGGAGACGAGCGGAACGAGGGGGTCTATGAGGCGGTCGAGGAAATCCACGACGCCGTCGACCCGTGCCAAGATTCACATTACGAGTATGGAACGAGAGCTGGCTACTGGCGGATCATCGAAACGCTTTCCGCCGCGGGCGTGGCGGTGACGCTCAACGCGTGCGGTCGGGCAATCGAGCGGTCGCCATGGATCGCCAGGGACGCGGTGGCGCGCGGCCATGAGATTTCCTGTCACGGCTGGCGCTGGGAGCGCCATGCCGGCATGGACGAAGCGACCGAGCGCAAGGCCATCACACGTACCGTTCTCGCCATACGCGCCGCGTCCGGCATGACGCCGGTCGGTTGGCACACGCGTTCCGCATCATCCGCCAATACGCGGCGGCTGCTGATCGAACATGGCGGTTTCCTCTACGACAGCGATGCTTATTGCGACGACCTGCCCTTTTTCGTGCCGGTCGGAGGGAAGCGTCATCTCGTGCTGCCCTACAGTTTCGACACCAACGATATGAATTTCTTCGGCAATCAGCGTTTCGTCAACGGCCGCGACTTCGCCGATTACGTGATCGCGGCTTATGATCGCCTATGGCAGGAGGGCGCAGACCGCCCACGTATGATGTCTATCGGGTTGCATCTCCGCGTCATCGGCCGCCCCGCAAGGATCGGCGGGCTCGAGACGATCCTCGCCCATATCCGGCAGCGTGGCGGGGCATGGGTCGCGCGGCGCGACGAGATTGCCCGCCATTGGCTGGCACTCGACAAGGCGGGCTGAAGAAACGATGCGCCGGATCCTCCTTCTCAATCCCAACACCAACGAGGCCATGACGGCGGCGATGCGTGCGCAGGCGGCCACCCATCTGCCGCCGGAAGCAGAATTGACGACGGTGACGGGAAGTTTCGGCTTTCCGGTCGTCGCGACGCGCGTCGCCTACGCGGTGGCCAGCCATGCGGCCCTTGATGCCTATGCGCGTCGTGAGTCGGATCCCGACGTGATCCTGTTGTCCTGTTTCGGAGACCCGGGCCTGGAGGCCCTGCGCGAACTCGCTCCTTGCCCGGTGGTGGGGCTGGCGGAGGCGTCGATCCGAGCCGCGGACCGGTTCGCCGATACCTTCGCGATCATAACGGTCGGCTTGCCGTGGATCGGCATGCTCGAGGAATGCGTGGCCGCGGTAAGGCCGGCAAGCGGCTTTGCGGGCGTCTTTGCCGTGGACGGGGCCGGATTCGACTATGTTCGTTCGCCGGAGACGGTGCTGGGTGCTCTCGACAGTCTGGCCGAACGAGCCGTCACGGCCGGCGCGCGCACGCTGATCCTGGGCGGAGGGGCGCTGGCTGGCTGGAAGCATCGTCTCCATACGCCAGCGCGGTATATCGACTGCATCGAGGCCGCGGCGATCGCTGCCCTTGCGGCAGACGCGCCACACGCTGGAACGACAGTAAGGCAGACGGCGAGGCCAAAAGGCCTATCGGCACCCCTTGCTGCGGTCATCGATGGCCTGGTGGGACCCGCCTAGCCGCCTGTTACCAGCGCGTCTTCTCGCCCGGTGCCGCCGCCTCGATCGCAAGCGCATGGACGCCGGTCTTCAGTTCGTTCGCCAGCAGACTGTTGACGGCGCGATGGCGCTCTACTCGGCTCATGCCGGCAAAGGACGGGGCGACGACGCGGATGCGGAAATGCGTTTCGCCGGTGCCGTCGAAAACCGCTTCATGGCCGGATTCGAGATGATGATGGCCGGCATGGAGATGGCTCTCGTTGATGACCTCCAGCCTGTCAGGCGAAAGCGCGCTTTTCAATTTCGCTTCCATCTCGGATTGAATGGGCATCGCCGTCATTCCTTACCATATAGGCCTTACCATATAGGCGGGGCAGATCGCGAACCGCCGCCATCGTCTTGTAAACCGACGATTCAGCCGGTAGGCCGATCATCCCCGAAATGTCAATTCTTGTATCGCCGGACGAAGCGCCCATAATTGGCGGCAGCATGAAGCCTTATTCGAAATATTTCGAGCGCATCCGCATCCGGCCGGACCCGGACGTGGAACTGAAAACGCATCCGCAGCGCTGCCAGTGGGACGGGTGCACGGAAGCCGGCACGCACAAGGCGCCGGTCGGACGCATGCGCGAGGGTGAGTATTTCCATTTCTGCTTCGAGCATGTGCGCGAATACAACAAGGGCTATAATTACTTTTCCGGCCTTGCTGACACCGAGATCGCACGCTTCCAGAAGGAAGCGCTGACCGGCCATCGGCCGACCTGGAAGATGGGAGCGGCGTCGGGACCGCGCGCGGCGGCCGATTTCTCGCAAGTGCGTTCTGGCGGCGCGGGCTATTTCCGCCGCACGCGCGATCCTTTCAACCTGTTCGGTTCGCAGGAGAACCGTCCGCAGCATGAGCGCAAGGCGCGGCCGCTTGAGGCCAAGGCGCTGGAAACGCTTGGGCTTGACGTAAAGGCGACTGGCGCCGACATCAAGGCGCGCTATAAGGAACTGGTGAAGCGCCACCATCCCGATGCGAATGGCGGCAACAGGGGTTCGGAAGACCGGTTCCGCGAGGTGATCCAGGCCTACCGGCTGCTCAGACAGGCAGGCTTGTGCTGAGCGCTTCGTTTCAGCGGCTTCTATCCGGCAGGAAAAAGCCTTAAGACGGCCCCCTGAAAATTGGAAACAAAGCGGCGCGGGAGAGGTTCCGTGCTGGAGGCATGATGAACAAGATCGACCGCGATATCGCGAATCTGCCCGACACGACCGTGTCGGTTAAGGAAACGTTCGGCTTTGAATCCAGCATGGTCGTGCCGGCCTATTCGGCCGCCAACGAGCATGTGCCGGATTTCGACCCCGACTATTTGTTCGACGAGCAGACGACGCTCGCCATCCTTTCGGGCTTCGCCTTCAACCGCCGCGTGATGGTTTCGGGCTATCACGGCACGGGCAAATCGACGCATATCGAGCAGGTGGCGGCAAGGCTCAACTGGCCCTGCGTGCGCGTCAACCTCGACAGCCACGTCAGCCGTATCGACCTCGTCGGCAAGGACGCGATCGT
>JBDZVC010000554.1:0-2424 GCA_040255475.1 Phyllobacteriaceae bacterium | reverse complement strand
AGCAGCGCCAGCAGCGGATGCTGCGTCAGCCGCTTTCCATCCTCGATCACGACCAGCGGCACGCGATTGGCCGCCTCGGCGATCAGCCGTACGCAGCGATGCACCACCGGGTTGCGGGCGAACCCCTCCTGCGCCAGCGCCGGAAAGCTCCGCCGCGTCCAGTCGGGATCGCCGAGGTCGCGCAGCGCCATCAGCACCTGCGTAGATTTGCTTTCAGGCGTGACGGATCGGCCACCGACGAGGCGGGTGAGAAGATTGGGCATTGATGAACTCCGCTGGATAGGACGGCGCGCGCTTTAGCGCACCACAATGTCTCTGCCGTCGTAGTCGATCAGCCGACGCCCGGATGCCGCGTCCTCGTCGCGCGGCACGAACGCCACGACCTCGAACTGAGGGGCGGCGATGGCAACAAAATTGCTCGCATGCAGGTCGGTCCGAGGGATCAGCGCCAGGTCGTAACGATCAGGCATATCTGTTGGCGCCTGATTGGGCCTCGTGGCTTGGCCGCCCGCCCGCCAGGTGATCAAGGGATAGTAGGCAAATTCGGGTCTTGAGTAGTCCTTGACGAAATCGGCGATAGCGCGTGCGATCAGCGCGGTCACTGCTGCGCTGATCGTCCAATCATCACGGCTACCCATCACACCCCCGCACCTGCGGCCCATCGCGCAGCATCAAACGCGCATCTCGTCTTCGAGCGCGGTGAGGCGCGCACTTCGCATCCGGCCTCAGCGGACCACGATATGCTCGCCATCGAAATCGACATGTCGCCGGTCCGACGCCACATCTTGCGCGCAGGGCAGGAACACCACAAAGCCGAACCGCCGGCTCGGCACAAAGATCAGCCGATCGCCTTTGGGCTTGGGATCACAACGATAGAAGCCCGCGCTGTAGCAGGCCGGAAGGGTGTTCGCCCGCCCATCGTCGCCGCCGGCCGACCCGCCAAGGCTCCACATTACCGACGGGTAGATCGGGTAGTCGATCCTGCCCTGCCCCGCCTCGAACTGTTCGAGCCACGCCGCCAGTGCCGCCTCGAGACGTTCGCTTATTTTCCAGGTTCCGACCCTCATGAAATCCTCCGCGATCAGAAGATGTACCCAACGGGACAGTCAGTTCTGCCGGGCCATGTCTTCATGAAGCGATAGTCTTCGCGCCGGTCATAGAACCAACATTCTGTCTGATCCAGCGTAGAATTGTAGTTCTGGCGGATAACCACGCCGTGAAAGACGACGCGTCCAAAGCCCGCCGCGACCTGCCGTCCATGTCCGGCTCCGTCCACTGTCCACTGACCACCCTCCGGCGTCCCCGCCGGCATCCGTGGCTGATCGGGTCGATATCGCCGCTCCAATACCCGCAGCGCCAGGCCAACACGCATTTCCACCGTTGCGGCCTTTATCCGCCACGTCAGCGTCCTGATCGCCTGGTCGACGCTCATCACATCCCTCTTACCCGCGGCCCGTCCCGCAGCATCAGCTCGGTCACCGCCCATACCAGCGCGTCGACGCGGTCGGGCGAATGGCCGCCGCTCATGCCATCCACGCCGAACGCGCACATCTCGTCCTCGAGCGCGGTGAGGCCGGGCGCGTGGAGCACCCTGCCCTGCGCATACAAAGCCGCCACCGGCTCGGCGCGCAGCCATTTGCCGCGCGTCGCGTGCACCATGCGCACCGGCACATTGGCGTCCACCTGCGCCAGCACGGCCTTCACCATCTCGCCGCCCTGGTTGGTCTCGGCGACGATGCAGTCGGCGCCGGCGGACTCGTACAGCGCCACCGCGCGCCGGGCCCAGACCAGTGGCGGCGCCGGCTTCAGCGTATGGTCGGCGAGCACGGCGACGCCGTCGCCAACCCGTCCTGCCAGCACGATGCCGCAGGCGTCGGCGCCGGCCCCGCTGGTGGCCGGCGGATCGACCGCCACCACCTTGCGGCCGACCTCCCCGCCCATGAACGGGCGGAACATGTCGCGCGTCCACAGCGCTCCTGGCAGGTCCTCGATCAGCTCGCCCTCGAGCTCCTGCCGGCCAAGCAGCGTGCCGCGATAGCGCGCCACGACGGCGCTCAGAAACCCCTGCGCCAGGTGCTTGCGGTTCTCGGCCGTCGTCATCCGCGTCACCACCGTGTGCGGATCGGCAAGCAGCCGCTTCAGCAGCTTCGTCGGCCGTGGCGTCGTGGTCGCGATCTGCCGCGGCCGGTCGCCGAGCCTGAGGCCGAACTGCAGCATGTCCCAGGCCGCCTCCGCGTTGGGCCATTTGCCGATTTCGTCGCTCCACGCCGCGGCGAATTGTGGCCCGCGGAAGCGCTCGGGGTCGGCGGCACCGAGGATCGTGCCCTCGACGCCGTTGGGCCAGTGGAGCGTCGCTCCATTCAGCTTCGGCCGCTCGCCCGGCGGCGTTACCGCCATCAGGCCGCTCGGCCCCTTGACCATCAC
>JBDZVC010000102.1:0-13023 GCA_040255475.1 Phyllobacteriaceae bacterium | reverse complement strand
TGTGTTAAGCCTGCCGCCAGCGTTCGTTCTGAGCCAGGATCAAACTCTCAAGTTTAAGAGATTTTGATTTGGCTTACTTGGTCACGCTTGAATCGACGAGAACATTCACACCTTTATGTTTTCACACAAAGTGTAACTTCTCTCGAAACGTGTCCGCCAAAGTCTCTTGATGGAACCATGTCACCCCTGGCGGGGATCGAGGTTCCGCGAGCCTCTGCCGCCCACGTTTCTCTTTCTTCAATATTCAGTTTTCAAAGAACAGACACCGCAGACGCAGTGTCGTGGCCCTAGTCGCTTTTGGCTTCGGGCCTGTCGAGTGTCGCTCACGCGGCTCTCTTGATTTCGCCCAACGTCGCGATCTTTAGAAGCGAACTTCTTCGTCGCCAGCAGCGTCGCCGCCGTCGTTGGTGAGGCGTATATAGTCGGGGGGCCTCCGAGGTGTCAACAACGATTTCGAGTTTTTTTGAATTTTTTGCGACAGCCTTGCTGACCCTGCGTCAGCCTGTTCTGGCGCGCCTTGGCACCGGTCGGCGATGGTCCTCCAGCCAAGCCACATTCGAGCCCCATTCGCTTCCTATCCCGGGCCTCGTCGTCAGACCCGCCTTGGGCCGGCCGGCAGAAGAAGCCGCTGAACTGTGCGGATCGGGCGGCGTTCGTTGACTTCGTCACGTTCGGCAGGCAATTTCGACAGAACAAATCGGCGATCGGCGGCCGCCGACTGCTTGACATAACGACAAAATAACAGGCCGGCGCCGGTCCGGGGGACATTCCCGAAGAATGCAGGACATCGAGCTGAGCATAGCGGGTATGGGCGAAGAACCGCCGCTGATCGCCGATGGCCGCGCAGGCCCGCCCGACAGGCGGGAGATTTCGGCCCGGTGGCTTTCCGGCACTTTTCTGACCGGTCTTACCTCGAGCGTTCTTATGGGTGTGGCGCTCTTCGCGGCGCTTGATGGACGCGAGCAGCTCGCGACCCCGCCGGAGATCGCCCGGATCGTCGCGGGCGCCCATGAGGCGGGCTCCGGCGAAAAGGCGAAGACCGACCGGCTCTCCCCTCCCCGCGCTGTCGCCAAGGCCCGAGACAAGCGCCGCATGGAGGTTTCGACCGTCACCAAGGTCGGCGACCGCGACGTCGTACGCATGGTGCCCTTCATCGAGATCAAGATGGCACTTGCCGCCGGCCACACCACAAACCGCTCCTACCCGCCCTTCAGTCCGCGCGAGATCTTCGCCGAGGACGGCGCGGAGCAGACCGCGACGACGGGGCAGATCTACGGTGCCAAGGTGGACAGCGAGGTCAGTCTCAAGTCGATCGACTTCCCGATCGATACCGCCAATTTCGACGAGAACACGGGGCTGAGCACCGACGAGGTGGAGAAGGTCGTGCGCACCGCCGGTGCCGGGCTGACCGACGGCGACGTCAGGGTAGAGGCGCTTCACTACATCAACCCACAACGATTCGGCGATTCCGAATCACTCGCCAACGGTCCGCTCGCCGCCCAGCTCGGCGTCCATATCGTCCAGGAAAACGTCTCGATTGCCCAGAAGGACGCCGACGCCGATTCTTCGGAAGGCTTCGCCGAAGATCTGATCCCCTTCACCGAGGATAAGGATATAGCCCAGGCATTCGTCGATTCCGGTTATGCGGAAGAAGATGCGAAAGGCATGGCCGATGCCATCGCCAAACTGCTCGACACTTCGACCCTGAAGGTTGGCAGCGTGCTGCGCGTCGGCGTCGAAACAAGGAAAGGCGAGAGCCATATCGTCCGCACCAGCGTGTACGACCACACAAGGCATCTTCTGACGATAGCGCTCGATGATCGGCAGCAATATGTGCCGGCTGATGAGCCCGAGCCGGACCCCGACATCGCCACCGCCTTTGACGCATCGCCACCCGTCGCCGTCAGGGGCGACCTTCCGACGATCTATGACGGCGTCTACCGGACCGCCTACTCCTACGGCATGTCTGAAGACATGACCCGGCAACTCATCAAGATCATGGCGCCGGATGTCGACTACCAGTCGCGCCTGTCGCCCGCCGACCGGATCACCGTCCTGTTCTCGCGGCCGGAGGACGACGGCACCGCGTCGGACGAATCGGAACTGCTCTATGCCAGCGCCACATTCGCCGGGACGACCCATACCTATTATCGTTTCCAGATGAAGAACGGCTCGGTCGACTATTTCGACCAGGACGGCAAGAGCGCTCGACAATTCCTTTTCAGGAACCCTGCTCCGGGCGCTCGTATCAGCCGTGGCTTCGGCATGGAGCGCCACCCGATCCTCGGCATCATGCGCATGCATACCGGTGTCGACTACGCTACCCGGCGCGGGACGCCGATTCTGGCCGCCGGCAACGGCGTCGTGGAGAAGGTCGGTTGGGCGTCCGGTTACGGGAAGGAGACCGTCATCCGCCATGCCAACGGCTACGAGACGCTCTACGCCCACCAGAGCGCCTTCGCCTCCGGGATAGAACCGGGCGACCATGTCCGCCAGGGTCAGGTGATCGGCTATGTCGGCTCGACCGGCCTTTCAACTGGTCCGCACGTCCATTTCGAGATCAGGATCAACGACCGCCCTGTCGATCCGCTCCGCGTGCGCCTGCCTGTCGGCCATTCGCTGAAGGACAAGGAACTCGTCGCCTTCAAGAAGGAGCGTGACCGTATCGACGCCCTCCTGAAGGAAGAGGACAAGGGCACGATGAAGGTGGCGAGCCAGTCCTGAGGCGATCGGCCCGGACTGATCCTTCGACCATCCGTACAGGCTCAGTCGATGAACTGCACCCACACGCCGGGGCTGACCATCTTCGCCAGTTCCTGCGCGTCCCAGTTGGTCAGCCTCACGCAGCCATGCGAACTGGTCTTGCCGATCTTGTCGGGGTCGGGCGTGCCATGGATGCCGTATGTCGGCTTCGAGAGCGCGATCCACACCGAACCGACCGGCCCGTTCGGTCCCGGCGGTATGGTCAGGACCTTGTCGTTGTTGCCCTGCTTGAAGTTGATCTTCGGATTGTAGGTATAGGTCGGGTCGAGCGTGACGCTCACGACCTTCACCGTGCCGGAGGGCGACGGCGTATCCGTCGAGCCGATCGTGGCGGGATAGGTTGCGATCAGCTTGCCGTCCGCATCATACGCGAAGACCTCCTCCAGCTTCTTGTTGGCGACGATGCGGGCGACCTTGCCCGTTCTCGGCGCACCGATATTCGCCACGCGGATCACCGTTCCGGGCCGGTTGAAATTGGCCGTCGGGTTGAGCTGCTTCAGGTAATTCTCGTCCATGTGGAAACGCTCGGCAAGCATCTCCGACACCGAAGCGTAGCCGAGCCGGTCAAGCTTCGCCTTGGCGCTGTAATCCGACGGAACCGAAGCGATATAGGGGCCCGCCGCGTCCGCGTTGGTGATGGTGTAGTTCTGGAAGGCCGGTCCGCCGCTCGTGTCCAGCGCCTTCTTGATCGACTGGCCATCCGCCGTATCGAGGTCGTGCCCGGTGATTTCCTTGTAGGCGGCGAGCGCCTTCCGCAAATTATCGCCGAAGCGCCCGTCAATGACGCCCGGCGAAGCGCCGGCCCGATCGAGCACGATCTGGACGCGGGCGATCGATTCGGCCGAGATGATGGGACTGAGCGCCGGAGCCTGCTGCACGAAAGGCTCATGGCTGGCCGGCGGCTGGGCCGCGGGCGGCCGCAAATCGCCGAAGCCGCGCCCGGAGAGGGTCGGATTGCCCTCCGGCGGTTCCTGCGACGCCATGCGCGAATCGGAACCGGCACCTTCGTCCGGCGACAATGGTTCCGCATCGTTTCGACGCGGAGGTATCGGCTCATAAAGGCCCGGTCGGGTTTCCTCGAAACGCGGTGCCGGCCGCGACGCCTCGATCGGCGGCGCCGGCTGGCGCCTTATCGGGCGATCATAGTCCGGCTCCGGCACTTGCCGCGGCGCATCGTCATAATAGCCGTCGTCGTAGAAATCGTCGCCTTCGCCCGCATAGCCATTGTCGCCATAGCGGCGCACGTCTCCTTCCACGATGGAACGGCCATAGCCGGCACGCGGCCGCCGCCGTTCGGGCGGCAGCACGTCGATCACCTGCCGCGTATAGGCATCGACGATCACCCGGCGACCGGAATCGTCGGTGTAGACCTCGACCTCGCGCGCCTGTGCCAACTGCACGCCGCTCGCCGGCCGCGCCGTCGCAGGAGCAGCGCTACCGGCTTCATCGGACGCAAAAGCCGGACCGGCAGTACCCGCCAGCACGAAAAGGCACAGTACAAGAACGGGTTTCCTGACGTTCATCCGCTAAGAACTCCCAAGCCAGCATCCGGTTGCACGGCCGCTTCGCCGTGCCTCCAACCCGGATTATTACCTGCGCGATGAACCGGGCATGAAGATGACGGTCATGTGGCGGGCGCATGCATCCTCTTCAAAAGAAACGCCCCTCGCGCACCAGGCGGAGGGGCGTTCACCATCTTCGGGTAAGGACGTTTACGCCGCTTTTTCAGTCTCGACGGCCTCGGCCTTCTTGCCGGCAGGCGTCGCCTTCGCGCGGAAGATCAGCCGGTCGGAACCCGACGTGACGACCACCGTCGAGCCGTCCTTGATCTCGCCGCCGAGTATCTTTTCGGCCAGCGGGTCCTGCAGTTCCTTCTGCATGACGCGTTTCAGGGGCCGCGCGCCGTAAGCGGGGTCGTAGCCCTTGTCGGCCAGCCAGTTGATCGCCGTGTCGTCGAGATCGAGCGTGATCTTGCGGTCGGCGAGCAGCTTCTCCAGCCGCTTGAGCTGGATTTCGACGATCTTGTCCATGTCCTGCCGGCGCAGCCGATGGAACAGGATCACTTCGTCCACCCGGTTCAGGAATTCCGGCCGGAACGACGCCCGCACCACCGCCATCACCTCGTCGCGAACCTTGTCGACATCCTCGTTCTCGCCGAGATTGACGAGATATTCGGCGCCGAGATTCGACGTCATGATGATCAGCGTGTTGCGGAAGTCGACCGTTCGGCCCTGCCCGTCCGTCAGCCGCCCGTCGTCGAGCACCTGGAGCAGGACGTTGAACACATCCGGATGCGCCTTCTCGATCTCGTCGAACAGCACGACCTGATAGGGCCGGCGGCGGACGGCTTCGGTGAGCGTCCCGCCTTCCTCATAGCCGACATAGCCAGGAGGCGCTCCGATCAGCCTTGCCACCGAATGCTTCTCCATGAACTCCGACATGTCGATGCGCACCATGGCGCTTTCGTCGTCGAAGAGGAAGTTCGCGAGCGCCTTGGTGAGCTCGGTCTTGCCGACGCCGGTCGGGCCGAGGAACATGAACGAGCCGATCGGCCGGTTCGGGTCCTGAAGGCCTGCACGGGCGCGCCGGACCGCCTTCGACACGGCCTGCACCGCCTCGCCCTGGCCGACGACACGCTTGGCGATCTCGTCTTCCATGCGAAGCAGCTTTTCGCGCTCGCCTTCCAGCATCTTGTCGACCGGGATGCCGGTCCAGCGCGAGACAACGTGTGCGACATGGTCGGGCGTCACGGTCTCCTCGACCATTGAGCCTTTCTCGCCGTCATGCGCCTCGGCGTCTTTCAGCTTCTTTTCCAGTTCCGGGATCCTGCCATAGGCAAGCTCGCCGGCGCGCTGGAATTCGCCCTTGCGCTGCGCGATCGCGAGTTCGTTCCGCGCCGCGTCCAGTTGTTTCTTGAGATCGGCCGCCTCGCCGAGCTTGGCCTTCTCGGCCTGCCACTTGGCGGTCAATGCGCTCGATTCCTCCTCAAGGCCGGCAAGCTCCTTTTCCAGCCGCACCAGCCGATCCTTGGAGGCTTCGTCCTTCTCGACCTTCAGCGCTTCGCGCTCGATCTTGAGCTGCATGATGCGCCGGTCGATCTCGTCCAACGCCTCCGGCTTGGAATCGACTTGCATCCTGAGCCGCGACGCGGCCTCGTCCACAAGATCGATCGCCTTGTCCGGCAGGAATCGGTCGGTGATGTAGCGGTTGCCGAGCGTCGCCGCCGAGACCAGCGCCGAATCGGAGATGCGCACCTTGTGGTGCTGCTCGTATTTCTCCTTCAGCCCGCGCAGGATCGAGATCGTATCCTCGACCGTCGGCTCTTCGATGAAGACCGGCTGGAAGCGGCGGGCAAGGGCAGCGTCCTTCTCGATGTATTTGCGATATTCGTCGAGCGTGGTCGCGCCGACGCAGTGAAGCTCGCCGCGCGCCAGCGCCGGCTTCAGAAGGTTCGAGGCATCCATCGCGCCGTCGGCCTTGCCGGCGCCGACCAGCGTGTGCATCTCGTCGATGAAGAGGATGATCTCGCCATTCGCGGAGGTGACCTCGTTGAGCACGGCCTTCAGCCGCTCCTCGAATTCGCCGCGATATTTCGCGCCCGCGATCAGCGCGCCCATGTCGAGCGCCATCAACTGCTTGTCCTTCAGGCTCTCCGGCACGTCGCCATTGACGATCCTGAGCGCCAGGCCTTCGGCGATCGCGGTCTTGCCGACGCCGGGCTCGCCGATCAGCACGGGATTGTTCTTGGTGCGTCTCGACAGCACCTGGATGGTGCGACGGATTTCGTCGTCGCGGCCGATCACCGGATCGAGCTTGCCGGCGCGGGCGTCCGCCGTCAGGTCGCGCGCATATTTCTTCAGGGCATCGTAGGCCTGTTCGGCCGAGGCCGAATCGGCGGTGCGCCCCTTGCGGATTTCGTTGATCGCCTGGTTGAGGCCCTGCGGCGTCACGCCTGCCTTGGCAAGGATGTCGGCGGTCTTCGCCGACTTCTCCATGGCAAGCGCCTGCAACAGCCGCTCGACCGTGACGAAGCTGTCGCCCGCCTTCTTCGCCAGTGCCTCGGCGGTGGAAAAGACCTTGGCGAGGGGCTGCGCCATGTAGAGCTGGCCGTTGCCGCCCTCTACCCTCGGCATCGCGTCGAGAGCCGCATCGACACCCATCTCGACATCGCGCGGACGTCCGCCGGCGCGCTCGATCAGCGATGCGGCAAGGCCTTCATCGTCGTCGATCAGCGCCTTAAGCACATGCTCGGGCGTGAATTGCTGGTGATCGCGATTAAGTGCGTATTGCTGCGCGGACTGGATGAACCCCCGGACGCGCTCGGAGTATTTCTCGATATTCATTCCTGTCTCCATTCCCCGACCGGCCCGCTTTGCGGCACCGACCAGTTTCCAGATGACGGACTCCCCCTTGCGATGAATCAAATGTCAAAGGATCAAGGGCTTTCAGGCCCCCGATCGAGGCAAGTCCATAATAGCGCTGATATGGGAAGGAGGGGACCTCCCCTCAAGATGAAGAAGGAGGAAATCGCGGGCGGATCGAACGGGCAGGCCGCTTCAAAGCAAAACGGCGGCCGATGGCCGCCGTCCGCAAATCAGATGAGGTAGGAAACTCTACTCCGCCTGCTCCATGGCGCTGCCCTCGCCGGGCTGTTCCGACGCGCCGGCGGCATCGGCTTCCGCAGGCTGGGTTCCATTAGGCTTGCGGCGCGGGCGGCGGGTCCGGCGCGGCGCCGGGCTCTCCTCGCTCGCGGCGGCATCGGCTGCATGTTCATCCTTCGCATGCTCGCCTTCGCCATTGCCTGTGCCATTGGCGGAGGACGGTTGCGGCTGCTCGCCGGCACCATTGTGATGGCCGTTATTATAGGCGAGTTCGGCCGGCGTCCCCTCGATGACCGGCTGCGGGCCGCTGCCGTCATTGGCATAATGCTGGCGATGCTCGCGCGAGCCGTTTGCGGCCATGCCTTCGCCGCGCTGCCCGTCGCCATATTGATTCTCTTCGCCGTCCTCATCCGACTCGTCGCGGGTGTCGCGCGCCTGCTGGATGGCCAGCTGCGCCTGCGCGGCGGCGATGATGCGGTTGTAGTGCTCGGCGTGCTGCAGATAATTCTCGGCCATCACGCGGTCGCCCGAACTCTGCGCGTCGCGGGCAAGGGCTGTGTATTTCTCGGCGATCTGCTGGGCGGAGCCGCGGATCTTCACGTCGGGTCCGTTGCTCTCGTAGCTGCGCGTGAGGGGATTGGGTCCCCTGCGGTTATTATTATTGTTATTGTTGTTGCGCCCACGCATGCGCCTGTTCTGCTGTCCTGGCCTCATACCATTCTCTTTTTTGAAAACTATCCGGGCATCGGAGAACGCGGATCTCTTACCGTCCGTATCGCGTTGCGTTGTCGGCTTTCAACTGCGCCCAAAGGCAGCCGCCACGTGCCAAATCCAAAAGTCGTTTCATGTCACTTTGCCGGACGATCCCCGCACGACGACAAGGCGTCTCTCACGCAAGAAGGCAGTTTGTTTCAACGGGAACCGAATCGCCTAGAGCACTGCCTGCTTCGTCTCATCCGGTTGCCGGAACCTATCTGCATTCGCCATGAATGCCAAGCATTTTTTCGCAGCCGCGAAATCCTCGGTCAACGCAGGGCAAATAGCAATGCCCGCTCGTTTCCACCGAAATCCCTTGCGCTTCCTTTCAGCACAAATCCTTCGGCCTCGAAAATCCCGATCACATCCTGCCGCTGGTCGAAACCGGTCTCGACCGCCACGCGGCCATCCTCTTCCAGATGTCCGCCTGCGCCGGCCGCGATGCTGCGATAGGCGTCCAGCCCATCTATGCCGCCATCAAGCGCTTTCACCGGATCGTGGTCCCGGACTTCCGGAGCCAGCGCCTCGATATCCTTCGTTCGGATATAGGGCGGATTCGACACGATGAGCGTGAAACGGCCATCTACGGCCTCGAACCAGTCCGACACGATACCTTCGAAACGGTCCTTCAAGCCGGAAATATCGGCATTGGAAAGCGCCGTTTCAAGCGCTCCGGCCGAAATATCGGCGCCGAGAGCCGTCGTTCCGGGTATTTGCGAAAGAAGCGCCAGCGCAATCGCGCCGGTGCCCGTGCCGAGATCGAGGATACGACAGTTCCTCCACACGGCTGCCCTTTCCCTCAGGAAAGGCAGGCAGAGATCGACCAGCGTTTCCGTATCGGGGCGCGGCTCCAGCGTTGTCGGCGAAAGCTTGAGGTCGAGCCCGTAGAATTCGCGCCGACCGAGAATGCGGTGCACCGGCTCATGCGCGATTCGGCGGCGGAGTGCGACGCGTACGACAGAAACGATCTCCGCGCCGATCTCCCGTCCCGGATCGGCGACCGTATCGATGCGGGTCGTACCGGTACAATGCTCGACGATCAGACGCGCATCGAGCGCGGCGTTCTCAATACCCACTTCCATTAACCGGGCCCTCGCCTCTCGATGAAGAGCGTCAAGGGTGATCACGGAAACGCCTTGAAGGGAACGCGGGGGAACAGGCTCACCCCTCCGATTCGGCCGCCATCAGCTTCGACTGATGGTCGGCGATGAGCGCGTCGATGATTTCATCGAGATCGCCTTCCATGACCCGGTCGAGCTTGTAGAGCGTCAGGTTGATGCGGTGGTCGGTCACCCGCCCCTGGGGGAAATTATAGGTGCGGATGCGCTCCGAGCGGTCGCCGGAGCCCACCTGAAGCCGTCGCGCCTCGGAGCGTTCGTCATCCGCCTTCATGCGTTCCATGTCGTAGAGCCGCGCGCGCAGGATCTGCATGGCCCGCGCCCGGTTCTGGTGCTGCGACTTCTCCGCCTGCACCACCATTATGCCGGTCGGCAGATGCGTGATGCGCACGGCCGAATCGGTTGTGTTGACGTGCTGCCCGCCGGAACCCGATGCGCGCATCGTGTCGATGCGGATATCCTCGGCACGGATCTCGATATCGACTTCCTCGGCCTCCGGCAGCACGGCCACCGTCGCGGCGGATGTATGGATGCGCCCGCCCCCTTCCGTCTCCGGGACGCGCTGCACGCGATGCGTACCCGATTCGAATTTCAGCCGCGCGAAAACGCCTTTGCCGGATACGGCGGCGATGATCTCCTTGTAGCCGCCGACTTCGCCCTCGCTCGCCGAGACGATCTCGATCCGCCAGCCGCGGTCGGCGGCATAGCGCTCGTACATGCGGAAGAGATCGCCGGCGAAAAGCGCCGCCTCGTCGCCTCCCGTGCCGGCGCGGATTTCGAGAATGGCGTTCTTGTCGTCGGCGGCATCCTTGGGCAGGAGAAGGATGTGGATTTCGCCCTTCAGCCCATCGATCCTTTCCTCGACGCCCTCGATCTCGGATCCTGCGAGCGCGCGCATCTCCGCGTCCGAACCCTTGTCGTCGCGCATGGCTTCGAGGTCGGCGAGTTCCTTCTCGGCGGCGCGCAACTCGCGGATCTTCGTCGCCAGTTCCTGCAATTCGGCGTATTCGGAGGCGAGCTTGACGTAGGTCTCGGGGTCGGAGCCGGCAGACATCCTCGCTTCGATCAGGTCGAAGCGCTTCAGCACCTGGTCCATCCGGTCGGCAGGCAGATTGGTCATAGCGGAATGTCGTGTTTCCCGGCGAATTCCTCGAGCAGGCCGCGCACATTCGTACCGCCGTCCAGCCGGCCAAGAAGGTCGTCCAGCATCGCCGTCAGTTCCTCGGCCGGCAATTCCGCCAGCATCGCCTTCACCGGGCCGATCGCCGCCGGGGACATGGAGATCGAGCGGTAGCCGAGCCCGACCAGCGCCATTGCCGAGATCGGGCGGCCGGCAAGCTCGCCGCATAAGGTCACCGGCGTTCCGGATTTCCTTCCCGCATCGGCGATCTGCTTCAACACCCTGAGAAACGGCACCGAAAGTGGATCGAAGCGATCGGAAAGAAGCGCGTTTCCACGATCCGTGGCCATGACGAACTGGAAGAGGTCGTTCGAGCCGACCGAGACGAAGTCGACAGCCTTCATCAACTCATCGAGCTGCCACATCAGGGCCGGCACTTCCAGCATGGCGCCGAGCTTCAGGCTCGTCGGCAGATGGTGGGCGAAGCGCGACAGATAGCGCACCTCGCGGTCGATCAGCTCGCGCGCCTGGCGGATTTCGCCGATTTCGGTCACCATCGGGAACATCACCTTGAGTTCCCGCCCGCCTGCAGCCTTCAGGAGCGCCCGGATTTGCGTCCTCAGAAGCGCCGGCCGGTCGAGCGTCAGCCGGATGGCGCGCCAGCCGAGCGCCGGGTTCTCTTCCGGCTTGGCGTTCTTGAAATAGGGCAGCACCTTGTCGCCGCCGATGTCGATGGTGCGGAACGTCACCGGCTTGTCGCGCGCGACGTCGAGCACATGCCGGTAAAGCTCCTCCTGCTGCTCGGCGCGCGGAAAGGTCGCCGCAACCATGAACTGCAACTCGGTACGATAGAGCCCGATGCCGGCCGCGCCCGATTCAGCGAGTTGCGGCAGGTCGACGGCTAGCCCGGCATTCATCATCAGGTCGACCGCCACACCGTCCTTCGTGACGGACGGGCGCCCGCGCAATTCGCGATAGAGTTCCTGGCGCTTGGCGCGAAAGCGCACCTTCTCGGCATAGGCCGCTTCGACATCCGATTGCGGCCTGAGATGCACGCGGCCGGCGTCGCCGTCGACAATGATCGCGTCGCCATTCTCCGCCATGGAAACGGCCCCGGTCACCTGACCTGCGACCGGAATGCCCACCGCGCGCGCCACGATGACGATGTGGCTGGTGATGGCGCCGTCCTCCAGCACCAGCCCGCGCAGGCGCTCGCGCGGATAATCGAGCAGTTCCGCCGCGCCCATGGAGCGAGCGACGATGATCGCATCCTTCGGCAGCGATTCGGCGAGCGTTTCGGGTCCGCGCCCCATCAACTGTCGCAAGAGCCTGTTGGCGAGATCGTCGAAATCGCTCATCCGCTCGCGCATATAGGGGTCGGTCATGTGCATCATGCGCGCGCGCATATCCGACTGCACCTTCTCCACGGCCGCTTCCGCCGTCAGGCCGTTGCGCACCGCCTCTTCGATGCGCCGCACCCAGCCCTGGTCGTGGGCGAACATGCGGTAGGCCTCCAGCACAGCCCGGTGCTCGCCCTCCGACGCCACTTCGCGCCGGGACAGCATGTCGTCGATGGAGAGCCTGAGCGAGCCGAGCGCGCTTTCCAGCCGCCTTATCTCTTCCTCGCTGTCCTCGTTGAACAGGTTGGTGACGACGATGCGCGGCTCGTGCAGCACGACATGGCCGAGCCCGATGCCCTCGTTGAAGGCAAGGCCTGTGAAACTCGTCGGGCGGCTGAGGTCGAGATCGAGGCCGGGCCGCGACAGCCGCGCCAGATCGCCGGTGGCGATCATCTCCGCGATCACCATGGCCGTCGTCTCGAGCGCTTCCAGCTCGTCCTCGCGATAGTTACGCTTGGTCCGGTTCTGCACCGTCAGCACGCCCAGCGTGCGGCCCGCGCGGAGGACGGGAACACCCAGGAAGGAATTGTAGATCTCCTCGCCCGTCTCTGGCAGGTAGGCGAAGGCGGGATGCTTCTGGGCGTCGGTCAGGTTGAGCGAGCGAGCACTGGCGGCAATGGTGCCGACGAGGCCCTGCCCAATCTGCAATTGCGCCCGATGCACGGCGGTCGGGTTCAAGCCTTCCGTCGCGTAGAGTTCGAGCACGGAATCGGCGCGCAGCACATAGAGCGAGCAGACCTCCGCCACCATGTTCGAGGCGATCTCGCGCACGATGCGGTCGAGCCGTTCCTGCGGCTCCAGCGGCTCCGCCATCAATTCGCGCAGCCGCCGCAAGAGCACGCGGGGACCGCCGCCAACCTCTCGCATCATGCGTTTTCTCCAACGGTTCCAACGCGGCGCCAGCTTGCCGCGGACACCGCCGGAATCGAAACGAATGGTTCGCCTGTTCTAGAGCAATTCCAGGAAGAGTGGGAACCGGTTTTCCGTCCGGAATTGCGAAGAAACAAAACGATAGGGTGTTTCCACGATTCGAAGAAAAGCGGAAACACTCTGGACGATGGATTAATGCTTATCGAGCCCGTAAACGGAATGCAAAGTACGAACCGCAAGTTCCGTGTAGGGACCGTCGATCAGGATCGATATCTTGATCTCCGACGTGGTGATGGCGCGGATGTTGATCGCCTTCTCTGCGAGCGCCTTGAAGGCGGTTGCCGCGACGCCCGCATGGCTCCGCATGCCGATGCCGATGACCGACACTTTCGACA
>JBDZVC010000553.1:0-2437 GCA_040255475.1 Phyllobacteriaceae bacterium | reverse complement strand
CCGTCATCCTCGCCTTCACCGCCGAGAAGCCGAATGCCGAGATCGGCCCCTTCGACGCGAAGACCGCCGAGGATCGGCTGCGCGCGGCGAAACCACGCCCCATCCCCGTCGACCGCGCCTCAGTCTATGGCCGCGTCGCCGCCGCCATCCATCAATTTCCGGGCGCGCGACTCGCCGTCCTCTCTGACGGGCTGGCGACCAAGGGCGACGAGGCTGCCTTCAAGATCATCCTAGGCGAGGATGAAAGCGGGCTGGTCTGGGCGACGCCCGACCGACTGACAACGCTCGGCCTGACGGCGGCGAACAACCAGCCAGACGCCTTTGCCGTTACCGCCATCCGCGCCGAAAACGACAAGGGCCCACGTCAGGCCACGATTGGCGCCTTCGACACTAGGGGCCGACGCATCGCCGACGCGACACTCACCTTCACCGCTGGCGCCTCGACGGCCACAGCCAAGGTTCCGGTCCCCTTCGAGCTTCGTAACGATTTCACCTCGATCGCTATCGATGGCCAGCGCCAGGCCGGTGCTGTGCGCGTATTGGACGACAGTTCCAGGCGTCGGCGCGTTGGCCTTCTCTCGCAAGCCGATTCCAACGAACTTGCCCAGCCACTCCTGTCGCCGCTCTATTACATCGGCCGGGCGCTCCGGCCTTTCGCCGACCTGATCGAGCCGAAGGACCAGGATCTCGCCAAGGCGATCCCTGAACTGATCGACCAGAAGCCGGCCATGATCATCATGGCCGACATCGGAACGCTGCCGCCGAGCGCCCGCCAGAAGCTGATCGGCTGGCTGAAGGACGGAGGCACGCTGGTGCGCTTCGCCGGGCCGAGGCTGGCGGCGGTGACGGAAAATGACGAGGAGCTTTTGCCCGTGCCGCTCAGACTCGGCGAGCGCTCGCTCGGCGGTGCATTGTCGTGGACCAAGCCGCAGCCGGTGGCGAAATTCCCCTCGATCGGCCCATTCTCGGATCTGGATGCACCGCAGGACGTGACGGTCACACGGCAGGTACTGGCCGAACCGACGCCGGATCTCGCCGACCACACCTGGGCGAGTCTCGCCGACGGCACACCGCTTGTCACCGGCGCAAAACGCGGCAAGGGAACGCTCGTCCTCTTCCACGTCACGCCGGAGGCGACGTGGTCGAATCTGCCGATCTCCGGCAGCTTCGTCGAGATGCTGCACCGGATCGCCTCGCTCTCGCGCAATCAGGGCAGCGTGACGAACAGCGCCAACGAGACCGCGCAGGCTGCCCTGCCGCCCTATCGCATGATCGCGGCCGACGGCACGATCGGTTCGCCCGCGCCCGATGCCCGGCCGCTGGAACGGGGCAATGCCGCAGCACCCGTGACGATCGAGAACCCACCCGGGCTCTACGGCGGCCAGGATGGCACCGTGGCGCATAACCTGCTCGGCGCCGATGCGAAGCTCGTCCCGCTTGAACGGCCCGCCACCTCTATTCCCGTCACGGAAGTCGCCTATGCGCTCGACCAGTCGCGCGCGCTGAAAGGCCCGTTCCTCCTCGCCGCTCTCATCCTGATGATCCTCGACGCGCTGGCGGTGCTCTGGCTGGGCGGGCTGTTCAGCCGCCGCACTCGCAAACCCGGCCCGGCCTCGGCTGCCGCGTCTCTCGCCGCGCTGGCGATTGCCGGCGGGATTCTTATGACCACAGCCGGCCACGCCTTTGCGGACGACAGCAAGCCCGGCGACCAGGCAGCGATCGAGGCCGTCTCCAAGACCCGCATCGCCTATGTCGTAACCGGTGACAAGGAGACCGACGACGTCAGTCGCGCCGGACTGCTCGGCCTCTCCCGCTTCCTCATCGAGAAGACGGCGCTGGAACCCGGTGAGCCCGCCGGCGTCGACATCTCCAAGGATGAGCTTTCCTTCTATCCGCTGATCTACTGGCCGATAGACGTCAACGCGCCGATGCCGTCGGAAGACGCGGTCGCCCGAGTCGACGCCTACATGAAAGAGGGCGGCACGGTTCTATTTGACACGCGCGACCAGTTCACCAACGGCCTGGACCCGAACTCGGTGAGCCCCGCCACCGAGCGCCTGCGCGATATCCTCTCCAATCTGAACGTGCCACCGCTGGAGCCCGTGCCGCCAGATCATGTCCTGACCAAGTCCTTTTACATCCTGACGGAATTTCCTGGCCGCTATGATGGCGGACCGCTCTGGGTGGAAGCCTCCGCCGACGCGAAGAGCAGTTCCGACCGTCCGGTCCGTACCGGCGACGGCGTCTCGCCGATCCTCATCACCGGCAATGATTTCGCCGGCGCCTGGGCCATCGACGACAATGGCAATCCGATGTTTCCGACCGTGCCCGACGATCCGATGCAACGCGTCTATGCCTATCGGGCCGGCGTCAACATCATGATGTACATGCTGACCGGCAACTACAAATCCGATCAGGTGCATGTGCCGACCCTGCT
>JBDZVC010000008.1:0-57648 GCA_040255475.1 Phyllobacteriaceae bacterium | reverse complement strand
ATGAACGATCCTGGAGCGCGAGCCGGTAAGATCGATCACCTGCTCGGCCAGTTCCCGGACCGTGAATTCGCCGGGGTTACCGAGATTGACCGGACCGGTGAAGGAAGGCGGCGAAGCCATCAGCCTCAAGAAGCCGTCGATCAGATCGTCGACAAAGCAGAAGGAACGGGTTTGCGAACCGTCTCCATAGATCGTTATGTCATCGCCCCGGAGGGCCTGGACGACGAAGTTCGAGATGACCCGGCCGTCGTCGGGCCGCATGCGCGGACCATAGGTATTGAAGATGCGCGCGACCTTGATCTCGACGCCATGACGGTCGTGGAAATCGTGGAACATCGTTTCCGCGCACCGCTTGCCTTCGTCATAACAGGAGCGCGGGCCGAACGGGTTGACATTGCCCCAATAGGATTCGGGCTGGGGATGGATCTGAGGATCGCCGTAGACTTCGGAAGTCGAGGCCTGAAAGATCTTTATGCCGCGTGCCTTGGCCAACTCGAGAAGGTTGAGCGCGCCGAGCACGCTGGTCTTCATGGTATGGATAGGGTCGGCCTGGTAGTGCGGCGGGGATGCGGGACAGGCGAGGTTGTATATCTCGTCGACCTCCGCATCGAGAGGCATCGAGACGTCATGTCGGATGACGTTGAAGCGGGGGTTGCCTCTCAGCCCTTCCAGATTGCTATGCTGCCCGGTTGTAAAGCTGTCGGCGCAGAGCACCTCATGGCCCAGACCAAGCAGCCTTTCGCAGAGATGCGATCCAAGAAAGCCGGCGCCGCCGGTCACGAGAATACGTCGTGGTGCCCTGTCTCGAAGCAGTAGGAGCACCCCATTCGAATTGGCTTCGACAGGGCCCCGATAGTTTTCCCGAAATTTTGCCATAGCCCGCTCTGCGAACATTGTTTTGTCTATTTTCCAATAGATACTCAAGCATGCGGCATCCGCAGAACGCTTACTGTAGCGTTTTGCGACAATGACCTGCGTTATGCAGTATCTACTTTTGATGGTCAGATGGATTCTGAGAACTGACTGTCCCGAACTTCCCGCCGATGCGCACTATTTAGTTTTTGTCCTGCGAGTTGTCGTTAGCTCCGCATCCAGAAACTTATCGCGCAATACATTTCTTGAGGTGTTTCGCTTGACGGGGTTCGCGTCAACGAAAGGTTGCTATTGCACGGGGCAAATTCCATAATTCCGGTTGGTGGGGGCTGTCGGAATGCAGAACGACGTGGCAGCAGAATGGAACCGCCGAAGGATCAGAACGACACGTCGGAAGAGGGAAAGACACTTGAGCGCGAGCGGCGACGCTGGCCACGCCAGCATTTGCCCGATGAGGAGAAACCCCGTGCTCAGATACTACCGGCGCTTGCCCCGTTGACCTTCTCCACCCGCGAATTTGCGCCCAAGGACCAGTTCGGCGCCTGGCAGACGCTCGTGGCGCCGCTTGTCGACGCAGTTCTGCCGCAAGGTGCGATCTCGGACGATGGATTTCCGGCCGAACATAGGGCGTGGAACCTGGGCAGCATGCTCGTTGTGCAGCAGCAGGTGCCCGCTCACAGCTATATCCGTTCAGATGCGAGGCTTCGGTCCAGCTCGATCGATCACTGGTATATTCTCTTGCAGCGGAGCGGCCAGACGTGGACGGAGGTCGACGGTCGTGTCGTTGCGAACCAGCCGGGAAGGATGGAATTCAGGTCGCTTGGCCATGCCTTCCGTGGGAGGATGACCGAGTCGAGAAGCCTCCTGCTTTACCTCCCCCGTGATCTTTTCGACCACGCATCCGCTGCGATGGACGCAAAGAACAACTCGATCTTGTCGGGCAACATGGCCGACCTTCTCATCGAGTATATAAATGGCATAGAAGCAAGGCTGGACACTTTTACCGAAACGGACCTTCCCCGTATCGTTCAGGCAACACGCGATATGGTTGTAGCGTGCCTTTTGCCTGCAAAGGACCAGAACGTCGTGGCCGAGCAATTGGCGGGTGTGGCGCTGATGGAGAGGGCGCGTCGGTATGTCCAGCGTAACCTGAATGCCGCCGAACTCACGTCGGACAGCATGAGCCGGGCGCTCGGAATTTCGCGCACGCGGCTATATCAGCTGTTCGAGCCTAACGGCGGCGTCAATCACTATATTCAGCGACGCCGGCTCCTCGCGGCCCATGCCGCCTTGAGCGATCCGGACGAGACTCGCCGGATCATCGATATCGCAGAAAGCGTCGGGTTCAGTTCGGCGGCAAACTTCAGCCGCGCTTTTACGAAGGAATTCGGCTATAGCCCGCGTGAGGCCCGCAATGCCTTCGAGGTATCCCAACTCTCCCATTCCGTCGCGGCTGCCGGGCATGACGGCGCTTCTTCGTTTGAGGATTGGCTGAAAATGCTCGGAAACTGATCGTGCTCCGATGGCGCCGACCGTCGCGCTTATACGATCCTCGGTGCAGCTTGACGACCCGCGGCGCCGATGGTGATCCCGACAGGATTCGAACCTGTGACCCTCAGATTAGGAATCTGATGCTCTTTTAAGGGCGAGCATATAGTTACTGATGATTACCGAAATGTCACGAGATGCAAAGCGAAAGGCTTGCAGAGAGCCAGATTTTCTCAATCTGAAGGATGTTCACAAACGAAGAACGGCACCTTCCGAAAAGGTGCCGTTCCCCGGTTTCTAACCCTTTGCGGTCATCGGCTTCCCAGCCTGTACCGCGTGTGGACTACAGCACATTATGACCCCAAGACAAAGGCCTTTTGCCCTAACCCTTTTCAAATATCCTCGGGGGGCTCGGGGGGCAGACAGCCCCCCGCCTTGCCGGGTTCAAATGCGTCGAACATTTGGACAGCATCTTCACAGAGGACGTGCGTATCGATGGCATGTTCGGAATAGTCACGCAGATTCAGCCGATTTTTTTTGAGCCCCTTTCCGCAGTGCAATCGCAGGACCATGCGTGGTCGTCGCCGGAAAGAAGTCGATGCCTTCTTTTTCCAGTGCGCTACGAACCTTCTCAATCGCTTCGAACGGGATTCCTTTACCGACGCTTTCGATACGCGCGACCATTTGACGGCTCACTTTCGCGCGCTTCGCCAGTTGATCTTGACGAAGCTTGAGCAGCGCTCTTGCCGCTCGCAGGAGCCCAGCAATGTCACTCAAGGAGTCCATTCGGGCATCAAGGCGCGAACGATCCAGATTTTGTCAACAATTAGGTTTGAATTCTTATATCCTTGACAGAAATCAGCGAATCGTGAGAACTGCGCTCATAACAGCTGTGGATTTTGTCAGGATCGAGATATTGATTCGGCTATTTGCCGAGAAAGTAGCCACGATCTGTGTCTAACGAATCCGAATGAGATTCCACGTTTGAAGGATTGAAGCGGATAGGCGCCTAGGTTGGCGCTTGCGATTCAGAGGAGACGTCCACGATGTTATTTAGCCAAGGCGCGAAGGCAGACGCCGAGCTCGTTTCGCAGGCAAGGCGTCTCAAGGCTCTGTCCGCCGACATGGAACGAGTCCTTGAGGGAATCCTGCCGGAAGCGATCGCGACCGAGGAGCCGCCGCTTCTCGATCGATGGATCCTTGGAAATACGCTGGCGCCTTGCCTTGTCGGATTGTCGACGGGGCATCCCACGCTTGTCGGAGCGAACCGGGCGATAGCCACTTCGAACGTATGGCTCATGTCGGACGACATGACCTGGGCTCGCACGCTTTCCAGATGGTATCGGCTCGGCCGCCCCGCCGAGCGGACCAGCCTGAATGCTTGAGCGGCGGTCATTGTGGACAAGGATTCCCGCTCCGCTCAGGACCGTCATTTCCAGCGGCGTCTCAAGGCGGCGGCAGAGGGAGTGCACCTGCCGACCGAGGTCGAGCTTCTGAGAGGCATGCCGTTCTTCAACGAAGACATGGCAAGCGACGTCCGCGAATATGCCGAGCGCTTGTCGCGCAGGATTAAACGGAAGCCGAGTCCGCAGCTGGCGGCACTTACATTCGCGCTCGACGACCTCGCCGTCGACCAGGGAGGTGACGCCATCCAAAATGCAGAGAGGGCGCTTGCCGAAGCCGATGGCATCAGGTCCATGTGGGTGTCTGCCGCGCGGCTGCGGTTCCGATACTATCGCGCATGGCTCGGCGATCCGGAGGCTGCCGCGACGATCGCATGCGAGATGGCGTCGATTGCATTCGGCGATGTCCGCGACGATAGGGATTTCAGGCTTGTGGCACGGGCATTGGGCTGGGCGGTGCTCGCCAACAGTGCCGCCTATTCGCGTCGGAACGGCCTGACCTGGTGGCCGAAAGGCAGGATGGAAAGCGACCTGCGCCTGTACGCCGGGGAGTTCGAGACAGCGATCAGAGACCCGGCGAAGGAAGGAGAACCAACGAAAGAACCCCCACCAGGGGAAAAGACGAGAAAAGAGCAAGCCTCCCCAAACGCAGGCGACGGACAAACAGAAGAAAAGGCGGCACCCGAAAGCGCCGACCTTAGGGCGGTCGAAATCCGGGAAGCTGCCGTCGTTGTCTTCCATGCGATCGGGAATGACACGACATCGGAGGGCAAGCGCGTCGCCAAGGAATTCGAGAAGCTGCTCGATGTCGCGTTGCCGTTGCCGATCGTTCCCGATCTCGTTCGGGTGCGGACGCACCTGGTGGAGGAATTCCCGTATGCGGCCGGCGTCATCGACCAATTGCTTATGCGACTTGCTGGCCGGAAGGACGTCTATCTCGGCCCCACCGTCCTGGTCGGCGCGCCCGGCTGCGGCAAGACCCATCTTGCCCGGCGGCTGTGCGAAGAGCTCGTCGCTCCGTTCGAACTGGTGTCCTGCGGGGGATTGAGCGACAGCGCTATCGGCGGGACGGCGCGGCGCTGGTCGTCGGGCGAGCCGAGCATCGCCGTGCTGTCGATCCGACGCCATCGTTCCGCGGGTCCTGTCATCATCCTCGACGAGATAGAGAAGGTCGGCACCTCCAGGTATAACGGCGCCGTCCACGACGTGATGGTCGGCCTGTTCGAGAAGGAGACCTCGTCGCGCTGGTTCGACCCTTACGTCGAGTCCGCCTGCAACCTGTCGCATGTGTCGTGGCTGATGACGGCGAACACGCTCGCCGGAGTGTCGTCTGTGCTCCTCGACCGATGCCGGGTGATCGCTTTCCCCGAACCAGGACCGGACCAGCTTGGGGTGTTGGCTCCCCGGATCCTCGAGCGGATTTATGTCGACACGGGCTATGACCCGCGCTGGGCGACACCGCTCGAACAGGACGAATATGCGGCGTTGGCGGAACACTGGCTGGGGGGATCC
Source organism: Phyllobacteriaceae bacterium (assembly GCA_040255475.1). Lineage (GTDB taxonomy): Bacteria > Pseudomonadota > Alphaproteobacteria > Rhizobiales > Rhizobiaceae > Mesorhizobium_L. Next base: position 52,372 of record JBDZVC010000008.1, on the reverse strand, counting down.
ATCCGCAAGTTGGAGCGGCTCATGGAGGCGCTTGTCGAGGCCAGGGAACGGCACAGGCCGCGGCAGTGAAACGACGATCTGCAGGAACGGAATGTCGAACATCAATTTTCGCGGGAAGGATACGGCCGAATGAACGAGCGTCTGGCAAGGCATTTTCTGAAGCGGCTGCATCGCGAAGCGATGGCGCGTGCCGTAGAGGAGGCCGCTGAATGCGGCATCCTCCGACAGTCACTCATCGAAAGCCATGGCCGCGTTCTCTCCGTCTACCACCGCGGCACGGCAGTCCCTGATGGAACGTCGACCGAACGGATAATGTCCATGCTGTCGCGGCATAGGCGCAGGTTGTCCATGGAAACCCTGCACCCGATCCTTGAAGGGACAGAACTCGCAGTCGACTTTCCGGAAGATGACGAGGGCGGATCCGTAGCGGATGGAAGGGACGCAGCGGCGCAGGGAGGCGGAGACGCGTCGGCGTCGCAAGACGATGGCCCGCCCGACAGCCGTCATCGTACTTTCGCACCAGAACTTGTGCACGCGGTACGCTCCGCCGCCCGGCCGCCCAAGGCGTCCGAGATCGCTACCCTGCTCCTTCTTGCGGAGGCGGTGCCGGACGAGGCGGGAGCGCGAGACCGTATCCTGCGGGCGCTCCGGGTCCGGCAGCCGATCGTCACGATCCTGTGCGAAGTCGACGGATTCGAGCGCACCTTCCTCGATCTACTGAAGCGCGGACTTCTCCTGCCAGGTCCCGTCGACCGATGCGACGGCTACGGCAAGATCCATTCGGGCGTGTTCCGTTTCGACCGGGTAGCCGGAGCGCGGTGGCAGATCGTCACTTTCGCCGGCCATGATCACGACAAAGAGGACGTCGATCGGACGCTGAGCCAGGCCGCGCAGGGCATCTATCCGATCCTCGCCGTCGCGGAAAGGGGCGAGCTCCTTCCACAAAAGCTCGTCCAGACGGCCGAACTGGATATTCGTTGCGGCCGGCTAACGGCGGCGATCGTCAGGCGAACCATCGAGACGGTCGTCAGCGAGGATCCGCCTGCGTGCAGTAGACTGGGCGAGATAGAGTTCGCACGGCTTGGTCTCGGCGATCTCGCGATCGCGATACGGCCGGGCGTCAGCGCCGAGACGGCGGTCGAGAACCTGCGACGGCTCGCTTTCGCCTCGAAAGAGGCTGACGGCGGATCGAAAGGTTCCGGCGACGGGGCCTCGAATGATCGCAAGCCCCGTTCATCCAGCTCCTATACCATTCTCAGGGGATCGGACCCGGGTTCCGGGGTCGATGTCATCGAGCCGACGAAACCGTCGGAGCATGTCGCCGGACGCGCGGTCCCGACGGTCGAGACGCTCGGCGGCTACGGCGCGGCAGGCGAGTGGGCACTGCAGATCAGGGACGAACTGCCGCTTTGGAGTTCTGGCGAACTCGCATGGGAGGAGATGAGCACCAGGATCCTCCTCTCCGGCCCTCCTGGCGTCGGGAAGACCTTCTTTGCCCGAGCGCTCGGCAATACCCTGCAGCTCCCGCTGCTCGCCACTTCGGTGGCGCGCTGGCTGGAGCCCTCCTGGCTGGGGGACGTGCTCCGGCGGATGCGGCGAGCGTTCGCCGAGGCGAAGGCGCGCAGCCCCTGCGTTCTCTTCGTCGACGAATTCGACGGCATCGGCCGACGTGTGGATCACGCAAGGGAGCATTCGGACTATTGGAATTCGGTCGTCAACCAGGGCCTGGAACTGCTCGACGGTGCAACGCGCATGGCAGGCGTGATCGTCGTGTGCGCGACAAACAAGCCCTCGATCATCGATCCCGCGCTCCTTCGCTCCGGAAGGCTCGAACGGCGGGTGGAAATCCCGCTTCCGGACACAGAGGCGCGGCTGGCCATCTTGCGACATCACCTCGGCCAAGATTTCGAGGCGGTTGCAAACGTCTCGCGAGCAACGATCGCCGAGGGAGACCTGCGCAAAGTTCTGGAAGATGCCCTCCAGATGCCATCGGACGATCGCTACTGCGCGCTGGTTCGCGCCGCTGTCCCGGTCCGGACGGAGGCCTCTGCCCCATGACTTGCACGCCGACGGGGGAAACGCCGGGCAAGGGATCAGTCCCGGTCGCCCTGAAGACACTTGCACGGAAGGCGCAGGGGCTTACGGGCGCCGACATCGAGCGCTGGGTGCGGGAAGCCAGGCAGAAAGCCCGGAGGGAAGGTCGTCAGCTTTCCTATGTCGACCTCGAATCCTTGTTGTCCGGAGCGAAACCAGCACGCTCGACGGCGCTGCGAATGCGCATCGCCGTCCATGAGGCCGGGCACGCCGTGGCCCGCATGCTCGTTAGCTTCGACAAGATATCGGAGATCACTATCGACAGTACGAAGGGTGGCTTCATTGACGGAGAGCTCGGTCTGGACGACGAGATGACCGAGACCCGGCTGACCGCCCTGCTCATTGCCACGCTTGCGGGACGCGCGGCCGAAGAGGTGATGCTGGATGCTGTCTCGATCAATTCCGGCGGCGCGGACCACAGCGACCTCGCTTTGGTGACGAGGCTTGCGTTCGACATGGAGACGGTCCTGGGCCTCGGCGGCAGGTGGCCGCTTGTCCACCGCACCTCGGCAGATTTCGTCAAAGCCTCGGCTGCGGACCCGGAGCTCATCGCCCGCGTCAACGGGCGGCTCGAACGCGCTTACGCGGCAGCCCTCACCGTCGTCCGCGAGCAGGAGGAGGCCATCGATTTCCTGGCCGACCGGCTGTTCGAGGCAGGAACGCTGGACGGGCCGGACCTCGACAACGTTCTCGACGAGGTCAGAAAGCGCTTCAGGGAGCGTCCTGGGTAAGCCGACAGGATTCCGCGACAACGACGAGGTTTCGTCCTTCTCCGCCGCGACGGGAAATCCTGATGTGGTGCACGCACGCGAATATCAAGGACTCGTATGAAAATCTGGGTACTCTCCTCCGATTTGCATCTCGAATATGCCGACCTTCGACAGCCGCTCGCAATCCCGGATGCCGATGTCTGCGTGATCGCTGGCGACCTGTGCCGGGCGCCCGCCAACGGCGTTTATTGGCTGGCCGAGCATGTCGGCCACGCCATGCCCTGCGTCTATGTCGCCGGAAACCACGAGTTCTATGGCGGCGCCGTCAAGGAAGGCCTTGAAGACGGTCGCGCCGCGGCTGCCCGGTTCCCGAATGTGCATTTCCTGGAAAACGACTTCGTCGTCATCGACGGCGTCCGCTTTGTCGGCGCGACGCTCTGGACGGATTACCGCATAGAGGGGCACCCGGAACTCGCAATGTGGCATGCGCGCGATCGGATGAACGACTATCGCAAGATAGCTCAGCAACGAAAGCCCTGGCAGCGCTTCGTTCCCCAGACGGCTTATCGCTTGCATCAGGATTCGCGAATATTCATCGAATCCGCGCTCAAGGCAGATCCGATAACCACCGTCGTGGTGACCCATCACCTGCCACACCCAAATTCCATCCCGGCAAGGTTCAAGGGTGACCTACTCAACGGCGCCTATGCATCCGACCTCTCGGACATCATAGAGGCAGGACGGCCAGCCCTATGGGTGCATGGTCACACCCACGATACTTGTGATTACCACGTCGCCAGCACACGCATCCTTTGCAATCCGCGCGGCTACGAAGACGAGAACCAGGGATTCGATGCCGGACTTGTTGCGCAGGTAAGTTCTTGATCTGGCGTTGTCCTGGTTGATTTCGAGATGGTAGCAATGGGGCCGGTAGCCGTTAGTCTGTTTTTTCACAGAAAGGCTGAAAGGCTGCCTATCCGCCGTTCGCCCGCTGTCCGGCCGTTCCCTTGCCATCAGCAGAGCGGCTGAGCGCCGCCGCGGTCCAGAAACCGATGCACAGGACGACGGCTCCGATACCTATCGCGACCAGAACGGCGTCATAACCTCCAGTCGTCGACCATATCCACGCGGCGGCCAGGGGCGAGATGGCCAGGGTCACGTTCATCGGGGCAATCAGCGCCCCGTTGATCGCCCCGTAGGCATCCCGGCTGATCATCTCGGGAACCATCAGGCCCCGTACGATGGTGATCATTCCGTTCGCGCCGCCATAGAAGGCGGCGATAGCGGCGATGACGGGCACGCTCGGCGGTGCCCAGGCGAAACCGACGACAGCCAGCGGGAAGACGATCACGATGATCGAGCCGACCTTGCGGACGGGAGCGTTCGGCGCGAGGAACATGATCAGCAGCCGCCCGGCGACCTGGGCGGGACCGATCACCGCGAGGACGGTGACCACGCCCGTGGAATCCAGCCCGCGTTCCAGCAGGAACGGGTAGAGATGGAAAGTTAGCGCGGCGAAGGCGGCCTCGTAGCCAATGAGGGCGACCATCAGCGCCCAGAACACAGGGCGGTGCATTGCCCACGCCACAGCCTTGCGGCCCGCCAGGGGCATGGGCTCGTTCGCCTCCCGCGTGGGATGCGGTCGGTCCTTGGCGGGGTCGATCGCGAGGAAGTACAGCCCGCCGCACACGATGATGTTGATCGCGCCCAGCACCATCAGAGCGTCGCGCCATCCTACATGATCGATCAGGAACTGGATCAGCGGAATGAAGACGGTGCTGGCGAACCCGCCCCAGAGCGTCAGCGCGGTGATGCCGCGCCGCGCGTTGCCCGATCCGACCCTACGAGCAATCACGGCGAAGGCGGGCTCGTAGAAGGTCGCCGCCTGAAGGCAACCCATGGCGGCGAAAATGGCGTAGAAGACGAAAAGGTTCGAGACCTGCGACCAGGCGAGCAGCAGAAGTCCGGCTCCCACCGATGCCAGGCTCATCACGTAGCGGCCCTTGCCCCGGTCGATGGCCGCGCCGACGGGATAGGAGGCGAGGCCCGCAAGTGTCAGGCCAAGGGTGGCCGCACCGTAGATTTCCGTCTTCGGCCATCCGAGGTCGACGCGCATCGCTTCGGCCATGAGAGCGAAGCTGTAGTAGAGCGTTCCCCACGAGCATATCTGGGCGACGCCCAATGCGGTGATCAGCGCGCCGGCGCTGGAGCCGCGTTCATCCGCCTGTTCATGGCTCGCAGTGCTGGTCACTCGGCGCGCTCCGCCATTGTCGATCTTAGGCCATGGGTGCCGTTTCAGCGGGAGCGGGCGTTGTAGCGCAGCCGCAGCTGCTTTCGCCATGTGCCTTGGCCTCGGCATCCTTGGCACAGCAGGCAGAGACCTCGACCGGAGCAGGCCCGCCGCAGCATCCCGTGGAGGCGGTAGACTCCGCTCCAACGCTCACGTCGGCGCTGCATACGCCCGTTTCCGGAAGGACGAGATGCACCTCTCGCGCGGCGCGGTGATCGCCAGCGATTTCGGCGACGACGGAACGGACCTGCTCATAGCCCGTGACCATCAGAAACGTCGGCGCTCGGCCGTAGGACTTGGAGCCGACGATGGCGAAGCCCGGCTCCGGATGTGCCAGTTCATCTATGCCGTGCGGCGGGACCGTGCCGCAGGAATGGAAGTTCGGGTCGATCAGCGGAGCAAGCGCGGGCGGCGCTTCCGTCACCGGATCGAGCGCGATGCGCAGTTCGCCGAGAAACGACAGGTCGGGCCGGAACCCGGTGGTGACGACGATCCGGTCGACTGACAGGCTGAAAGGCTCCCCTGCAACCGTTGCCTCGACCAGGAGGCCTTCGCCGTCTTGCGCGATGCGGTTCACGGCGAAGGAGATCAGCATGTTCAGTCTGCCGTCCTCCATCGCCCGCTTCGCGGCCAATCCCAGCGCGCCGCGCTCGGGCAATTGGTCGTTCAGCCCGCCGCCGAGAAGCTTCTCGACGCTGTGATGACGCAACGCCCAGAAGATTTCCGTTCCCGGATTTCCTTCCTGAAGCTCCATGAGGGCAAGCGCGACGTTGATCGCCGAATGGCCGCCGCCGATCACCAGTGTCCGCTTCCCCGCATAATCGTCCCTGCGGCCCCCGATCACGTCGGGAATACCGTAGGCGATCCGGGCCGCCGCCTCGCGCTCGCCGGAAACAGGCAGGCCATCGACGCCGATCGGGTTCGGCCACCACCAGGTTCCGGAGGCGTCGATCACCGCCCGCGCAAGGATTCGATGCTCGCCGTCTTTGTCTATGTAACGAACGAGGAAGGGAGAACTTTCCCTGCCCTCGTTGGAAACCTTGTCGTGGCCCTGCCGCGTCACGGCCGTGACGGTCGCGCCGAGCTTCAGGTTCGAGGAGATTTCCGGCAATGCCGCCAAGGGAGCGAGGTAGTCCCGCACGATCTCGTCGCCTGTCGGCAGTCCCTTGCCGTCCGGAGCGGTCCAGCCGGAACGTTCGAGCAGCGCCCGTGCGGCATCGTCAATGTTATAGGTCCAGGGCGAGAAGACGCGGACATGGCCCCATTCGAGAAGCGTCGCGCCGACGCTTTCGCCCCGTTCCAGGACGAGTGGACGCAAGCCGCGTTGAACGAGATGGGCGGCGGCGGCAAGACCGACAGGCCCAGCGCCGATAATTGCGACGGGGAGGCTGGAGCGAGCCATCATGCTCATGTCTTCGATCCTTCTGGTAGCTTCGAATTAATATGCGAAAAAGAGGATTGTCACCCGACCGTTTCCTCTTTTCTCCTGACCGGAGGACAGGTTCCGTCGGCGCAGCATTCGTCGGCGAGGTAGCCGATAAGAGCGTCCATGCCTGGATAGTTCGCGCGGCAGATCAGGGTGGTTGCCCGTCGTTCCTGCATGACCAGGCCCGTGTCGATCAGCCGCTTCAGATGATGCGACAACGTCGAAGCCGGGATCGCCAGCTTCTCCTGAAGGCTGCCGACCGGCAGACCGTCGTCGCCGGCGCGCACGAGAGCGCGGTAGAGTTTCAGGCGCGTCGAGTTGCCGAGCGCTTCGAGTTGGGACGCCGCTTTTTCGAGTTTCATGGAAATAACATAGGCAGACGCCTGAGCCAGGTCAATCTAATTGCGGTTATTGTCGAAATAAAAGCCCCTGAGCACGCTGGACGCCGTTGCGCCGGCACCTCGCGCCGATTCCCGCACCCTTTCTCAACCTTTCATGACGATGGTCCCTGCGATACAATCGGAGAGGATTCATGGTCTCGTTGGGTTCTTACTGGAATGGCGGAAAGAAGTGGTTTTTCGCGGTTACGCAAGATGGCGTGACGACGACGAACGCGTATGAGGGCAGGCTTGGAGCCCTACGAGCACTGGCAGAGGCTGGTTACATCGAGAGCGAGGCCGAGAAGTTGCTCACTAGCATCGTTGTGCATCGGTTCGATGACGCAGACATCCAGGATGTTCCGGCTGACTATCGGGTCCTGGAAGATGAGGAAGGATTGGAGAATTATCTAGCGGTCGATGGGGCAGGTGTGGCCATCAGCGCCATTCACCATGACCCCGCATCAGCTTTGGATGACATCTTCCGACATCTGGGGGATCACACGCCCTGATCTTCTTGCCTTCTCGCGCTCCACGGCTTCCATGCGGCGATCGGGAAGGTTGGATATAATTCGTTGATTGGCGGGATGCTCTGGCTTGAAAAGGCTGCCCTCTCCGTGGACGTGTTCGTAGTCAAACGCTTGTTCCGCTCGGGCCAGAAGTTTCTTGTATTCGGCCGCCAGTTCTGCATCCGCTGAAGCTTTCAGGTGATGGCCCGTCCGCTGGATAAAAGTCCGAAGAGTCCTGTAGTCTCCTCGATCTTCCGCCCTCAGCATAGCCTTCAGAAGAATTTGGTTGTCCTTCGGGGTTCGTGGCCGTTGCGTTTTCATCGAGGCTTCTCTCCCTGACGATCATTATGATCAAGGAGAACCCGGAATCTTGTCGGGTACAAGATGACAACCTCGCCGTCCTCCTTGGTGAAGGGGCCGATGTCTGGATTGGGCAGGATGTCGAGCACGGCTTCCGACGGCCTTGCCAGAACGACGCCGAGCGGGGTGGCGACGATCGGGCGGTTGATCAGGATTGGACGCTGAAGCATGAAGCCGATCAGTTCGTCGTCGGTAAACTTGGGATCGGCGAGGCCGAGTTCGCCATAGGGCGTCCCTTTCTTCCGCAACAGATCGCGGGGCGTCATGCCCATCGCCGCGATCAGTTCCATCAGCCTTTCGCGCGACGGCGGATCCTTCAGGTACTCGATCACCTCCGGCTCCTCGCCTGACTGGCGGATCATGGCGAGCGTGTTGCGAGACGTCCCGCAGTCGGGATTGTGGTAGATGGTCACGGTCATTCGGCGGGTTCCCTGGCGATCCCTGACTTGGGAAAGCCTGCACCGCGTTCGTACCAGTCCTTGCTGCGGTTCACGATCCAGACGACCGACAGCATGACGGGGACCTCGACAAGGACTCCGACGACGGTCGCGAGCGCGGCACCGGAACTGAAGCCAAACAGGCTGATGGCCGCGGCGACCGCGAGTTCGAAGAAGTTCGAAGCACCGATCAGCGCCGACGGTCCGGCCACACAATGCCGCTCGCCTGAGATGCGGTTGAGCATATAGGCAAGGCCGGAATTGAAGTAGACCTGGATCAGGATCGGGACGGCCAGCAGGGCGATGACCAGCGGCTGCGCGATGATCTGCTCTCCCTGGAAGCCGAACAGCAGGACCAGCGTCGCCAGCAAGGCGATAAGGGACAGCGGCTGCAAGGTCCGCAGGAGGCCGGCGAGCACGGCGCCGCCGCCTCGCGCCAGCAGGTTTCGGCGCATGAGTTGCGCAACGATGACGGGGATGACGATGTAGAGGACGACGGACAGGACGAGCGTGTCCCAAGGCACCGTGATGGCGGACAGGCCAAGCAGCAGCCCGACGATGGGCGCGAAGGCGACCACCATGACGGCGTCGTTGAGGGCGACTTGCGAGAGCGTGAAATGCGGCTCGCCCCGTGTCAGGTTCGACCAGACGAACACCATGGCGGTGCAAGGCGCGGCGGCAAGGATGATTAACCCCGCGATGTAGGAGTCGATCTGATCCGCAGGCAGGTACGGCCGGAACATCCAGCCAATGAACAGCCACCCGAGCACCGCCATGGAGAACGGCTTGACGGCCCAGTTCACTAACAGCGTCACGCCGATCCCGCGCCAGTGCCGGCCGACCTCGCGCAGCGCGGCGAAGTCGATCTTGAGCAGCATCGGGATGACCATCAGCCAGATCAGCACGGCGACGGGAATGTTGACCTTCGCGACCTCCGCCACACCGACCGCATGGAACAGGCTCGGCATAAGATGGCCAAGCGCCACGCCCGCGACGATACAGAGCGCCACCCACAGCGTCAGGTATCTCTCGAAGAAGCCGATCGCCGGGGCGGCATCGCTTGTGATCGAAGCCTGGTCCGTCATCGTCGTCTCCATCCCGACCTAACCCGCCTTCGGCAGTTCGCGGCCGATGTCATCCAGACGCTTCTGCAGGGAGAGCTTGTCGACCGCCTTCATCGGCAGCGCGATGAAGACCGAGATGCGGTTGTTGAGCATGCGGTAGGCCTCGGCAAAGGCCAGATGCTTTTCCGCGTCAGTGCCCTCGGCCGCGGCCGGGTCCGGAACGCCCCAATGCGCGGTCATCGGCTGTCCCGGCCAGACGGGGCAGGACTCGTTTGCCGCGTTGTCGCAGACGGTGAAAACGAAATCCATTTCGGGCGCGTCCGGAGCCGCGAACTCTTCCCAGCTTTTCGACCGCGCGAACGAGGTGTCGAAGTTGAGGCTTTTGAGGAGCTGAATGGCGAACGGATGCACATCCCCTTTCGGATGCGATCCAGCCGAGAACGCCTTGAACTTGCCAGCCCCGACGCGGTTCAGGATCGCCTCGGCGATTATCGACCGGGCCGAATTCCCGGTGCACAGGAAAAGGACGTTGTACGGGCGGCTCATGGTATCCTCCTTCAGCAATCGCAGGTGACGGCCTGGATCACGGGCTGGCAGAGTTCCGGCGCGCCGTTGCAGCAATCTTCCATCAGGTAAGCGAGCAGATCGCGGAACCCAGTCATGTCGGCGACGTACCGCACGACACGGCCGTCACGCTCGTTCCGGACGAGACCTGCGTGCGACAGGATCTTGAGATGAGCCGAAGCCGTATTCTGGACGGCGCCGAGCTGTGTCGCGATCTCGCCGGCGGGAACGCCCACCTGGCCCGCGCGAACGAGCAGTCGGAAGATGTCCAGCCTCGTTTCCTGTCCGAGGGCGGCGAGGGCCGCCAGAGCCGCTGTCTTATCCATATATCCGTGATTCCAGATTGATCGCTTTGTAGGTATACAGCATGACGGAACGATGACAAGTCCCGTGGATCAGCGGAGGGATTCGAAGCGAAGAGGAGTCCCGGGTTCGACCGCTTCGACGTCGGGAGGCAGCAGCGCGATTCCGTCGGCGAGGGCGAGCGCGGAAAGGCTGGCCGACGACCCGTGGCCCAGCATCTCCAGAACGGGAATGCCGTCGGCGTCCCGCGATGCGATGCGGACCGGCACGAATTCGGTGCGTCCAAGAGGCTTGCCGTAAGCGAATCCCGAACGGGCGGCCTGCCACTCGGGGAGAACCTGACGCAATCCCCCGGTTGCGCGTATGGCTGGCAGCGCGATCTGCCGGAAGGTCACGAGGGCGGCGTTGGGATTTCCAGGCAAGGCGGCGACAAGAGCGCCGCCGGCTAGCCCGACCTTTACGGGCTTGCCCGGCCTCATCGCCACCTTGAGGACCTCGAGTTCCGCGCCGCTGTCCCTCAGGATGGCGGCGACATGGTCCTCCTGCCCCGCCGAAACGCCGCCTGTCGTGACGACTACGTCCGAACGGTCCACGGCCTCGGTGACGGTCCGAAGCAGCGCTTTCCGGTCATCGGGAACGATGCCGAAGTCCAGGACCTCCACCCAACTTACTGACGCGAGGGACGAGAGCAGGAATGTCCGGTTCGAGTTGTAGATCTGGCCCGGAGCCAACGTCTCGCCGGGCTCGCGCAACTCGTTTCCGGCGGAGACGACCGAGACCCGGATCTTCCGGTAAACCTCGACTTCGGCGATCCCTGCTCCAGCGAGCAGGGCGAGCCGTTGCGGAACGAGGACGTCGCCGCCGTCGGCAAGGAGGCTTCCGCCGCCAACGTCCTCTCCGGCGCGCCTGACGTTTTCCCCAAGGCGCGGCATGCGGCCGATAATCACGTCGCCGCAGCGGACCTCGTACCGCTCCTGCATCACGACGGCATCGAATCCTTCCGGCACGGGGGCGCCCGTGAATATCCGGATGGCGCACCGCCCCTCGGGCGTCGGCACGGTGTCTCCCGCCTTGACGAGTCCTTGGACGGGGAGCCTCCATGGGCCGTCCCCGAAAAGGTCGGCCCGCCGTACGGCATAGCCGTCCATCGCGGAATTGTCGAAAGGCGGCAGCCGCATGGGCGATCCGATTGCGCGTGCGGCTATCCGCCCTCGGGCATCGAGAAGTGCGAGGCGTTCCGTCTCCGTCACTGGCCGGGCGGCTGCGATCGCCTTTGCCGCTGCCATGTCGACAGGCAGGACCTCCCCGGCAGCGCCAGCGGCACACGATGGCTCGATGGGAACGGCAAAAGAGGCCACGGCTAAACCTATCCGGATACGGCTTTCAGATACTCGGCCCCGTTCCGGATTTTATCCGAATCGTCTGGGCTCGGAAACGCGATCCTGATTTCTGGAACCGCCGCCATGGCTGATTGGCCGCGGCGGCGGGAAAGGTCCATGCGCGCTCAAGCTGCGCTGTATTCCTGGTTCTTGAACGAAAGGTGCTTCACCGAGGCGGGAGCGTCGGAGATCTTCCTGATGTTGGCCCAGGTCTGCTTGTAGTTCGGGACCACAAGCTCGTTCGTCCCGGCGTTGACGACGTTGGCCGAGCACGTCGGCCACGCAATGCCGTGCGTCTATGTCGCCGGAAACCACGAGTTCTATGGAGGAGCTATCAAGGAAGGACTCGAAGACGGTCGCGCCGCGGCTGCGCGGTTCCCGAACGTGCATTTCCTGGAAAACGATCTTGTCATCATCGACGGCGTTCGCTTCATCGGCGCGACGCTCTGGACGGACTTCCGAATCGAGGGGCATCCGGAACTCGCGATGTGGCATGCACGCGATCGGATGAACGACTATCGCAAGATCGGGCTCCAGCGGAAACCTTGGCAACGTTTTCTGCCGCAAACCGCCTATCGCATGCATCAGGATTCGCGGCTGTTCATCGAAACCGCGCTCAAGGCAGATCCGATAACCACCGTCGTGGTGACCCATCACCTGCCGCACCAGAATTCCATCCCGGCAAGGTTCAGGGGCGACTTGCTCAATGCCGCCTACGCTTCCGATCTCTCCGACGTCATAGAGAAAGAAGGGCCCGCCCTATGGATTCACGGTCACACCCACGATAGCTGCGATTACCACGTCGCTAGCACTCGCATCCTTTGCAATCCGCGTGGCTACGAGGATGAGAACCACGGTTTTGATCCTAAGCTCGTTGTTCAGGTGAATCCTTGAGCTTGCGTTGTTCCAGCTCGTTTCGGGATGGCGAGTGATACATCAACGCTAACAATTGCCCAACGAAGACAATTCCCGATGATTTTGAATGTCAGCAATTCACCCCGAGCCGCCACCCATGGCCGGTTTCGGATGATCGATGCGCGCAGCGCAAGGCAGCAGTGTGGTAATCGCCGAGCCACGGGCCACTGCCTCTATGTGGGAGGTGGTGCGCCAGCGCCCGGGCGGGGCAAGTGACCCGCCCGGCCTCTTGGAGCGCCGAGGCAGTGTAACCGCCCGTTGCTGGCTCCTGCGCTTTCGCCTTCAAATGCGCCAGGTCGTAAACGGTACCGTTGACGGCGATGGGGAGATGTTCAATCGGGATGCACACGTGGGTGCTATACTTGCAACAGCAACGACCACCAACCGATAAATTGCAGCTGCCCCACCGCCGACGGCGTTGTCTTCCGGAGATGGCAGGCCGCTGGCCGTCGGTCACCTTACCGCAGGCAGCCAATTCCGCCGGACGTTGAGAAATCTTCCTCTGCACTGTACAGTTTGCCGATGCGCTGGTCGGCCAGACACCTGTTTGCCCTATTGATTGCGGTCTCCGTCGCCGCAGGCTTGGGCATGTCTCCCGTTCAGGCCAGCGCCATGGCAGTGAAGATGGCGATGGCCGCCGACGCCGGGGCATCCAGCATGGCCATGCCGTCCGCCGACGGCTGCTCTGGCTGTCCCGACCGGAACACGGACAACGGAAAGATGACGGTTTGCCCGCTGGCCTGCGTCGCGCCTGCATTGGCCGTGCTTCCCGGCGGCCTGGCGCTCGCCGTTGCGTCCCCCGCATCCCGTCCCGTGCCATTGCCGACAGCGTTTCTACATGGCTGGGGCGGCGTTCCCGATCCATATCCTCCCAGGCCTTTCAGCTTCGTCTAACGCCAGGAATCCGCCCTGAGGGCTGATCCGGCGTCCGATTGTACCTGCCCGCTTCAGGGGCGGATGCAAATTGCCGATGGCCAGGAGGGCATTCGTGAGCCCTGAGACCGTCGGCGGCAGCTGACGAAGGGTTTGGAAGTGACTGTCTTTTCGAATTGTTCTGTCTCCCGCCGGGAGGTTCTCCGGGCAGGCACGGCGCTTGCCGTCACGGCACTCATGCTGGAACCGCCACGGGCTTCCGCGACAGGGGCAACAGAGTACAGGATCTCACCGGGCCGCGCCCGTGCCGCGCTCAAGCGCGAGCGAGGCCCGGTTACCGAGGTGTGGGCCTATGATGGCCGCATTCCCGGACCGGAAATCCGGCTCCGCCAAGGCGAGCCAGTCCGCATCGTTGTAGAAAACCGTCTTGGCGAGGACACGACCGTCCACTGGCACGGCATCCGGTTGCCGAACGCCATGGACGGCGTGCCCGGACTGACCCAGCCGCCGATCAAACCGGGCGGTAGCTTCCTTTACGAGTTCACGCCGCCCGATGCCGGGACCTTCTGGTACCACCCGCATGCCGACAGCCTGCAGCAACTGGGCCGCGGTCTCGCTGGGGCATTGATCGTCGAGGAAGCCGAACCTGTCCGCGTAGACCGCGACCTCCTGTGGGTGCTCACCGACTGGCGGCTGGACGATGACGGACAGATCGCCCCGGGCTTCGGCAACCGCATGGAAGCGGCCATGTCCGGTCGTGTCGGCAACACCGTGACCCTCAATGGTACTGTCCCGGGAGACCAGAGCGTCAGGGCAGGGGAGCGTCTGCGCCTGCGGCTCGTCAACACATCGCTTGCCCGCATCATGGCGCTGAGGTTCGAGGGCCACAGGCCCATGATCGTCGCTACGGACGGCCAGCCGTGCGATCCGCACGAGCCGGACGGAGGCAAGCTGTTGCTTGGCCCGGCCATGCGCATCGACATCATCATCGACATGCAGGGCGACCCGGGCAGCCGTCATGTCGTCGTCGACGATTTCTACGAGGGACTGGCATACGAACTGACCTCGTTTGCCTACGCCGCCAACGCGCCTCTGAGAAAGAATCCTCTCGACGCTCCGCTCCGGCTGCCCGCCAATCCGCTTCGCCAACCCGATCTGCAGGACGCCCATCGCCTCGAACTTGTCCTCCAGGGCGGGATGATGAGCGGCATGGGCGGAAACATGATGGGCGACATGATGAACATGATGAGTGGCATGATGCAGGGGATGGGCGGAATGTCGGGCACGATGGCGCACGGACGCGCGGTCTGGTCTATCAATGGCACCTCCATGACGGGCGACGGCCATGCAGGCATGCCGCCGCTGATGACGCTCGCACAAGGGCGCAGCCAATTCGTCACCATGCGCAACGAGACCGCGTGGTGGCATCCCATGCACCTGCACGGGTTCAGTTTCCGCGTTCTCACACGCAACGGGGAGCCTGTTCCGCACAACCAATGGGCCGACACGGTCCTTCTCGCGCCGAGAGACACCGTCGAGCTTGCCTTCGTCGCCGACAATCCGGGCGACTGGATGCTGCATTGCCACATCACCGACCACCAAACCGCCGGGCTGATGACGGTGCTCAGGGTGGGCGACGGGAAAGGCAAGACCTGATTGCAAAACTGACGAATCCAAAACCCAACGACCAACACCGAAAGGAAACACCGATGCTTCGTATTCTCGCTCTCTCGACGTTCCTCTCCGCCAGCCTTCTGGCCGCTCAGGCAGGCGAGGCGCACAAGGCCCTGCTTTACAAGAATCCCCAATGCAGCTGCTGCGAAGGCTATGCCGACTACCTCCGGCAGAACGGCTTCGACGTGGAGGTCAAGCCGTCCAACGACCTTGCCGAAATCAGCAGCAAGGCCGGGGTGCCTGCGGATTACCAAGGCTGCCACACCACGTTCGTCGACGGCTACGTCGTCGATGGCCACGTCCCGGTGAAGGTGGTCGAGAAGCTCCTCAACGAGCATCCGGACATCGCCGGGATCACGCTGCCCGGAATGCCCATGGGATCGCCGGGCATGGTGGGTGAGAAGACCGGGCCGTTCACCGTCTATGCGGTCACCAAGGACGGCAAGCAACCGACCGTCTATGCGACGGAGTAGTCCGTCCATGACGATTGCAGGCAAACTGGCCATGATCTTGGTTGCGGTGCTGATGAGCGCGCCGCAACTGGCGTCGGCCGCAGAGGGGCCGCAAGCCCTTTCGGTACACGAAGTTCCTGTTGCCGTTCCGGACATCCGGTTCGAGGGGAGCGACGGCAAGCCCAGAACGCTTGCCGATTTCCGCGGCAAGGTCCTGCTGCTTAACGTCTGGGCGACATGGTGCGCGCCGTGCCGCACGGAGATGCCGACGCTCGACAGGCTGCAGGCAAAGCTCGGCGGCCCGGATTTCGAAGTCATCGCCCTGTCGATGGATCGCGCAGGACCGGGCGTGGTGAAGAAATTCTTCGCCGAGATCGGCGTCCAGCACCTTGCGCTGAACATCGACGCCTCGGCCAAGGCAATGTTCACGCTCGACGCCAGGGGCCTTCCCATGACGTTGCTGATCGACCGCAAGGGCGAGGAAATTGGCCGGCTGATCGGCCCGGCCGAATGGGACGCTCCGGACATGGTCGACTTCATCCGCGAGCGTATCGCCAACAAGCAGGAAAGGGATCGGGAATGACCATGCCAACCATGGATTCCCCGACTGGCACGCCTGCGGCCTCCTGGAAAGGGCCAGTCGGCCGCCGCGTCGTGCTGGCCGCCGGCGGATTTGTCGCCGCAGCCCTGATCGCGGGGGTCCCGTCCGGCGCGAAGGCCCATTCGCTCGAGGAAGTGGACGCCATGCTGCGTAGCGACGAGAAGTACTTTCAGGCGATCGACAAGCCTGCGCCCGACTTCACGCTGCGCACCGCCGACGGGCGAACGGTCCGGCTTGCCGACCTGCGCGGCAAGGTCGTCGTCCTGCATTTCATCTACACGTCTTGTCCGGACGTTTGCCCCCTCCATGCGGAGAAACTCGCCGCGGTTCAGGCCATGGTGAATGCAACCCCGATGAGGGATCGGGTCGTGTTCGTGTCCGTCACGACCGATCCGTCGCGGGACACCCCGGACGTGCTGCGCAGCTACGGTCCCACGCATGGGCTGGCCCCCGCCAACTGGCTGTTCCTGACCACGACCGAAGGTCAGCCGGAGAACGCGACGCGCAAGCTGGCCGAAGCCTTCGGCCACACGTTCACGAAATCCGAAGACGGCATCCAGGCCCATGGCATCGTCACGCACGTGATCGACAAGGAAGGGCGCTGGCGGGCGAACTTCCACGGGCTTGATTTCGCATCCGTCAATCTCGTCACCTTCGTCAATGCGCTGACCAATGACGCCGAGCGCCCGCATCACGAGCAGAACAGCGGGCAGGAAGACGGCTGGCTGGCGAAGCTGAAGAACCTTTTCTGACCCGCCGCCTTCTGTCCGGCTGCGCACAGACGACAAGAAAGGAGAAATCCATGACATCCAAGGCAAAGCGAGCAGTCCGTTTCCCCAGCGTAGCCCTTCGCTTGTTCCTGCTCGCCGTCTTCGGGGGAGCGTTCCTGCTCAATCCGGGTTTTCAAGGGGCGGAACGGTCGGCGATCGCGGCAGGCGAGATGTCCCAGAGCGAGTTCGACCAGCGGGTGCACGACTACATCCTGGCCCACCCCGAGGTCCTGGTGGAGGCACTGCAAAGCCTGGACGCCCGCCAACGCGCAGCCGATGTGGCGGCGGTAAAGGCCGCCCTGAGCAAGCGGGCAGACGACCTGTTCCGCGACAAGGAAAGTCCGGTGGGCGGCAATGCCCAGGGGGACGTTACCATGGTCGAGTTCTTCGATTACAATTGCCCCTATTGCCGCCAGGTCGCGCCGGTCATCGAGCAGGCCGTGGCGGACGACCCCCAGCTCAGGATCGTCTACAAGGAATTCCCGATCCTCGGGCCGGATTCATTGTTTGCGGCCAAAGCCGCCCTCGCCGCCGCGAGGCAGGGCAAATACGGCGAGTTTCACAAGGCGCTCTACGGCGTCAAATCCCGCGTGACCGAGGCGGTGGTGATGAAGGTCGCGGCCGGGATCGGCCTCGACATGACCCGCCTGAAATCGGACATGCAGCAGCCCGATATCGAGGGCTCGATCAGCCGAAACGCCGAACTCGCCCAGGCGCTGGGAATCACCGGAACGCCAGGGTTCGTCGTCGGGGACCGGATATTTCCGGGCGCGACCGATCTCGAAACGATGAAGAAGCTGATCGAGCAAGCGAGGAGCGCGGGCAAATGACAACGAGGCCGCAAGACAGTCCGGGACCGACGTCCGTTTCCCGACGTGATTTTTCCCTCGGGGCCGGATGCGTGGCGCTGCTGGTCGCCACGGGACTTCCAGCAGAAACCGCCCAGACGCAAAGCCTGGACCCGCGTTTCGAATACCTGAGCAAGAACGGCAACAGCGCCTGCACGCCAGCTTTCGCAGACTCTATCGCGAAAATGCCCCCGACGGCGCGGCTGCAGGGCTCCTGCTGCGCCGAAATGGACCGCAAGCGCTATGCCGAACAGGTACAGGGGCTCACCAAATACGCCGCCATACCGGAAATCCCGCCCGATCCCTACGATATCGCCGCAGGCGTCGCGCAAAAGGCAATGTCGTATTACGGACTGCCGCTCTCTGCCGATCAGCAGCGCACCTACCAGTATGCGATGGACAATTCGCAGGAGAAGGGGCCTTGCTGCTGCCAATGTTGGCGCTGGACGACGTATGGCGGCCTGGCGAAGTTTCTGATCGCCAAACATCGGTTCACCGGAGAACAGGTCGTGGAGGTCTGGAACCTTTCTGATGGGTGTGGCGGCTCAGGATGAGGTGGCATCTGCCGCCGCACACCCGCCAAAGAGTGGAACCTGTTCTGACCGTGCCAGAGGAGACCGGCAATGATGGACGATATGATGTCTGGCGGGATGATGTGGGGGATGGGGCTCGTCGGCCTCGTCTTCCTCGTTCTTGTCGTTTTAGCGATCGCGGCGCTGGTAAAGTACCTGTTCTTCCAGTGAGGCCGCGCGTTTGCCTGTCGGGCATTCGGACCCCGGCGTCGTCATGAAGAAATTTTTTGTCCCCGCCGTTGTGGCGCTGGCGGCGGCCGTTGCCGTCTACGGCGGGTTCGCGCTTCTTCACGGCACTTCGGCCGGGCTCCTTGAGCCGGACAACGAGGCGGTAGTTGCTAGGGGTGAGGCCGTCTATACCCGGAACTGCGCTTCCTGCCATGGCAGGAACCTCGAAGGCCAGCCCGAGTGGCAGACCCCGGACAGGGACGGTTTTATGCCTGCTCCTCCGCACGACGAAAACGGCCACACCTGGCACCATCCCGACCAGTTGCTGTTCAACATCACCAAGTTCGGCGTGGTTAAGGCGGCCAATCTCAAGGACTACAAGACGAGTATGCCCGCATTCGAAGGAGTCTTGAGCGACGACGACATCATCGCTGTCCTGTCCTTCATCAAATCGAGGTGGCCTGAGGATGTCCGGAGGAGGCACGACGGGCTGAATCGGGCCTACGCACGCAGGGCGCAGGCGGCCAGGCCATAGCTGGCCCATCGCCTTGCCGCTTGACCTTCCCGTTGGTGGAAGGCGCAAATTCAATGAAGGGAGGTGAAAAATGCCTGCCGGAAAACTTCTCGACCGCGCGATTGTCGAAGCATTCAAATCCGCCATGGAAAGCGGCCGATCAGATGTCGCGGAGCATCTTCTGTGTGCGCTGGAGTGCCTTTGCGAGGGTCCGGAAAACGACGGTGTGGATGAGGCCTACAGCTTCATAATCGCGGGATCCGGCTGCTCCTGCCCGGAGGCCCGCCGCCGTCGCAAGCATTGAGTCAATGTTCTTCCCGGCACAGCGTATGGTCCGACAGCGCCCGGATGACATAGCAGTCTCCGACCGTTTCACCCGTGCAGCAGGTGGCGATCCGCTCCAGCTCGCTTTCCAGTTTCCGCAAGCGCGTGATCCGCTCCCTGACGGACGCGAGTTGTTCCTTGGCGATCCTGTCGGCGTCGGCGCACGGCATCTCGGGATGGTTGCTCAGTTCGATCAGTTCCCGGATCGAATCGATCGCCAGGCCGAGATCGCGGGCATGCCGGATGAACGCCAGCCGTTCCAGTTCCGGCTTGCCGTAGCGCCTTTGGTTGCCGTCCGAGCGCTCCGGCGCTTCCATCAGCCGCATCTGTTCGTAGTAGCGGATCATAGGCACCTTAACGCCCGTGCGCCGCGACAGTTCGCCAATCGAGTACATCGCGATTTTTCCTCTTGAACCTCTAGCCACTAGAGAAACTAGGTTTCCTGCGAGAGAACGGCAACAGGCAGGGACCAGGAACGTTGGAACGCTTCGTAGGTAATTCCCCGACGCAGACGCGGTATCTCGTCAGCGGCATGGATTGCGCATCCTGCGTCGCCAAGATCGATACCGCTGTCCGCCGGATGGAGGGCGTGGAGGACGTATCGGTCTCCATCGCCAGTGGTAGCCTGACCGTCAGGCATGCCAATGCCCTTTCCAAGGAAGCGATCGCAAGCCAGGTCTCACGACTTGGCTACGGGGTGAAGCCAGCAGGGAACGACGGCGAGGCGCGGCTGGAAGAAGGCCACTCCGGCGAGGCGGGAACAGGCGGGCCATGGTGGCGTTCGAAACGCGCGCTGCTGACTGTCGCCTCCGGCGTTGCACTCGCCGTGGCCTACGCGATCGGAAAGCTGGTCCCTGCAGCCGAGTACTGGGCATTCGTGGCGGCATTGCTCGTTGGCCTCGTGCCCATCGCGCGGCGGGCGGTCATGGCTGCCCTGGCAGGGACTCCCTTCTCTATCGAAACCCTTATGACGATCGCTGCCGTCGGGGCGGTCATGATCGGCGCAACCGAAGAGGCTGCCACTGTCGTACTGCTCTTCCTGATTGGCGAACTCCTCGAAGGCGTTGCCGCAAGCCGGGCCCGGGCCAGCATCCAGGGCCTCGCCGATTTAGTGCCCAAGACCGCGCTCGTGGAAAGGGACGGAGACACAGCGGAAGTTCCGTCGGCGTCGCTGGCCGTCGGCGACCTGATCGTCGTGCGGCCCGGAGACCGTATTCCGGCAGACGGCAAGATCGTCGAGGGGACCAGCGACATCGACGAGTCGCCCGTCACGGGGGAGAGCACGCCGAAGCGGAAAGCAATGAACGAGAATGTCTTCGCGGGCACGATCAGCACGGACGGCGTGCTGAAGGTCCGGGTAACGGCGAGGGCCGAGGACAACACGATCGCCCGCGTCGTGCGGCTGGTCGAGGAAGCCCAGGAGAGCAAGGCCCCGACCGAACGCTTCATCGACCGCTTTTCCCGCTACTACACTCCGGGCGTTGTCGTTGTCGGTGCGCTTGTCACAACCGTACCGCCGTTGCTGTTCGCTGCAGGATGGAGCGAGTGGATTTACAAAGGGCTCGCCATCCTGCTGATCGGCTGCCCATGCGCGCTAGTGGTTTCCACTCCGGCCGCGATAGCCGCCGGACTGTCCGCAGGCGCACGCCGCGGCCTGTTGATGAAAGGCGGATCCGTTCTCGAAGGCTTCGGCAAGATAACTGCCGTAGCCTTCGACAAGACAGGCACATTGACGGAGGGAAAGCCCGTGGTCACCGACGTGGTCGCCTACGGGAAAAGCGATCGTGATGTGCTCTCCATGGCCGCTGCCCTGGAGCAAGGGTCAAGCCACCCGTTGGCCGTCGCAATCTTGGAAAAAGCAAAAGCTGGTAAAGTTCCCATTCCGCCGGCGTCCGGCGCAAAGGCTGTTTCCGGCAAGGGGGTCCAGGGGAATGTCGGAGGGATTCCGGTGTTCCTTGCCTCAAGCAAGGCGGCGGCCGAGAGAGCGGCCTTTGCATCCGAACAGGTATCGAGGGTCGCCGAACTGAACGGCCAAGGAAAGACGGTGTCCGTACTTTTGGCGGGTGACGAAGTGGCAGGCCTGATTGCAATGCGAGATGAGCCTCGACCTGACGCAAAGGCCGGGCTGGCAGCACTGAAGGCCGACGGAATCCGCGCTGTAATGCTCACCGGGGACAACCGGAGAACTGCCGAGGCCATTGCAAGAGGCCTCGGAATCGAGGCGCGGGCAGAGCTCCTGCCGCACGACAAGCAAAGGATTGTAGGAGAACTGCAGAAGGAAGGCTTCAGGGTTGCAAAGGTTGGCGACGGCATAAATGACGCCCCGGCCCTGGCGGCGGCTGATATTGGCATCGCCATGGGCGGCGGCACTGACGTGGCTCTTGAGACCGCGGACGCCGCAATCCTTCACGGACGGGTCGAAGATGTCTTTCGCATGGTGAAGCTGTCACGAGCCGCGATGGCTAACATCAAACAGAACATCACGGTCGCGCTCGGGCTAAAGGCCGTCTTTCTGGTGACCACGGTGATCGGCATTACCGGGCTCTGGCCTGCCATCCTTGCGGACACCGGCGCGACAGTGCTTGTGACTGCAAATGCCATGCGGCTTCTTCGGTGGGGAGGCGGTTAACGCTTGTTTCCGGACTTAGGTCTTCATGGGTGCCCTTGAGGGGCATGCAACGCTTGCTGTCCGTCTGTGCGCCTATTTCAGGGCATGATCTCACTGATTGCCAGCAGGCGACGGAAAGGAAACGCGCCTGCGCCGGATTTTGACGTGAGCTGGCCGCAGAGCATCATCCCGGATAACCAGACCTTTATGATTCCACGCCAGAACGGGTTTGTAAGGGTGGAAGCCGGCCATGTTATTCATTGTCTCAAAGCTCATCGATGCGCTCCTGCTGCCCTCGAACGTCATCGGCGTGGCGGCTCTTCTGGGGCTGGTTCTCCTCGCCCTGCGTCGGCGCAAGGCGGGAATGGCGACGCTGGTTTTGGCGGCTTTCCTGCTAGTCATCGTCGGATGGTCGCCGCTTGGAAGCGCGGCGTTGCGCATATTGGAAACCCGGTTCCCGCAGCCCGTGGCAGATGGCGGCGTCACAGGCGTCGTCGTCCTTGGCGGGGAGATTGACACCCACGTTTCGGCAGAACGCAACATTGTAGCCTTGACCGACGCGGGCGAGCGGCTGACGAAGGCGGCCGAACTCGCACTGCGCTATCCCCATGCACGAATCCTGCTTTCGGGCGGACTTGCCGACCTGCTGTTGGCACCCGGGAAGACGGAAGCTGCGCTCGGTCGCGACCTTCTTGTCGAAATCGGCGTTCCGGCAGGAAGGATCGAACTCGAGGAGCACTCGCGCACCACCTGCGAAAACGCTGTCGAGAGCAAGGAGGTCGCCCGCCCGCAGCCAGGGGAAAGGTGGCTTCTGGTGACCTCGGCCTATCACATGCCCAGGGCCGTCGCTTGCTTCCGCAAGGCCCGATTCCCGATCGTCCCGTATCCGGTCGACTACCGGACGCGCGCCTTCGATCTCCGGCGGCCGTCTTCCTCCACTGCCGCTGGACTGGCGGTCTCCGATCTTGCCGCACATGAGTGGATCGGGCTTGCCGCCTACAGCCTTATAAAGGGAACGGACTTTTTTCCATCGCCTGAAACCGCCGACCGCGGCCGTTGAGCGCGAGCGCGGTTGACCGCAGGGGGTTCCGTGCCGAGGGAGGACCGAAAATGACGGCCCGTTCCGTTTTGCCGTCACTTCGCCGATAACGCCCACAATTTCGACAAGCTCGGATGGCAGGGGGTAAATTGACATCGCTGCCGACCAAGCTAGAAGTGCGTATATGGCGAATCGCAACGCGATCCTTAGAATTCTGCGCGGCATCTTCGCCGCGCTGATCGCCATGTCGGTCGTCGTTTCCTCCTCCGTTCACGCCGCCACTTCCGGCGACCATGGGGTCGTCGTCGCGGCCGGAGACGGCCACGAACTCCATCCCGAAAGCGCCCACGGCGACCACGACGGGTGGGCGAAAAGCACGCCGTCCCCCGCAGCCAAGGCCCCGGGAACAGCAAAAGGCGGCTGTGACGACGGATCGCTCTGCAAGCTGCTGTGCAGCTTCTCGATGATCGAGCCTTTCGTGCACGGCGAAATCGCCAACCATGGCCGCGCGCCTTGGGCCGTGGTGCGTATCGTGGCGGAAGCGCCCGGCGAAATGACAGCCGACATACGGCCTCCAAGAAGCTGATCCGACAGCGCTAGTCGCGTTCAAGCGGCCCTCGAGAGTCGCGCTGGCAACTGCCCGGCGGCTCCGTTTTCGGCTCCGCTGATCCAGCTTCACCGTTCCCCATATTCGACGAAAGAATTCATTGTCATGAACCGACGAGCCCTGCTGGCGCTCGCGCCGCTCCTCGCGAGCGGCTGCGTGGCGACACCTCCGCCGAACGTTTTGCCCTCTTCCAATCCAGTTTCGCCGTCCTCGCAAATCCGGGACGTCCGCCCCGCGAACGTGATCGGCGAATACCATCCCCGCCAGGCCGTGGAGCCCAAGCCGTGGCGGCAGCGCAATGACGGGCAGGCCCCCAGAACGGGAGATGCCTCATGATGCGCACCAAGGTAAGGGCACTTGTGGCAGCCTCGTCGCTGCTCGTCCTCAACGGTTGCGTGTCGACCGCAGAGATCGCAGGCTATTCCGATCCGAAGGCCGGGTTTTCGACGGTCCGCGCGAAGGCGGCGTCCGCGACGGGAAAGGACACCGTTTGGATCAAGAGCCGGGCCGAAGCCGACGCGACAGCCGCGCGCGTCCGCGCGTTGATCGGCAAGAAGACGGTCAACGCCGATACCGCCGTCCAGGTCGCGCTTCTCAACAACCGCGGCCTTCAGGCGGCCTATGCGGATCTCGGCATCTCCGCAGCGGACGCGTGGCAGGAGACCATGCTTGTCAATCCGCGTCTGAGCGTGAGCGGCTCCGCGCTCGGTGCCCCGAACCGGTCCTTCGAAGGCGCGGTGATAGGGAACATCATGGCCCTCGCCACCCAGCGGCGGCGCGTGGACATTGCCGCCGACAAGTTCCGGGCAGCACAACTCCGGGCCGCCGAGGAGACGTTGCGCGTCGCCGCCGATACGCGGCGCGCATGGATTGACGCGGCGTCGGCCTGGGAGCGCGTCGCGTACCTGAACAAGGCGAAGACGGCTGCCGACGCCGCTTCCGAACTGGCCGAGCAGCTTGGCGAAAGCGGCGCATTGCCCAAGGCCGGACAGGCCCGGGAGCACGCATTCTACGCCGAACTGACAGGCCAGATCGCCAAGGCCCGGCTCGAGGCGCGGCTCGCCAAGGAAGAGCTGACCCGCGAGATGGGTGTCTGGGGTCAGGACCTCGACTATTCCGTTCCCAACGCGTTGCCGCCGCTGCCGAAGGGAATCAAGGGCAACAAGGCTATCGAAGCGGAAGCGCTGCGCAACCGCGTCGACCTGCAGATGGCAAAAGCCGAACTTCGGGCGGTAGCCCAATCCTATGGGCTGACCCAGGCGACACGGTATCTCACCGATCTGGAGGTGACCGGCGGGGTAGAGGTCGAGCGCGAGGAGCGTAAGAACCTCGCCTCCGGGATAGCCGAAGCGGAGTTCCAGATTCCGATCTTCGACAGCGGCAAGGCGCGCCTGCGCAAGGCCGAACTCGAATATATGCGGGCGGCCAACATCTTGGCCCAGAAGGCGGTCAACATCCGGTCGGAAGCAAGATCGGCCGAGGAACGCTACAGTTCCAGCTACCGGATCGCCCGCCACTACCGGGACAATGTCCTGCCGCTCAGGACTACCGTCGAGGAGCAGTCGCTCCTCACCTACAACGGAATGATCACCAACACCTTCGAACTGCTGGCCGACATCAGGGCGAAAGTCGACGCGAACCTGCTCGCGATCGACGCGAAGCGCGCCTTCTGGCTGGCAGACGTCGGCCGGACCGCTGCCGTCTACGGAGGCGGTTCGGGCGCGGGCGAAACTGAACAAGCCTCGTCGCAAGACGTCGCCGCGGCCGCGGACTGAGGCGCAAAAGGAGAACGATATGTTGAACAGAAGGCAATTCTTCGGTGCCAGCGCGGCACTCGTGGGCGCGGCGGCCTGGACCAAAACCTCCGCCATGGGACTTCCCGACGCTCCGACGATGGATTCGGCGAAGACGCAGCTTCCGCTCGCGCCGTCGGGCGGCCCGGACTACCAGCCAGTCGTCACCCTTAACGGCTGGACCCTGCCTTTCCGCATGAACGAGGGCGTTAAGGAGTTCCACCTCGTCGCCGAACCCGTCGAGCGCGAAATGGCGGAAGGAATGACCGCCTACCTCTGGGGCTATAACGGGCAGTCGCCGGGCCCCACGATCGAGGCGGTCGAGGGCGACAGGGTCCGCATCTTCGTCACCAACAAGCTGCCCGAGCACACGACGATCCATTGGCACGGCATGATCCTGCCGAACGGCATGGACGGGGTCGGCGGGCTGACCCAGCCGCACATCCCTCCGGGCAAGACGTTCGTCTACGAGTTCGATCTCGTGAAGAGCGGCACCTTCATGTACCACCCGCATGCCGACGAGATGGTCCAGATGGCCATGGGCATGATGGGTTCCTTCGTGATCCATCCCAAGGACCCGGCCTTCATGCGGGTCGACCGGGATTTCGTCTTCCTCCTCAACGCATTCGACATCGAGCCTGGCAGCTACGTGCCCCGCATAATGGAGATGACGGACTTCAACATGTGGTGCTGGAACAGCCGCATCTTTCCGGACCTCGATCCTCTTGTGGTCGCCAGGAACGACCGCGTGCGGGTACGGATCGGCAACCTCACCATGACCAACCACCCGATCCACATGCACGGCTACGATTTCGAGGTGACCTGCACAGACGGAGGTTGGGTGCGGCCGGAGGCGCGCTGGCCCGAGGTCACCATCGACATTCCCGTCGGGGCGATGCGTGCCTACGAGTTCGATGCAGTGCGCGAGGGCGACTGGGCGATCCATTGCCACAAGTCGCATCACACGATGAACGCGATGGGACATGACGTCCCGACCTTCATCGGCGTCGACAAGAGGAATGTCGCCAAGACGATCCGGAAGCTTCAGCCCGACTACATGCCCATGGGAACCAAAGGCATGGCGGACATGGGCGAGATGGAGATGCCGCTCCCCGACAACACCGTCAAGATGATGGCTGGCTGGGGGCCGTTCGGGGCGATGGAGATGGGCGGCATGTTCTCTGTCGTCAAGGTGCGCGAGGGGATCGCCGCCAACGACTATTCCGACCCCGGGTGGTTCAAGCATCCGGAGGGCACCGTCGCCTGGGAATGGACCGGGGACGTCCCCGATCCGGCCAAGGCGGACGGTGCGAAGACGATGCCGCCGGGAGGACATTCCGGCGGCCACTCCAAGCGGGGCTAACCAACTACCGAACTCAACAAACGGAGAAGAAAGCATGAGGAAAAGTATATTTGTCGCAGGAATGATGGCCCTCCTGGCAGGTCCGGCCTTGGCCAACGGGAACCACGCCGGAGGGCACGACGACGACCTGACGGCCATCGGCAAGCCGGGGAAGGCAGCCAAGGTCGACCGGACCATCAACATCAGCATGCTCGAAAAGGGCGACGGCTCCATGGGCTTCGACCCGGTGTCGATCACGGTGAAGAAGGGGGAGACCGTCCGTCTCGCCTTCACCAACAAGGGCGAGAACGACCATGAATTCGTGATGGACACCCATGAGCACGTCATGGAGCACAAGGCGGCCATGGAGAAGTTCCCCGACATGGAGCACGAGGACCCAAACCAGGTACGCATCGGCCCCAAGGGCAAGGGCGAGATCATATGGACCTTCACGGCCGCCGGCGACTTCGACTTCGCCTGCCTCATTCCCGGCCATCACGACCTCGGCATGAAAGGGACGATCAAGGTCACGTCCAACTGAAGGTCGCAACGGAAACCTGAAAGGATAGATTCATGAACAAGCTCCTCACATTGACGCTCGCCGCCGCTCTTTCATTCGGCTCCTCTGCCACGGTTCTGGCTGCGGAATACACAAAAGGTGTTGTGAAGAAGGTCGACGAGAAGGCCAGCAAGGTCACGATCCGCCACGAAGAGCTGAAGAACCTCGACATGCCCGCCATGACGATGGTGTTCGCCGTCCCCGACAAGTCGACGCTCGGCAAGCTCAAGCAAGGCGAACAGATCGAGTTCGTCGCCGAGAGGGTGAAGGGAAAGCTCACCGTTACCGAGGTGAAGTAGGCGACCCGCCTGCCGGGGCGGTGCGTCGGCTCTGCCCCGGTCCTCGCTTCCGGCAACGGCAAGGGAGCGGTTTTCCTTCAACGGTCACCGAAGCATAGGTGAAGCACATGAAACTGGTTTATCTGCTGCCTTTGATCCCGGCAGTCCTGTTTCCCGGCGCGGCAAGCGCAGATATCGTGTTGCCCTGGTTCAAGGCGGAGCCGATCCGGTTCGAACTCGTCGATGGAGGAAGCGTCCATATTGCGGATGCCGTCGCCTATTTCCATCACGGCGAGACGGTCATCCGTGGGGACGCGACTTTGAGGACTCGCGAATGGGCTGCATCGTTCACGGGAGCGATCCTTGCCACCGCCGCATTGCCTGACGGCAGGACGGCGAAGCTTGGCCCGGTCCGCGTTCATATGCGGGTCCGGCCCAAGGTGTACGATCGGAGCGGGTACTTTACCATCCACGCCGGATACCGATTGCCCGCCGGCACGACCGTCCGCCTGGCCTATCAGCAATCCTCGCCGATGCCGGAGAACCATTTGGGCCGGGAGGCTCTCCGTCGCCAGGAGGTATCCAAGCGCGGGCCGTAACGTCCAAGTGGCTGTATCGTCAGGGCCGAACCGTCGGCTCGTCCGGTCGCCGAGATCAAATGGTTTGGCGTCGCATTGAATCCGAAAGTCCGTCTGATGACCGAGCCAGTCTTGCCAAGGGCGTGCAGCAAAACCCCCGCCGCGATTCGTGCCGCGTTGACAATCACGGTCCTGATGCTCGTCACGGCTGACCTTGCGACAAAGCATTGGGCGCGAATATCTCCGCTGACGGTTCACGGTCCTACCGAAATCCTGCCGTTCCTCTCTCTCGTGCTCGCGTACAATCCAGGCATCACCCTCGGAGGCATCTTCGGCATCGCCGGATCCTCTGCCTTGGTCACAATGGTGATCTCAGCCGCCTGCGTGTTGCTTGCGGTCTGGCTGTGCCTGGAGCGTCGGAAAAAAGCTAAATTTCTCATAGCGCTCGCGCTTGCTGGGGCGCTCGGGAACACCATCGACCGCCTTGCCAACACGATGGTGACGGATTTTCTGCAACTGCGGTTTGGCGGTACCTTCACGCTTGTTGTCAATCTCGCTGATATCTGGATTGTCATGTCTATCATTGGCCTGTTGCTGCTTGGCCGCCGTTCCGGTTGAATTGCCCACGCGCTGTGAGTGACGATCTGAGAAGGAATGCGCGCTGGCAGACAAGTTTCGTCATTCCACGTCGATAACCACCATCAGCCCGCCGCCTCCTTTCTCCTCGGCGTTATTGTTGGTGGTGTGGTGCGGAATGTGACAGTGGATGAGCCACTTGCCGGGCTTCCGCGCCTTCCAGATGACATCGTAACGCTGGCCTGGGCCGACGTTGACAGTGTCGGCAAGAAAGCGCGCCGAAGCAGGGATCGTCTCGCCGTCGCGGGCGACAACCTCGAACGGCCCGCCATGGATGTGCATGGGGTGGACGAAGCCGTTATTGGTGCCGATGAAGCGTACCTTCAGCGTCTCTCCGACCTTCATGTGGATGGTGTCGGTTGAGGGGTACGCCTTGCCGTTGATGGTGAAGTAGTTCGGCATCCCGCCGTCCATCGGCATGGACGGATAGGTGAGACCCTCGCGCTTGAGCCATTCCTGCAGCTGGATGACGTAGTCGTGGTCGGCCCGCACCTCCTCGTTAGGGTTCGTCGGATCGATGATAAGCGCGCCGTAGAGGCCGAGCGCCTGCTCCCGGTCGGGCTTGGCGTGCGGGTGGTAGAAATACGTGCCGTGCTGGGTGGCGGTGAACTCGTAGGAATAGGTTTCGCCCGGCTCGATCGGTTTCTGCGTGATCTCGGCGGGTCCGTCCATCTGGTTCGGCAGGATCATGCCGTGCCAGTGCACCGTCGTCTCTTCCGGAAGGCCGTTGGTCACGTTGACGCGGATGCGGTCGCCCTGGCGGATGTGAATCCTTGGTCCGGGAATCTGGCCGTTATAGGCGTAGGCGTCGACCGCTACGTCGGGCAGGATCCGCCATTTCACCACGGAGGTGCGCAGTTCGAACACCTTGACGCCGTTCTCCATCCGGAACGGCAGTTCCTGATCGCCCTTGGCGGCGAGTCCATAGGTGGCGCTGACAAGGCGCGGGTCGGCGGCCGCCATGTCCCGCATGGCATCGGCCGGCGTGTCGCGGTCCATGATCATGCCCGGCGGCATGATCGCTCCGCCGACATCGCGCGCGGAAAGCGTCATGTTCAGCCAGTTGGCCGGCGCGATCATGCCGATGGCGAGCGCAAGCAGGGATACCGCACCCAGCGAGGCGACCTGCGGCCCGGTTGCATCGGATTTCATGCCATGGCCTGCCTGATGCCCCGATGAGCCGTGCCCTTCATGCGATGATGCATGGGCGGTGTGCTCCGGCTTCTGCTCATGCCCGGCCTGCTCTGCAGGATGATCATGTTTACGCCGAGAGGATTCGCCGGACGGGCCTTTTTTCTGGCGCTGCGTCATAAGCCCGTGCTTGAGGCCGCGCGCGACCAGCCAGACGTTGGCCGGATAGGCGAGCGTGAAGCCGGCGATGACGCCGACCGACATGACGCCCCAGAAGAGCAACTCGGTCGGCTCCATGGCCCGCATGTCGCGGCCCATCATCAAGAAGCTCATGACCGGGGCCATTCCTGCCATCATGAAGTTCATCGAGATAAATTCGGGCAGGAAGCTCTTCCGGACGTTTTCCCAGTACGTGCCACCCATCATCGACTTCATGAACAGCGACTGGAAGATGAACAGGCCGAAAGCGAATCCTGCGAGGTATTCGACGATCAGGTCGATCCACATCGGCAGGCCAAGAGTCGCGGTGACAGCAGCCGCGAGAATGATCCCGGTCGCGTCACCCGCCACGCAATGGATGGTAGAGCCGACGCCCTGCTTCCACAGCGGGCGGGTGAAGTCTTCGTGCTCGCCTGGACGAGGCTCCTTGTCCGCCAGCACGTAGAGCAGAAGCCCGAGCGGCCCCATATACAGGGTAACAAGGATGAAGCCCCACTTCATCACGACAGGCTCGGGATTGTTGCGGTACTGGTCGATGCCGACGTAAAGGGTTGAGGCGGCAGCCAGGACGAACCAGACGGCAAGGAAATAGTCGATCGGTTGCACGAACATGTCTTGTCCCTTCTCTCCGGGCGGCCTCAATGCCTAACGCGGCCGGCAGGGCAATGATCCCGCCGGCCGCCGCCTCTGCCGTGTCAGGCAGCCGCTTTTTCGTTGCCGTAGCCAGCCGAGCGTATGGCTTCACGGATCGCGTTCTCGTCGGCACCCGTTTCCACGGCCACCGTCGACGAACCGAGATCGACCGCCACGCGCGCCGCCGGGTCGACGCTTTTCACGGCTTTCTCGATAGTGCTGGCGCAATGGCCGCAGCTCATTTCCGGGACTTTCAGTTTCAACATTGCAGCTCTCCTTGATTGCTGATGGACAGGTTATGGGGCTTCCCATGATAGTAAGGTCAAGAGGCGTCACCTGCATTTATCGACGGTCTCCCGTTCAGCCGAAAAATGCCTCTTGACCTTACTATCATGGGAACCTTTATCTGTTGCTGCAGCTATCCAGAAACGGAGTTGCGAAGACATGAACGCGGTTACGAAGCATCTCTCGGCCGGATCGGTTCCGGTTCCCGAACCGACACTTCAGATCGGCATTGAAGGCATGACCTGCGCTTCGTGCGTAAGGCGCGTCGAGAAGGCGATCGCTGCTGCGCCGGGCGTGGCCAACGCCTCGGTCAATCTTGCGACCGAGCGGGCCGTGGTGACGTTTGCGGGCAAGCCGGATTTTGCCCCGGTTCTCGACGCTATTGAGGATGCCGGCTACGCGGCACGCGAGGAGGCGATCGAACTCGCCATCGGCGGGATGACCTGCGCCTCATGCGTCGCACGCATCGAAAGGGCGCTGAAGGCCGTGCCTGGCGTGGCGAAAGCCAGCGTCAACCTTGCGACGGAGCGAGCCAGTGTCCGTGTTGTCGCGGGTGCCGTCGATTTTTCGGCACTCGAAAAGGCAGTCGCGGCAGCAGGCTACGAGGCTCGCCCAATCGCAAGCGGCAGAACGGAGGAGTATCGTGGCGGGCGTGAAGCCGAGATCCGGGTGCTTGCCCTCTCGCTCGGCATCGCAGCGGCGCTGACGCTTCCCGTGTTCGTCCTGGAAATGGGCTCCCATCTGGTGCCCGCGTTCCATCATTGGGTAATGACGGCCCTGGGGGACTGGAACTGGCGGCTGCAGTTCGCTCTGACCACCCTCGTGCTGTTCGGACCTGGCCTGCGCTTCTTCCGCAACGGCGTTCCGGCGCTCGCCAAGGGTGCGCCCGACATGAACGCGCTCGTCGCGCTAGGCTCCGGCGCGGCCTGGGCTTATTCGCTCGTCGCGACCTTTCTCCCCGGCCTGCTGCCGGAAGGAACCGCCAATGTCTACTACGAAGCGGCGGCGGTGATCGTGACGCTGATCCTGCTCGGCCGCTTCCTCGAAGCGCGCGCCAAGGGCCGGACCGGGGAGGCGATCAAGAAACTGGTGGGATTGCAGGCAAAGACCGCGCGCATCATTCGCGATGGCGTTACGCAAGAGGTTCCGCTGGCAGAGGTGCGTAGCGGTGACCTGGTGGTCGTGCGTCCCGGCGAGAAGATCGCCGTCGATGGCGAGATCGTGGAGGGTTCGTCCTTCGTCGACGAAGCCATGATCACTGGAGAGCCGACGCCAGCCGCCAAGGACCTCGGGGCCGAAGTGGTCGGCGGCACGGTCAACAAGACAGGAAGCTTCACCTTCCGTGCGACCAAGGTGGGATCGGAAACGCTGCTTGCACAGATCGTCCGCATGGTAGAGACGGCCCAGGGCGCGAAGCTACCGATCCAGGCAGTCGTCGACAGAGTGACGGCCTGGTTTGTGCCCGCCGTGCTTGCAGCCGCCGTGTTGACCTTCGGCATCTGGCTGGCCTTCGGGCCGGATCCGGCGCTGTCCTTCGCGCTGGTCAACGGCGTCGCCGTGTTGATCATTGCCTGCCCGTGCGCGATGGGCCTCGCCACCCCGACGTCGATCATGGTCGGCACAGGCCGCGCGGCCGAACTCGGGGTGCTGTTCCGGAGGGGCGACGCGTTGCAGACGCTGCGGGACGCCGCCGTCATTGCCCTGGACAAGACCGGGACGCTCACCGAAGGACGCCCCGAACTGACCGACTTCGCTGCTTCCGATGGCTTCGCCGAAGGGGAGGTGCTTAGGCTCGTAGCCTCCGTCGAGGCGCGGTCCGAGCATCCGGTCGCCGAAGCTATCGTGCGGGCAGCCGGACGGCATGGCCTGGCACCCGCCACCGTGACAGGCTTCGAGGCCGTTCCCGGCTTCGGTGTTCGAGGAACCGTGGACGGCCGCTTGGTCGAGATCGGCGCTGATCGCATGATGGGCAGGCTTGGCCTTGATGTTTTCGCCTTTGCCTCGACCGCGGCGCGCCTTTCCCAAGATGGCAAGACCCCGCTCTATGCTGCCCTCGACGGTCGCCTGGCCGCCATCATAGCGGTCGCCGACCCGATCAAGGCATCGACACCTGCCGCGATCAGGGCGCTGCATGCCCTCGGCCTCAAGGTAGCTATGGTAACCGGAGACAATCGCCGTACGGCGGAAGCGATCGGACGGCGCATCGGCATCGACGAGATCGTCGCCGAGGTGCTGCCGGACGGCAAGGTCGAGGCGGTGAAGAGGCTCGGCAGGGACGGTGGCCGTGTTGCCTTCGTCGGCGACGGCATCAACGACGCCCCGGCACTTGCCGCGGCTGATGTCGGCATTGCCATCGGCACGGGTACCGACATCGCCATCGAAAGCGCCGACGTGGTGCTTATGTCAGGCGATCTCTCTGGCGTGGCGAACGCGATCGCGTTGTCGAAGGCGACCTTGCGCAATATCGGACAGAACCTGTTCTGGGCCTTTGCCTACAACGCGGCGCTGATCCCTGTCGCGGCCGGAGTCCTTTACCCGCTGAACGGCACGCTGCTGTCGCCGATGCTCGCCGCCGGCGCGATGGCGCTGTCCAGCGTGTTCGTACTCGCCAACGCGCTCAGGCTGAAGCGCTTCCGCACCGTTCCCGCCAACCGTTACAACCCCGCAACTACAATGCAGGAGCTTGTCCATGAACATCGGTGAAGCAGCCGCAGCCTCAGGCGTTTCGGCCAAGATGATCCGCTACTATGAATCGATCGGTCTTATAACAGGCGTGTCCCGTACCGAGGCCGGTTACCGTGTCTATTCGGGGGACGACGTTCACACGCTCCGTTTCATCCGCCGCGCCCGCGACCTGGGCTTCTCCGTGGAGCAGATGGGAAACCTGCTGGCGCTGTGGAGCGACAGGTCGCGGGCCAGCGCGGATGTCAAGCGGATCGCGATGGAGCACGTGAAAGAGCTCGAGCGGAAAATGCGCGAAATACGCGACATGGCGAAAACCCTCCGCCATCTCGCAGACCATTGCCAGGGGGACGGCCGGCCGCATTGCCCGATCATCGAGGACCTCTCCGGAGGGCATGACGCGGCGGCTCCCAAGACGATGCGCCCGGCGCGCGACAGGGTTCGCATAGCCTACGGGAGACATGCAAGCGAGGGCTGACAGGAAAGTGGCCGCGCTCCGCGGCGATTTTCAGCTCTTTCGAAGTCAATAGGTTCAGGGACAGGCCGGCAGCCTAAATCCAGATCAGGGTAACCGCCGCGACCACCAGATAGCGTCCGGCCTTCGCTACGGTGACCAGCGCCAGGAAGCGCCACAAGGGCTCGCGCAGGACGCCCGCAACCACGGTTAAGGGATCACCCACGACCGGCATCCAACTCAGCAGCAGCGACCACCTTCCATATCGGTGGTACCATTTCATGGCGTGACCGAGCAGTGCGGGGCTTGCCGGAAACCATTTTCGGTCACGGAACCGCTCGATGCCGCGTCCGATGAGCCAGTTGACCACCGAGCCAAGGACGTTTCCTGTAACCGCGACCAGAAAAAGGACTGCTGCCGGAAAAGATTCCATCAGCAAAAGCCCGGCTAGTGCAGCCTCGGACTGCATTGGCAGGATTGTCGCGGCAGCGAAGGCCGCCGCAAACAGCCCGGCATAGACCACGAATTCATCCATGAGTGTGTAGCATTGACATCAAGCGGCCGCTCACGGTTCACGGGCCATTCGGGAATGGAAATCGTCGGCGATGAAGACACGGGCATGCCTGTGCTGCAGGCCGATGCAGAAGTCGACACGGCATGGGGCGCGCCGTTCGCATGCGTAGCTCGAGCACGCTAACTATGTCTTCTTGATAGCGACGGGCACGTCTTGATCTGGAAGAAAATGACCTCTTCTCCATCCGCGCAGATACTCATCGAAGCGATCATTCCCTACCAAATCGGTCATGATACTAAGGACTGCCTGCCAATCGTTATTTCGAAACCTGATCAATTTCTCCATCAGGATACCCGTGACAGCCAGCACCTCCAGGCGCATCTGCGGTGGCGCCCAGATTTGCCTCAGGAACGCTGCGCAGACTCCTATATGCGATTTCATGTCTGCTGACTTGGTACCGAGATAATCCGTCAAGACATCAAACTGGCTGCCACGCACGCCGCCGTTGGGAAGCAGTGCCACGAGACTGCTGGCTTCGACCGAAACAAAGCCGTGCTTCAGCCTCGCCAGATCTGCAATCAGCGCGGCATATCGGGCAGTGCCGATTATCCGGGAATGGTGAGCGTACATGAAAACAGCCTGGAGCCAGCTCACGCCGACATGGAAGGAATCGCGTGCGAGAACCCGGTATGCAAGGTCGTCGCTGATCAGCATCAGTTCTTGCTCCGATGCGACCAGAGCGGACGCGAGTAAATCTGGCCCGAACTCCTGTACAATCGCCTCCGCTTCGAAATCGGCATCATCCGCATAGTGGACTGTTGCAACCTCGACATCCTTCAGGGCGGTCTCCCTCTCAGCGAACAGCTTTTCGCGAGCGCGCCAGTTCTCTGCGGTCATTTCATGAAAGTAGAACTGCCCATTGTAGAAAGCAGTGGTGCCCTGCTGTCGATTTTCGCCGGAAAGATATTCGTCCTTCATGGAAGCGATCTCATCGACCGTTGGTCTGGCGATCGCCACCCGGCCGAAAACCGCCTTCAGAACGTCCAAGGCTCCCAGGCCCGCGATGGTCCAGAACGTGAGCGTATCTAGAACCGCACCCTTCGACCTGTTCGCGCCGATCGACTCGAGCGCAGCGATACGCTCCGGGCCAGAGCCTAAACACGTCTTGATGCCGCCGCCGGTGAGCCGGAGCGTTTCCATGAAGGAAACGACGTCGCCCCCTCCGCCCGCCGATGCCACGAAATGCAGGGGAATCAGGTTTTTTTCGTAAGTCCGAAGAACATGATCCCGATGCTCGGCCTGTTTCCTGACGACGTCGAGCATCGGAGAGATGTCGTCGTCTTTGACGGTCATTTTCCAGAAGCCGGGATGGCCTGGGAACCGTGAATTGAAATTGTTCGTCACATCGCGGAATGCGTGCAAATACCGCGTCTTGATGTCGCTTACCCGCCATTCCTGGTCCCCGAATGGAAGGGACCTGATGACCACGTCACCGATCGACTTGCCGAGATACTCCTGAGCGTACCTGTGTGAGAGTCCATAAACGCCATCGGCCGGACGGTCGGGGCCATCCTCTATCAAGAATGATGTTATTTCTCCGTCTGGCCCGGTGAGTTCCACCCATGAGTCCCTCTCGACGGTCACCGATTTCTTAAGCATGGCAGCGTCGCCAATCCCGAATATGAGAAAGGCATAGAGCAGATGGGCATGCGGATCATTCTTGCCCTTTTGCAGTGCATCGTACGCCAGTCTGATCGCATCGTCGCTTCTGCCAGACTGCCGCAAGGCGTGGGCGATGCGCATTCTGTCAGCGGGACTTCCCTCGATCCTGCCTAGGTCCAGTTCGGCAAGGAATTCGGCAATGGCGGGCTTGCGGTTCGGCTCACGGGCAAGCGTCTGGACGACAGCGAGAATCGCGCGCGCATCGGCAGGCTTGATAGCATGATATGCGCGAAACGACTTCTCCGCCGCCGGGAGATCGCCTTCGTTGTAACGGAAAGTGCCTTCAAGAGGCAGGTAATAGTCCCCTGAGCGGAGGCACGCCGGAAGGCTGGAGAAGAAGGCGTTGCCGCCCTTTCGCGACGGTATCGCATGGGCGTGGGCGGTAGCCAACATCCGAAGTTCGGAGCTGTCCTCGCGTGTGTCCACGTGGCCGTCGAGAAGGTGAATGACCGCCCCATAGGCATCCTTTCCCATAGCGTAGTGGGCGACCATGGCTCTTGACGAGAAGTGACTGTCCGGTCCGATTCCGGCCATAGCGTTTTCGAAGGCGCGCTTCTCGAGTTCGGGGAGCGCCAGGTCCCGAGCCAGCTGGGCTGCCAGGATGCAGGCGCGCGGCGCCGACCGGGTGCTTTCCACCAGCGCGGCGGCAGTGCCGCCAGCCTTCTCGGGTTGCTCAGCCTTCGCCACCGCGGTCGTGACCAACGCCCGGACCGTGCTGCGGTCGGTATCGGGAATCCTTTCTACTTCCGGACCGGAAAGGTTACGGAGAAAAGGCCAATTCCCTTGGCGGGCAGCTATCTGGCATTTGATGAGCAGCGCTTCCCCGTCGTCGTTCGCCAGCCCGGAGAAGGCGAGAGCCTCCAGGGATTCGTCGTTGGTTTCGATGCCAACACGGCCAGCCAATACCAGAAAATTTCTTTCATTCGGCAACAGATCCAGCCCACGCCCGATTACCTGCTTCGCCGTAGACAGATCGCCGAGCGTGAAGAGCGAGATGATGTAGTTGATAATATGGGCGACGTGATCCTGGCGCGTCGGACAATCATGCGCGAGCGCCTTCCCATATTGATCTGCAAGCACGAGCGAGGCTTCAACGAGTTCTCTCCGCTCCGGTTCATCGAGCCACCGTCCATCGTTCGTGCGCCTCGACAGACGATCGACGACCGCGTCGGCCGCGTTGACCTTCAGCGTCTCGTTGTCGGGAAATTCTGCCGCAGCCGACCGAGCAAGGTCCCACCAATCGGGAGTCCGATTTCTCGACCGGAGGTAATCGATGTAACAGAACTTGACCTGCTCGGTTCCTCGCAGAGGCTCCGGCACCAGGCAAAGGGGGTCGTCCCCGCCCGTTCGATAGGCGGCGGCCTGGATCAGGTACGCTCCGAGGGTTTCGGAATCTGGAAAGCTTGCTAAACTCTCCTTCGCCAGACCGAACGCCTCGTCGGCCGCTCCCTTCAGCAGGAGGCCGAGCACCTTGTTGGCAATGGCTTTCGGTTCTCCCGGCCAATAATCGAATGCGGTGAGAAGCTCCTCGGCTGCTGCCTCATCGTTGCCCAGTTGCATTTGGCAATGGCCGATATTCGCGCGGACCCGGAAACGAACTCGGCCAATAGTATCGTCGTCCAATTCCGACCACAGCGTCTCCAGGCATGCCAAGGCCTGCTTGGGCCGACCGTCGTCCACCATGCGCCTGTAACGATCGATCTCCTTGTCGAGCGGCGTGTCGGATGCGGTTGCAGATGGGCCGGCAGCGTCGGCTGCAGAAAGATGCCCGGAACCCGCCACGGCGGCGACTGAAACAACTCGTTCGTGGATTTGAGCAACCAGGCGATGGGTTTCGTCTTGCTTCGCTTCGAAGCGGTTTGCGTAGGGGCTCCATCCCGGATCGAAGGCGTCGACCGCGTCTGGGTACTGAGAAATCTGGTCCTGGAGAGTCCCCCAACCCCATATCCTGACCAGGATATTTCGGCCCGACTTCCTCTGCTCTTCGGTAAGCTGGATTGCCAATCGATCTAGCTTGCCGTCATTCAGGCCAGTATGGGTGACGTAGTATTCGCGCAGGGGAAAGCCGCTTCTCAAGGCTTTCGCGAAATCTTTCCTCACCGTCTCGTGGTCAAGTTCCTTGCCTTGATCGATGCATTTGCACTGAATGCCCACGAGCCAAGCCGAATCACCACGACGATAGCCCGTGATATCGAGCCCGTACTGCTCCTGACCGTTGCGGCCGAAGCGAGTGAGGCCCTTGTCTTCGAGTATATCGGACCATAACGTTGCCGAAGCGCGTTCGAAGGCCTGCCAATCCTGCGGCGGATTGATTTGAGTCTGTGAGACGGTCATGTGTGCTTGCTGGTAGCTCCCCGCCCACGACTCGATCATGATTTGTTCCGAGTTGCAAACCTTGGAGTCGGGATTGCCCGGAATTCACAGTGAATCCCGTGCTCATCAAAAAAGGCCCTCGCAGGGGCCTTTTTTTTTTACTGGAGATTCGACTTCAGCCGCCAGAGGACCCAAACGAGGGTCCAGGGGCATTCCCTGAGGTTTTCCTTGGTCAGTCGTCCGGACCAGCCAAAGCCCAGCCTTGCCCTTTCACGTGCCGGAATTCAGTGCGGTGCCGTCGCAAGGCCGCACGAATCAACTCCACCGGATCGGCGGATTGAATTTCGAAACCGATCTCGTCCATCTTCGTCTTAATTTCCCTTTGCATCAGGGGTCGGCCGGCCTCACGCAAGATTTCCCGCGCCGCGTCACGTATGCGTTCGGACTCGCTCGCGTTTCCGGCGATCGCCCCGGCCGGCACGACCGGTTCTCCCGGCGGTGAACCCTTGTAGAAACCGCGCATGACGGCCAACTCGGCTTCAAGGACCTCGATGCTTTCCTGCGTCCGGGCAATCTCCGCGCAGCGAGCGGACACAAATTCTTCGGCTTTCTTCCGATAATCCTCCGCAGCTTTCTGGAACAAAGCCAATTCCCGCTCTTGCTCCTGGACGCGATTCCTCATCGTATCCAAAAGCCTCTCCATTTGTTCGGGGATCCGTTCGGGCGCGGTCACTGACAACTCCAAAAACACTCGGAGCAACCGTTGTGGACGTCCGCGGTTGCGGGTATGGTCCAGCATAGCGATTCGGACATAAAGATTCGGGTGAGTGCGCAGGAACGCACTCACCCGAGCGATCCGACTCCCAAACCGATGTAAGGAAAGGAGGTCGCATGTAACCTTCTAGCATTATCTCCCCCATCACGCCACTGTTTTTGGTCGGTTTAACCGAGGGGCGGTGCTGTGCGCATAGCGCACTCGAAGATATGGGCTTTCGAGGGCTGATCGCACGCATTCCGCGCCTGGAAGGCACCTCGCAGAAGCTGATTTTTTGCGGCCGCACAGCTGTGTGGGCGGATGCGTTTCATCGAATCGCTCCCGCGATACGGCGTCCATGCCCGGCGTGATTCGCTGACATCGATCAACCATTTGGTGCGTGCACATACGTCCGCCACAGCGGGCGTCGCCCGGACACGTGGACCTATTCTCGGAAGGAAAGAAAGATGGTTAGGAAAACTGAGCGGAGCACGCGTCCGAAAAAGCGCGGGCTGAGCCTCTCTCTCCTGGAGCGCGGCCGCTACCACGTGATCGTCCGCCAGATGGTGCGTGAAAATGGCTCAACTCAGAAACGTCCGGTCCTATGGGTTGTGCTTCCGGACGCCAACGGACTGCTCCGACTGAAAGTCTACGAACCGCTGCTGGACTACTTCGCCGAACACTCCACGATGTCCTATACGTGGATGAAGAACGCGGCACGGGGAATAGGTGCGCTCATCGATCACTCCCTTGCGCTCGGCTCGTCTCCGCTCTTCGATCGATGGAAGGAGGACGGGGTCGTCGAGCGGCGATTGCTGCGAGGCTTCGCAAGCGCTCTCGTCCACGGCACGATGGAAGTCGCTCCCAACGGCCGCATCGTTGACCAAACTCGGCTCTATTGGGGGCCTCTCGGAAAGCGCCAGGCAAGCGTCCTCCTGTCGGCGCTCACCCTTCATTTCAGATGGATGGGAGACGAGCCGGAGGCTATCCGATGGGTCCAGGCGGCGTCGACTGACGTAGTCGCGCAGTCTCCGCGCGCAGCTCTCAGCCTTGTCTCGGAGTTGATGATCCGGAAGCACAACTCCTTGCTCGGGCATTTGAAAGGCTTGAGACGAGAACCTTCGCATGCGTTTCCAGGAGTCGTCGAGCGAAGCAGAAAAGGGGCGGGCGCGGTTCCATCGTTTCCGACGAAATACGTAACTCCCTTTCTCTACACTGGGTTCACGGACAAGGCAGGGGAATGCGATGAGGCCGGCCAACTGATCGCGCATTTGATCTTCGCGCTAGGACTCCGCAAGAGCGAGCCTTTCCACCTCTACACATCCGATCTCCAGTTTATCGGCAACGATCCGTGGGTCTTTTTCCACCATCCGGAGTACGGAAAGGTCGCCGGAGCGGACGGAAGATATATTTCCCGTGAGGAGTATCTCCAACAGTTCGAGCTCTTGCCGCGCAACCGCGATAGAGGCAGGAATGAAGCCGGATGGAAAGGCATGGCGGACGACGAGCAGGGGACGCCGGGCTATTTCCTGCCGATCCGGACCCTTCGCCAACGGACCGCCAGGCTCTTGTTGCAATACATCTGCGTGACACGCCCGGCCATCATGGCCAGGCGTCCACGCGGCCTCGGCGACCATCCCTTCCTATTCGTGAGCAGCGGGCGTACCGCGACGTCCGGCGGTGGAGATGTTGGTGATCCTTATACCATGTCAGCGTTCGAGCATTGCTGGCAGCAGGGCGTCAAAAGGATTGGCAGGCAATACGACGATCCAGCGATGATGACGCCCGTGAAGTGGAGAGGGACGACGCCACACGGGGGACGTCATTTCTACGGGCGATTTCTATTCACGTCCAGGGTAGACGGCCGGACAATCCGGAGCGCCATGCACCATCGGTCGCTCTACGCCCACCTCGTCTATACGCGTCTCACTCCATCCGAAATCAACAGCCTCCTGACGGATGCGAGCGAAGGACGGTCGTCCGACGATTCCTTCCGCAGCATGCATGACGAATTCGTGGAGCGGTTCCGCCATCCGCCCCGGCCGGGTCACCAACGATACGCTGCGGAATAGGGCGCGAAAGATCGGAAGCGGAACGAATGCGCCTGGCCCGGGCGAGCCAAGCGAAGGTCGGGGCCTATCGGCCCGTTGTTCGAGTACAGCCTGCACACTCAAATGGAGGAATGGACAATGAGTATCTTCACCACGCAAAGCGGCGACGAAGTCTTTTTGAACCTCGATCGCGTCGACCGAAAGGACGATGACAGTAACTTCACGAAAGAAGGGGCGAAGGCCCTGAAACTGATCACATCGGCCGGGAAGACGAAGCAGCTGACCTCTGAGCACTTCAAGGCGGTCGACACCGTTTTTGATGAGGGAATTTGCATTTCGCCGTACAGGATTTTCGGGTTGCCACTGCATCGTGATATCTGCAGGGCCTTCAACGAAATCTCGGAGCTTGGGTGCGACCTGCGGCTAGAACTGGACGCGGCTGGAGCCTTCGCCTTCCTGGACGGCGTAAATAGCAGGTCGCACTCGGCGGGCGTCGTAGAGCGAATCCTGGCCGTATTTACGGCCTCTGCCGTTGGTCTATCGAAGATCCGCGAAGCGCCGCTGGATCTCGTCCACGCCGTAGTCGATTTCTTCCGAACGAGCGACGGACTGGGGTGGGACCCGGAAGTCCTTGGAGTCGGCGATGTCAACAAGCAGTGCGTATCCAACGTGGTCAACGGTCTGGCAAAGATCTTCAACGATGCGTCGCTCGTCGACAAAGCCCGCAAGCACAGAGCCGCTTCCGCCGGGTCGAATCCAAGCTGGTACGCGTTTCAGCACTCTGCCGATACCCTCCATCGGGAACTCATGGAGCTTTCTCGGGATTTTTGCGAGGACACACGCATGCACCCTACGCAATTGCAGAATGCGATCATTGGTATTGCGTCCTGGATGAAGGAGACTTTTCCGGATGAAACGGTTCGCGAAGTCACGTTGTCCGCAGATCGTGCCGAGTCATTCTCCGCTTATTTGACAAGGAAGGGCGGAGGCAAGCCTAACGGCGCTACGCTCACTACGGTCCAAGCGGCGCGACGGGTTTCGGCCAGCATCAGCGAACAGCTTGCCAGGGTACTTGGGAGCAGGGCCCTGTTCGATCTTGTTTCCGAGAAGGAAGTTAACAGGATCAGGGGAGAGGTCCAAAAGCGTCCCAAGCCCAGCAGAACCCGGTCGCGGCCGCTGCCTGAGAGATTGATCCCAATCATGAAGGAAATCCTCGAGGAGGGCGCAAAAGGATGGCCCGGGAAGAACTTTAGGGTCAATATCAACATCAAGGGGAAGATTCAGAATCGCTACTGTCCGGTAATTCCGTCGCTGTTTAGGGCAATGTTGGACATTCCGCTCCGCATGGGCCAGATTCGTCGGCTCGACAGCGGCGAAGGAGACGTGAGCCATTTCAATGGCGACAGAATGGAGTGGGAGAAGAACAATGGCCCACTCGCCGGATACTGGGCAGACCAAGCTGGCGAACCGAAGGAAGACTCCCCGACGAGAGGTTACGCGATCGAGATCGAAGACGATCTAAAATCCATTACCGGGATCTGGGTGAACACCAACAAGACTGGCAAACCATTCTCGATACCGTGGCACATACCGAGCTTACTGAAGAACTTGTGGGATCTCCGCAAATGGCAGGCGAAGTTCAATCCCATAGCAGCACCGATCGGCCCCGAGATCTATCTGGACAGCCCCCATCGCTATTCGGAAGCAACCAAGGCGGAGATGCCGCACATATTCCCGCTTAGTCGACTGTTCCCAACTCGGTACTGGCCGATGCAGGGGAGGACGGCCA
Organism: Phyllobacteriaceae bacterium; assembly: GCA_040255475.1. GTDB lineage: Bacteria > Pseudomonadota > Alphaproteobacteria > Rhizobiales > Rhizobiaceae > Mesorhizobium_L. Next base: position 9,161 of record JBDZVC010000008.1, on the reverse strand, counting down.
CTGCGGCCGAAATTGACCATGCTTGGTGTTATCTTCTTCTTGAGATAGAGCGTCGGTGGAACAAGCAGCATCCGGGCAACCCCGTGACGCTCGTAGATATCCATCCGAAGGCGAGACAGCCGTATCATCCCCGTTACAACATCCACGGACTACGGGTCCGTGGCTTAACTAACCTGAGGCGCGGCGGTATGCCGCTGGATTTATTGAGCAAATTCATCGCAGGTCATGCGAGCCTTCTCATGACCATCTATTACACCGAACCACATCCGTCAGAAATAGCCGGCCAAATCGACAGGGCCGTCGCAAGGTCCGAGGCACAACGCGAGTTTATCAACGACCTGAAACGCATGGAGATCGACGAGGCGCTCAAGCGTACTGTTTCTGTCTCGGAATCCGCTGTTCGTTCCGCAATACACTCCGCATCGCAGTTCCAGTTTTGCAACGTGGCCATTGGCATATGCCCGTACGACGGATCTCGTTGTAGTGACGGCGGGAAGCTTGTGCAGAAAAACGGGGATCTCGGCTCCTCGAAGAGCGTCTATGGACCGGTCGAGCCGCGAAACTGCGTGATGTGCCGCCACTTCATATCAGGTCCGCCATGGCTGAACGAGCTTACCGACTACGGGACTAAACTTTGCGAGCGCAGGCAACACCTGGCTAAAGAGGAGAACAGGATCAACGCAGCCGCCGCTCAATACGAGCGGGTGCAAAGAGACGGAACGATTGAAAACGCGGAGTTCGAGAACCGCTGGGAGGATCTCGGCGCCAGCATGGTGCAGGTCAAAAACGAGCAGGAAATGGTGGAGAATGCGATTTTCAATGTTGAGCTTCTCTGCAATGCGAGTGTCATGCTGCTCGACCAGGACCCTGATGGCGAGGGCGGGGTCATGCTTGTCGCGAACAACCGAGCGTCGGTTGTTGAATACCACGAGGTCTCGGAATTCGAACAAGCCGTGCGCATCACCGCGGCGGGCCGGATTTACCAGATACTTGGGGACGAGCGGGTCGAACAGAAGCGTAACGAATACCTGAACTTGATGCTGTTCAATTCGGGCCTGGCTTCTCCCCAGATGATCACAAGCGTCAGTCCGGAGCACCGACGGCGGGCGATGGACCAGTATGCGCTGTTCATTAGTTCGAGGGCGTCGCCCGAGGAGATTCGGGGGCTTGTCGAAGGAACGCTTCGTCTGCACGATCTCGGAATCGAGGAACAGGCCAGGAAGCTAATCGACGTCGCCCTTTCAGAGCCGATCCTGCTTCCGGGAGTGCCGCGTCGGCCCGTGCCTGCGGCCATTGAGGGAGGCGCATAATGCCGTCGAGGATAGGTTCTATCATCGTGATCGCGGACACGAAATCCAGGGCCCTGCTCGACGCCTTGCCCGATGGCAGTAAGATGAGATCCAACAGCGAGGCCATAATCGACATCTGTCGTGCGCTGGTCAGCAGAAGGACGCCCTTGCTGCCCACTGCAAAACTGGTGTCCGAAGAAGGGGGCAAGACCAACCCACGCTTCCCGCTCGAGCGTACGATCTTCAATTCCTACAATAAGGCGATCAGAATCTGGAAAAAGGCGTACTACGACGTCATGAACATCAACGCCGACCCACCCCTCGCCGTAAAGGATGTCGAAAGGATTGATACGTCGGTGATGAATTCGACGACGGGCGATCTCGTGGATCGATTGAAAGAGATCGTCTCTGAAACGACGCAACGCTGCAACGTATTGAAGCAGATCATCGACGAGGGAGTTCCCGTACCGGGCCACGGCCTTCCGGAGGGCATTGGTACCGACGAAATTATGACAGATCTTAGGAACTGGCTTCAGGGACTCTCCACCAGCGCGTTTCAACTCGACGATTTTGGTGTGAAGGTCAGTCGCAAAACGCCGCCTGGAACGAAGATAATGGACGACCGTCTCTTTGACGGTTTAAGAACGTTTACCGATGACTACGATCGCGTCCGGAAAACGCGTAGGGCTAACGAGGCTGTCTAGACCGGGCGATTTCAAGCTGAGTCGACTGCGCTGGATTTGAGAAGCCTGGCGCAGTCGGCTGTCGTGAGGCTATTGTTTGACATCCAGTCGGGACCGTCTGTCCGGCACACTATGTTTTGACTTGTATGCTCGTGAATCGCCGGAGGAAGGCTTTGGCCACGGGCATTTGGCGCGCCGCGTCAGTGCATTAAATGTCGTTACGGTCCGTTTCCGCGGATGAGTTCCCTTCGTCGGCCATGCGAGAGGCGAGCGAACACACGGATGGTTGGTGTCCACGGCAGGATTCGAACCTGCGACCCCAGGATTCATACCACTTCGGCTTTCGCCGCCGCTTCCGCGTTCGTGGTCTGGACTGTCCCTTCACCATTGGCCGAGGCCTTTAGGTGCTGCCCATCCAGTCTCTACACCTTCACCGGAATATTCCGGAGCTTGGCTCGGGATTGGCATGCTGAGAGTTCAGCGAAGCGTTCCCCGAATTTGAGCAGATCGATTGTACCGTTTCCGCAATACAACCCCCAATTGCATCAGGAATCCTGTGCTCTATCCAACTGAGCTACGTGGACTTTCTCCTTCTCCTGAAGGCGTCGTAGCCGATGCCCTCGCGAATATCAATTCACGCAAATCGGTAATGTTACCGACCGCTGGACCCCGCTTGGGCCCTGGATTTGATCCCGAACCGGTAACTTTTCCCCCCTTAAAGATGCTCTATCCTGCTGAGCTACGGGACCACGCGACGCTTACATAAACGCTTCGCTCGCCTTCGCCAACCCGGCTTCATCGTACAGGGTTGAGCTGATCGAAGAAACATCACGGGGTTTCAACGGACAGCGCTCACCTCGCCGGCAGTGCGCTCTCCGCGAGCTTTACCCAGTAGCTGACGCCATGTGGGATTGTTTCGTCGTTGAAATCATAAGCGGGGTGATGGAGGTTTGCCGAATCGCCATTGCCGAGGAAGATAAAGGCGCCGGGGCGCGCCTCGAGCATGTAGGAAAAGTCCTCGCCGCCCATCAAAGGCGCAACGTCGCCCACGACCTTCTGCGCGCCTGCCACCTCACGCGCCACGTCGAAGGCGAAGACGGTTTCATCGGGATTGTTGACGGTGACTGGATAGTTTGGGTCATAGTCGAGCTCTATCTTCGCTCCGAACGTCGTCGCGACGCCTTCGCAGATGGCGCGCATACGTTCTTCCGCCTTGGCGGCGACTGCCTTGTCGAGCGTGCGGATCGTGCCGGCAAGCTCGGCCGTCTCGGCTATGATGTTGTAGGCATCCCCGGCATGGAACTTGGTGACCGACACCACAACCGACTTCACCGGGTCGACGGTGCGCGAGGCAATGCTCTGGATGGCGCCGACAAGCTGGCTGCCGATCACGATGGGGTCGATCGTCGTATGCGGCATCGCGGCGTGCCCGCCCTTGCCGGTGATTTTGATGGTGAACTCCGCCGTCGCCGCCATGATCGGGCCGGGTCGGATGGCGAACTCGCCGACAGGGATGCCGGGCATGTTGTGCATGCCGAAGACGCGGCTGATGCCGAAACGCTCCATCATGCCGTCCTGCACCATGGCGTTGCCGCCGCCGCCGCCTTCCTCCGCCGGCTGGAAGATGACGATGACGTTGCCGGAGAAGTTGCGTGTCTCTGCGAGATATTTCGCAGCGCCCAGCAGCATTGCCGTATGCCCGTCATGGCCGCAGGCGTGCATCTTGTTCGGAACGGTGGAAGCATAGGGCTTGCCGGTGATTTCTTGGATCGGCAGCGCATCCATGTCGGCCCTCAGCCCGATCGTGTCGCCGGCGCCCAGTCGGCCCTTGATGACGCCGACCAGGCCGGTGCGCCCGATGCCGGTGACGATCTCGTCGACGCCGAACTCTTTCAATTTTTCTGCTACGAAAGCAGCTGTCTTATGGACATCGTAGCCGAGCTCCGGCTCGCTGTGGATATGACGGCGCCAGCCGGCAACTTCATTCTGCATTTCGGCGGCGCGGTTCAGTATCGGCATAAGGTTTTCCTTTAAAATCGATCGTAGCGTGGTCGCGGTGACTTTGCCATTTTGGGGACACATGCGCTAGATAGCAGGATACGCGTATCGGCCCGGATCCGCCTCGCGGGCGCCCGCCGACACTGAACTCCCTACGAACGACATCGAGGTTCCATCGAATTGACCATGCGGCGGCATCTTTCCTTCACATTATCGCTTGCCCTTCTGGCCGCGGCGATCCCTTCTTTCGCCGTTGCCGGTCCCTCGCTGCTGTTCGACGTGAACGACGGCAAGGTGCTGGAGCATCAGGACGCTTTCGCGCGCTGGTATCCGGCTTCGCTCACCAAACTGATGACCGCCTATGTCGCGTTCAGGGCGATCGACAAGGGCGAGGTCACGTTGTTGTCGCCGGTGAGGATGACGAAGAATTCCTCGTCCCAGCCGCCGAGCAAGATGGGCTTCAAGCCGGGCTCCGTGATGACCCTCGACAACGCGCTGAAGATGATGATCACGCATTCGGCCAACGACATCGCCATGGCGGTCGGCGAGAATGTGGGCGGCTCCGAAGAGGCCTTTGTCGAACGCATGAACACGGAGGCTGCCCGGCTCGGCATGACCGGCACGCATTATGCCAATCCGAACGGCTTGTTCTCGCCCGACAATTATACAACCGCGCGTGACCAGGCGCTGCTGGTGACGGCGATCCGCAAGGAATATCCGCAATATCTCGGCTATTTCAACATCGAGGCGCTCGGCTTCGGCAAGAGAGTGATCCCCAACATCAACGCGCTGATCGGCCGTTTCGACGGCGCTGACGGGATGAAGACCGGCTTCATCTGCGAGTCGGGCTTTAATTTCATTGGTAGCGCGACCCGGCAGGGCCGTACGCTGGCCGCGATCGTGCTCGGTGCGGATTCGATCACCGATCGCGCCGCCCAGACCGCCGCGCTCCTCGCTCAGGGCTTTGCCGGAAACGAACCGGCCGGCCCGACATTGGCCTCGATGCCCGCCGAGGGTAACGGCATCGGCGAGGCGACCAACATGCGTCAGGCGCTCTGTTCCAAGGAGGCCAGGCAGAAGAAGAAGCAGAAACTCGCGGATGCCGGTGGCGAGGACGATACCGACCAGGCGCCGCTGGTGATGGGTTCGCCCTATCTTCACAAGCTCGACCATCCCCGCAATGTCGTCATGGTGGATCTCGGTGGTGCGACCGGACCGGGCGGATTGCCGGAACCGGTGGAATATGCCGACGTACCGATCCCGACGCCACGCCCCGACTATACGCCTCCCGCGAAGGCGGCAAAGCCGGTCGCCAAGGCGCAATCGGCTGCCACGCAATAGGCCGTGCGATGGCGGAGCCCGTTCCCGTCAGTCTCCTGACCGGCTTTCTCGGTTCGGGCAAGACGACGCTTCTCAACCGGCTGCTGAAGGAACCAGCGCTTGCCGATACCGCCGTCGTCATCAATGAATTCGGTGAAGTGGCCATCGACCATCTGCTGGTCGAGCGCGCGAGCGAGGGCGTCATCGAACTCTCGGATGGCTGTGTCTGCTGCACGGTGCGCGGCGAGCTTGTCGATACGCTTCTCGATCTTGCCCAACGCATTCCGGCGCTGAAGCGCGTCATCATCGAGACGACCGGGCTTGCCGATCCGGCTCCCGTGCTGCAGTCGCTGATGGCGCATCCCGGATTGCTCGATCTTTTTCGCCTCGATGGCGTTATCGCCACCGTGGATGCGGTGAACGGTTCGGCTACCCTCGATCGGCACGAGGAGGCCGTGCGGCAGGTGGCGATGGCTGATCGCATCGTGCTCACCAAGTCGGATTTACCCGAGGCGGCGGACGTGATCGCGCCGCTGCGCGACAGGCTGAAGCACCTCAATCCCGGCGCGCCCGTTCTCGAAAGCCGCGCTGGCTGGCCGGCTGCTTCGGAACTGCTGAATTGCGGACTCTACGATCCAGCGCGCAAGATGCCCGACGTGGAGCGCTGGCTTCATGCCGAGGCGGCGCATGATCATCACAATCATGCGCATCAAGACCACGATCATAAGAACCATCATCACGACGGCCGTATAAAAACGCTCTCCCTCGTCCATGACCGGCCGATCCCGTTCAGCGCGATTGAAGCCTTCCTCGATGTCCTGCGCTCGGCGAATGGCGAGCACCTGTTGCGCATGAAGGGCATCGTTGAGCTTGCCGAGGACCCTGAACGGCCGCTGGTCCTGCATGGCGTCCAGAAGGTGCTTCACCCACCCGCCAGGCTTCCCGCATGGCCGGAGGGCACGCGGGGCACGCGGCTCGTCCTCATAATGATGGATATGGATGAGGATTATGTCCGTCGCCTTTTCGCCGCCATGACCGGAACGCCTGCGGCGGACACGCCCGACCGCGCGGCGATCGAGGACAACCCACTCGCCATAGCGGGAGCGAAACTGTAGCGGTTATTCTCCGCGCTCGATCAGGAAGCGGTGGCCGCCCTCGACGCTGAGGCTCTCGATCAGGCGGTGGCCGTTATCCTTGCAGAAGGCGGGAATATCGATCACTGCCAGCGGATCGGTGGTCTCGATCAACAAAAGCGCTCCTGGCCGCATGCCGGCCAGCCGCTTACGCGCCTTCAATACCGGAAGCGGACAGTTAAGGCCCCTCAGATCGTAGGTTTCGGCCCCGGCGGTCAACTACCGAACATCTTGTTCCAGATACGCTTGAGGACGCGAGGACGTTGCGGTTCCGCTGCCAGTGCGCTCGCTTCCGGTGCCGCGTTCGCATTCTCGTCCGGCTTCGGCGAGGCCTGTGCCACTGTCTTCTGCTTGGCGGCTTCCTTCGCCGCCTTGGCTTCGGCGATCTTGGCTTCCTTGGCAGCCTTTGCCTGCGCAATCTCAGCTTCTTTCGCCGCCTTCGCGGCGGCGATCGCCTGAGCTTTCTCCTGCGCAGCCTTTTCCTTGGCGGCCTTCTCCTCGTCGAGCGCCGCCATCTTGCGACCAACCGGCGAATCGATGCGGCCCATTTCGGCGGTCTGGGTAACCTTCCCACCGGAATCAAGCGAAGGTGGCTCAAGCGACACGCGCTCGCCGCGGCCGCGACGGCGCGACCAATCCGCCACCAGATTCGCTTCCTTCATCCCATCGATCGTTGCGCTCGGTGCCTTGCCCTTGCTCCTGATCGCTTCCGCGAAGGCGACGTCGTATTTCTTGTCGTAAGCGGCCGTCGCGGCCGCCATCGCCGGCGAGCGCGCCATGGGAGGGCAGGCGCCGTTCGGCGAGGCCGGGAAGCTGGAGCCCTCGTTAGCCACCTCGTTAAAGACGTAACGGCCTTCGCACACATCGACCTTCGGCGGCAGATGCGCGATCTCGAACTGGTCGTAGCCCTGTTTCAACATCCTCCAGAAGTCGTAATTCGGGTCGTTGCGGTAGCGCGCCATGTTGGCGGCCGTCATGCGGAACGGGAAGGCCTGAAGCTGGAACGCCTCCTGCCCGCCCCGGAAGGCATCGCGCGCGAAGGCATAAATCTGCGCGACCTGTGCGTCATTCATCGAATAGCAACCCGACGAGGAGCAGGCGCCATGCACCATCAGGTTGGCGCCTGTGCGGTTATGCGCCTGGTCATAAGCGTTCGGGAAACCGATATTGAAGGACAGGTAGTATTTCGACTGCGGGTTCATCTGGCTCGGCCGGATCGTATAGAACCCTTCCGGCGCCTGACGGTCGCCCTCGATGAATTTCGGGCCGAGCTGCCCAGACCATTTGCAGATCGGGTAGGTGGCGACGAGGCCATAGCCTCCCTCGCCTTTCTGCTTCCAGACCTCGAACTGTCCTTCTTCCTTGAAGAGGCGCACCATGATCGGCGACGAGGTCGACATGCCCTTCGACTTCATCTGGTCGACGATCTTCTGCGGCAATCCCTTTTCGGCCTTCGGGGCGATATCGTCGATCGAGCCGTTGCAGCCTGCCAGAAAGAGGGCTGCGACCAGGAAACCGGCGCCTTTGATGCGGGAATTCATCGTGCTGTGCATTCTCGTTCGCAAAAGCCGGATCACGGCCGGCCGAGATTCAAGCTCAAGGCTAAGACAGTTAACCTTTAAAAACCATTACTGCAGGGCGTCCCAACCTCTCCTCGCAACTGCTCATTGAAGGCAGAGGCGCGGCGATTTTATGGCATCGCGATGATTCTACGCGCTTTCGCAGCCGATTGGAATCCGCTCCCTCCACAAGGAAGGTGCGTCTATCTGCCGATCGACAGATATTTCTGCCGGCGATGCTCGCGATAGTCCTCGTTCACCGCCTTCAGTTCGTCGAAGGCGGCGGCAATCTGTCTGCCCGTCGCCTCGATGGCCGCGTTCGGCTCGCGGTGTGCGCCGCCGACCGGCTCGACGATGATGCCGTCGATCACCTTGAGGCCGAGAAGGTCCTGCGCGGTGATCTTCATATTCGTGGCGGCATCCCGCGCGCGCGTCGAATCGCGCCACAGGATCGATGCCGCCCCCTCGGGCGAGATGACCGAATAGATGGAGTGCTCAAGCATGTAGACGCGATTCGCGGTCGCAAGCGCGATGGCGCCGCCCGATCCGCCTTCGCCGATCACCACGGATACCATCGGCACCCTTATGGACAGGCATTTCTCCGTTGAGCGGGCAATCGCCTCAGCCTGGCCGCGCTCCTCCGCATCGATCCCCGGATAGGCGCCCGCCGTATCCACCAATGTCACCACCGGCAGGTCGAAACGGTCGGCAAGGTCCATGAGCCGGATCGCCTTGCGATAGCCTTCCGGCCGGGCCATGCCAAAATTGTGCCTGAGCCGGCTCTTGGTGTCATTGCCCTTCTCCTGGCCGATGACCGCGACCGGCTCGCCCTTGAAACGTGCGAAGCCGCCGACGATGGCCTCGTCGTCGGCGAAGGCGCGGTCGCCGGCGAGCGGCGTGAAATCGGTGAAAAGCCCGTGCACGTAGTCGAGGCAGTGAGGGCGGTCGGGATGGCGGGCGACCTGCGCCTTCTGCCATGGATTGAGGGATTTATAGGCGTCGCGCAAAGCGTCCCGGGAGCGCTTCTCGAGCCGGGCGATCTCGTCCGCGACATCGACGGCTTCGCCGGATTCGCTGAGCTTCTTCAACTCAATGATTTTGCCGTCGAGGTCGCGAACGGGGCCTTCGAAATCGAGATAATTGTACATGAAACGCCGGAAAACAGATCCTGTTGGTGGG
>JBDZVC010000552.1:0-2443 GCA_040255475.1 Phyllobacteriaceae bacterium | reverse complement strand
CGAGGAAATAGCCGCCCTTCGAGGTCCCGCCGCGCATCCACATGCAGCGGATGCCTTCAGCATTTTCACCCATATCCGTCTCCCGCGCCCGCCATCCGGAAGCTGGCTCAGATATATTTCAGGCCCTTTGCCGCCAGCTTCTCGCGCATGCCGTAAATATCGAGGCCGAGTTCGCCTGCGGCAAGACGTTTGCGCTTGTCGGCCTCATTGGCGATGCGCGCCTCGGCCTTCTTCAATACCTCTGTCGCCTCCTCGCGCCTGACGACGCACACACCGTCATCGTCGGCGACGATCACATCGCCCGGTCTCACATGGGCGCCGGCGCAGACGACCGGCACGTTGACCGAACCGAGCGTCTCCTTGACCGTGCCCTGCGCATGGACCGCCTTGGACCAGACGGGAAAACCCATCTTCGTCAGGTCGGCCACGTCGCGGACGCCGGCCTCGATGACGAGGCCCCGGCAGCCCCGCGCCATCGCCGAGGTCGCAAGCAGGTCGCCGAAATAGCCGTCCGTCGAGGGACTGGTCGGCGCCAGCACGAGAATATCGCCGTCCTTCAACTGCTCGATCGCCACATGCAGCATCCAGTTGTCGCCGGGCGGCGCGGAGATGGTCACCGCCGAGCCGGCGATCGAGGCGCCCCTGTAGATCGGGGTCATATGGTGCGCCATCAGCCCGATGCGCCCCTGCGCCTCATGCACTGTCGCGACCCCGCATCCGCCGAGACGGCGGATGGTTTCCGGATCGGCCCGCTCGATATTCCGTACGACGACGTTCTCCATCACAGTTCATCCACCGTACGCGGGAAAACGGATTGAAACCCCTCCGCATGGGTCGCCGGCCGCCCGCCGGACTGACCGCCTGAATTGCGCTTGAAATGATTGGCGCGATTCTCGGCGACGTTCGTATAAAAGTGCCAGAGGTGCTGCTGGCCTTCCATGCACTCGATCGCGGCGCGCTTCTTGTCCCACACTTCCGATATGTCGAGGAAGACGTCCGGCTTCCAGCCCATCTGCTCGGTCTGGTGCGGCTCGAAGAGATAAAGCTGCGGCGCGCCGAGCACCTTCTGGCCCGGATTATGACCCCAGGCCTGCGCCACCATCCTGCACTCCAGCGCTACCTGCGTGGCGTACATATGGTCGGTGTTGTAGGGGTCGTAATGCGAATGGCTGAGCATGAAGGAAGGCTGTACGGCGCGGATCACGTCGACCAGCCGGAACTTTGCCGCGCGGTCCATCTCCAGCGGATAATCGCCGAGATCGAAGAACTGGATGTCATGGACGTCGAGCGCCTTCGCCGCGGCTTCCGCCTCTTTGCGGCGCGCCGTCTTCACTTTTTCCAGCGTCATGCCCTCCTCCTTCCAGAGCTTGGCGCTTTCGCCGCGCTCGCCGAAGGAGAGGCAGACCACGGTCACCTCATAACCTTTCTTCTGATGCAGCGCGATGGCGCCGCCACAGCGCCAGACGAAATCGGCGGCATGCGCGCTGATCACAAGAGCCGTCTTGGCCATGGAACTTCTCCTACTTCTTCACCGGCGGCGTGCCATGCGTGTGAAAGGTCTCGATCGTCTTCAAGCCCCAGGCCTGGCCCTTCTTCCGCTCGGTCTCGGTCCAGGTGACGGTCGGCCAGTCGGGCCGCAGCACCAGCCTGGCGCCGGCATTGGCGATTTCGACGCGGTTACCCGCCGGCTCGTAGACATAGAGGAAAAAGGTCTGCTGGATCGCGTGCTTGTGCGGCCCGGTCTCGATGAAGACGCCGTTCTCAAGGAAAATATCGGCGGCGCGCAGCACGTCCTCGCGCTGGTCGACGACATAGGTGACATGGTGGAAGCGGCCCGAGGTGCCGGTATGGTCTTCCGAATAGGCGATGTCGTAGCCCTTGTTGTTCACCGTGAACCAGCAGCCGCCGAGCCGGCCATTGTCGAGCAGGATTTCCTCCGTGACGCGGCTGCCGAGCGCCCTCACCATGAATTCCTTGATCGCGCGCACGTCGAGGGCAAGCAGATTGACATGGTCGATGCGGCGCGGACAGACGCCGCGGCCATGGTATTTCTGGGCGATGTTCTTGAGCGCCGGCTTTTCGTCCGGCGGCGCCTCATAGATCGTCGTGTCGAAATAGAGCTCGAAGACGTGGCCGTCCGGGTCATGGAACCGATAGGCACGGCCATGGCCGAGATCGCCTTCGCTCCAGCCGATGCCGCAGCCCATCGCCTCGATCACCTTCACGCGGCGTTCCAGCGCCTCGGGCGAGGAAGTACGGTAGCCGATATGGCCGACGCCGGTCGTATGATGCCAGGTCAGCTTCAGCGTATGGAATTCGTAATCGTCGAAGGCGCGCAGATAGACGCTCTTCTCGTCGCGGCCGCTCTCTGTCAGGCCATAGACGCGTGTAAAGAAGTCGAGGCTTTCCTCGAACCTGTCCGTATACATCTCGACATGGCCGA
>JBDZVC010000101.1:0-13160 GCA_040255475.1 Phyllobacteriaceae bacterium | reverse complement strand
GACTTCCTCATGGTCTTCTCCTGTTGCATCGTCACCCCCGATGCGAACGGAAAGCACTCTGGCAACCCATCGCCTTACGTGCGCTTTCCACGAAGCAGCAGCTCGAAATCCTTCCGAACCTGCCGCGACGTCTCCTTAATGTGCGCCTCCAGCACGCCGAGTTCGGGCAAGTCGGTATTCCTCAGGAGCAAATCGACGAGCCCCGGCGGAATATCGTCCGGATCGAGCGGACCGGTCAGGCACAGCCTGATGATCTGTGTCAGGGTCGAGTAAAGCGAATGCGAGCTGAACAGTTCCTGAACGACCTGTGGGTCCGCAAAATCGGGCGACAATCTCGAAAGCGTCTCTGCTGTCCCGGTCGGCCGCGCACCGCCCTCCCCTTGGACCCTGACCTTGCCCGAGAGCATCGCCACCTGTGCAATGAACTCCAGATCGATCAACCCACCGGGAATGAGTTTCAGGTCCCAGATATCGCGCGGCGGCTTTTCCTCCTCGATCAGGGCACGCATCTTGAGCGCGTCCTTGGCGAGTTCGGCAGCATCGCGGGGCCGCGAAATAACCTCATCCACCTCGCACTCCACGTGAGCAAGGAATACCGCATCGCCGGCAACGCCGCGCGCTCGCGTCAGCGCCATGTGCTCCCAGGTCCACGCCTGCTCCCGCTGGTATTTGACGAAGGATTCGATATGGGTCGCCACCGGCCCCTTGTTGCCGGAAGGGCGCAGGCGCAAATCGAGCTCGTAGAGTACGCCCTGTGCCGTGGGTGCCGACACGGCGGCGATAAGGCGTTGAGTCAACCGGGCGTAATAATGCGATGGCGCCAAAGGCTTTTCACCGTCCGACTCTTCCGCATCCTTGTCATGGTCGTAGAGCAGGATGAGATCCACGTCGGAGCCGGCTGTCAGTTCCCGGCTGCCAAGCTTGCCCATGCCGAGGATCGCGACCACTCCGTCCTTCACCCTGCCGTGGCGGATTGCGAACTCCTCCATAACCGCGTCGAGCGCCGCACCGATGGTGAGATCGGCAAGGTCGGAAAAGGCTTTGCCGGCGCGGCCTGCATCAATGGCGCCCGTCAGGAGCCGGACGCCGATCAGAAATTTCTGCTCGTCCGCGAAGACACGCAGCCGATCGAGCGTATCTTCATACTGCCGGGTTCCCTCAAGCAGCGCGGAAAGCCTGGCGGCGAGATAGGCGCGGTTCGGGAGTTCGTTCAGGAGGCCTGGGTCGAGAAGACCGTCGAACACATGCGTCCGGCGAGTAATGATGGCGGCAAGGCGCGGCGCCGCCCCCATGATCGTCGCTAACTGTTTCAGTAACGCAGGGTTGGATTGCAGCAGCGAAAAAAGCTGGATGCCGGACGGCAGGCCGGCCAGGAATCCGTCGAAACGCATCAGCGCCTCATCTGCCCTGCGCGTTTCGCCGAAGGCCTGGAGCAGCGCCGGCGTCAACTCGGTCAGCCGCTCACGAGCCTCGGCGGATTGCGTGGCGCGGTATCGTCCGAAATGCCAACCGCGTATGGTGCGGCAGATATCGCTCGGGCGCTCGAAGCCGAGCCCGGAAAGGGTTTGAAGCGTATCCGGATCATCGACATCGCCGGTGAAGACGAGGTTGCCCACGCCGGCGGAAAGCTGCGGTGCGGTCTCGAACAAAGCCGCGTAATGTCCTTCCACCTCCTGTAGCGAACGGCGAAACGCTTCCGAAAATGCCTCGCGGTCGGCAAAGTCCAACATATGAGCGATGCGCTCCAGCCCTTCGTCGTCCTCGGGCAAAGTATGTGTCTGTTCGTCGGCGACCATCTGGATCGCGTGCTCGACATCGCGCAGGAACCAGTACTGCCGCACCAGCGCGTCGCGCGCCTCCGGCGTGATCCAGCCGCGCGCTGCGAGCTCGCCCAGCATCGGCACCGTCTCGCGGCCACGCAGTTCGGGAAAGCGGCCGCCGGCGATCAGTTGTTGCGTCTGGACGAAGAACTCGATCTCGCGGATGCCGCCCCGCCCGAGCTTGACGTTATGGCCTGCCACAGCGATCTCGCCATGGCCTTTGTGGGCATGAATCTGGCGCTTGATGGAGTGGACATCCGCGATCGCGGCATAGTCGAGATATTTGCGCCATATATAGGGTTGCAATTCCTTGAGGAACGCGGCTCCCGCCTTCATGTCGCCAGCGACCGGCCGCGCCTTGATCATGGCGGCGCGCTCCCAGTTCTGGCCGCGACTTTCGTAATAATGCAGCGCGGCGGGAACCGATATGGCGAGCGGCGTCGAGCCTGGATCGGGCCTCAGCCTCAGATCCGTGCGGAAGACATAGCCGTCGCCGGTGCGGTCCTGCAGGATGCGGACCAGCCGCCGCGTCAGCCTAGCGAAGAGATCGCCCGCTTCAAGCGGATCGATAATGGCGGGAGCATGCGGCTCGAAGAAGACGATGAGGTCGATATCGGACGAGAAATTCAGCTCCGAGGCGCCAAGCTTGCCCATGCCGAGCACGATCCAGCCCGAGCCTTCGGCGGGTCTTTCCGGATCGGGCAGTCTCAGCTTGCCCTGCCGGTGCGCATCCTGCAGGAGGAAACCAACCGCCGCACCGACGCAGGCTTCGGCAAGCGCGCTCAGCCGCCGCACCGTTTCCTCGGCGCCCGCCCCGGCAAGGTCGGCCAGCGCGATCAGGAAATGCGCTTCCGTCTTCAAACGGCGGAGCGTCGTCATCAACGCTTGCTCCGTTATGTCGGGACTGGAAGATGCCTGTCCGATCTCTTCAGCGAGGGAAACAAGCCGCTTCTGAACGGGCTCATCGAAGAGCCGATCCAGCATTTCGGGCCTGCGGCGAGCGCAATCACGCAGGAAAAACGACAGGTCGAAGGCGGCGGCCAGAAACTCCCGCAATGGGCCATCCCCGGAAAGAAGCGCGGCCAGCCGCGGGAAACCTCCGTCGCGTGCCGCATCGGCAAGCGCACCGATCTCTTCCTCGGCCGAAACCGAGTCGAGCGGGACGAGCGGCCCGACCGGCGCACCAAACCACGCCTCGCCGTCGAGGGACGCAGCGGTTTTCTTTCCCATCAATCCGCTTCCTTGCTCGCCGGGAATACCATCGACACCCTCAAGCCCGGATGCGCGGAAGAAAGATCAAGCCGGCCGCCGTGGAATTTCATGACAGCCTTGGCAAGGCTCAGGCCGAGGCCCGAGCCCGGTCGGGACCGGCTCTGCTCGAGCCGCACGAAACGCTCGGTCGCGCGGGCGTGGTCGTTTTCCGGTATGCCGGGGCCGTTGTCGGTAACGGTCAGTCGGATTTCGCCGTCGGCGCTTTCCGCCTTGACCGTCACTGCCGGCTTTTCGGAGGAATCGGCCGAATATTTGATGGCATTGTCGACGATATTCGACAGTGCCTGACCCACCAGTTCGCGATTTCCTACTATCTTGTGCTTGCCGTCGGCGCCGGCTTCCAGACCCACACCCATCTCCTCGGCTACCGGCTCATACAGTTCGACCACATCGTGAAGGATTGTATCGAGGTCAATCGGGACCGTCGACTCGGCGGAATAACCCGCCTCGAGACGCGAAATCATCAGGATAGCGTTGAATGTGCGGATGAGTTGGTCGGACTCCGCGATCGAGCTTTCAAGCGCCTCGCGATATTCGGCCGTGCTGCGCTTTCCGGCCAGCGCCGCCTCGGCACGGTTGCGCAAACGCGTCAGCGGCGTCTTCAGATCGTGCGCGATATTGTCCGAGACCTGCTTCAGCCCCTCGTTCAGTTCAGCGATGCGGCCGAGCATCGTATTGAGGTTCTCGGCAAGGCGGTCGAACTCGTCCCCCGCCCCGATCACCGGCAGCCGGCCGCTCAGGTCGCCACCCATGATGCGGCGGCTGGCTTCGGAAATGTTGTCGATGCGCTTCAGGGCGCGGCGGCCGACAAAAAACCAGATAAGCAGCGCGCCGAGCCCCATCGTGCCCAGCGCGAACATGAGCGAGCGGCGCACGACAAGGCGGAAGCGCTCCGGTTCGCCGAGATCGCGACCGACGAGAAGGATAAGCTGATTGGGAAGCCGCAGGACCACCGCGATCGCGCGGTGCTCGGCTGCCTTTCCGGCATTGGGCTGGTTAGCCCGCTCTCCCGCCCCCTCGCCGTACCGAACATAGGAGAACGGCCGCTCGGTCCATCCATTGGTGGACAGCACGCCCGGATCCAGGCTTTCGACGTTGCCCGAAAGAATGCGGCCGTTCGGATCAGCAATAAGATAGAGATTGGCGCCAGGCTGACGGGAACGCTGCTCTATCACGCGCACCAGCAACGGGATACCACCACGCTCGTAACCGGCTGCAAGCCGCTGCACGTCTTCGTTGATGGTATCGCGGGTCTGCGCCTCCAGCATATGCACCGAAAGCGAGGTCATATAGAAGACGAGCAATATCGCGCAGATCGCGAAAAGGATCAGATAGAGCGCCGAAAGCCGCGCGGCCGTGGTCTTCATGATGGCACGCAGCGCCGCCACGGGCGATCAGCCTGCCCTGAGCATGTATCCCGCGCCGCGGATCGTGTGCAGGACGGGCGCGTCGAAGCCCTTTTCGATCTTGCTCCTCAGGCGCGAGACATGCACGTCGATCACATTGGTCTGCGGATCGAAATGGTAATCCCAGACATTCTCCAGCAACATGGTACGGGTCACGACCTGGCCGGCATGGCGCATCAGATATTCGAGCAGCCTGAACTCGCGTGGCTGTAGCGTGATCTCCTTGCCTGCCCGTTTTACCGTGTGCGAGAGGCGGTCCAACTCCAGGTCGCCGGCCCGATAAACCGTCTCGACATCCTTCCCGGCGGCGCGACGGTTCAGTACCTCCACGCGCGCGAGCAGTTCGGAAAAAGCATAGGGTTTGGTCAGATAGTCGTCACCGCCGGCGCGAAGGCCGGTCACCCGGTCATCCACCTCGCCAAGCGCCGAAAGGATCAGCACAGGGGTGTCGTCACCATGGGCGCGGAGGCCGGCGATGACCGAAAGTCCGTCACGCTGTGGCAGCATACGGTCGACGACCAGAACGTCGTAGTCGCCGTTGCGCGCCAGCGTATATCCGGCCTCGCCGTCGCGGGCGAGATGGGCATTGTGGCCCGCCTCAGCGAATGCCTTCTCAAGATAATCGGCGGCCTCCCGATCGTCCTCGATGACCAGTATCTTCATGGACGTCTTATTCGCCACATCGCCCGCGTTCGCTGTCTGACTAACCATGACCGGGTCTCCCTGTCGAGGCTGTTGATTGCAAAGACGGCAGCGGGCGATGGGACCCGCTGCCGCTGGATCGGCTATACAATCAACTTACGCCGATCCCGATGCTTCCCCGGGCCCACCCATGGGGGTGTGAGTATGGGCTGGCCGGAGATGCATCCGAGTCTGAACCGTGTCGTCAGCCCTTGGCCACGGGCAGAGCGACAAAGCGGCTGTTGTCGTCGCGCATGATCCTTACGAGGACAGCCTTGCGGCCGGCCTTGGCGGCTTCCGATGCGGCTTGGTCGACTTCCTTGGCGGAGTTCACGTCCTTGGAGTTGACAGCCATGATCACGTCACCAGCACGGATACCGCGATCCGCCGCATCGCTGTTCGGATCGACATCGGTGACGACAAGCCCTTTGCCGTTATCCGATGGCGTGACTGTCAGGCCGAATTTGTCGAGCGTGCCAGCGGTATTGCTTTCCTGTTGGTTCGAATCATCGGCGGAGGCCATCTTGTCGGGCGCCGGCATCTCGCCAAGCTTGACATCAAAGGTCTGGTCCGAACCGTTGCGCCATACCTTGACCGCGATCGATTTGGTGGGATTCATACCGCCAATCAGCCGTGCGAGCTCTTTCGGCGAATCGACCGTCTTTCCATCAACCGCAGTAATCACGTCTCCTGCCTTGATGCCGGCGGCCTTGGCGGGGCTGTTATCCTGGGCCTCCGCCACGAGGGCGCCCTTCTGGCTGGAAAGGCCGAGGGAGTCAGCAATGTCCTTGGTAACGGGCTGGATCTGCACGCCGAGCCAGCCGCGATCGACCTGACCATCCTTGATGAGGTCCTGGACCACGCCCTGGGCCGTCGAAGCCGGAATGGCGAAGGCGATACCGACACTGCCGCCAGACGGTGAGAAGATAGCGGTGTTGATGCCAACGACCTCGCCGTTCATATTGAAATCAGGGCCGCCCGAATTGCCGTGGTTGACGGCCGCGTCCACCTGAATGAAATCGTCATAAGGGCCGGCGCCAATGTCACGACCGCGCGCCGAGACGATGCCCGCAGTGACAGTGCCGCCAAGGCCGAAGGGGTTGCCAACAGCAACGACCCAGTCACCGACGCGTATTTTCGAATCGTCTGCCCACTGCACATAAGTGAACTTCTTGCCCTTGCCATCGACCTTCAGCACGGCAAGGTCCGTGCGCGGATCGGTGCCGATGAGCTTGGCGTCATATTCCGTACCGTCGTCCATGCGCACGGAGAAGGCGCCACCACCCTTCACGACATGATCGTTGGTGACGAGATAACCGTCTTCGGAAATGAAGAAACCCGACCCTTGAGCGGTCGGACGCAGCTTGCCACCCTGGTCGTCATTGTGACGGTGTTGCTTCTGTTGATCCTGGAATTGCTTGAAGAGGCGCTTCAGCGGGGAATTATCCGGCAGATTGTCGAAACCGGGGCCGCTGAAGAAGAATTGCGAGCCGTCGGCGGCGGTAGGTTCAACGCGCGACTTGACCAATACGCTGACGACAGCCGGGGAAACCTGGTCAACCACATCGGCAAAACTCGGCATCGCCTGAGGCGTTTTGACATAAACGGGATCGGCCAGAACGGGAACCGTGTTGGAAACGACAGCGAAGCCGGCGGCGCCGGTCAGCGCAATCGCCGCGACTGCTGCGAGAAGGCGCTTTCGAACGGCGCCATGGTGAGGGGTCGGGTTGTTCATCTTGTCGTGTCCTCTTTTCTTTCGGATACGGAGGGGCGCATCCTGTGAGAAGAGAGATAGGACGCACGACATTACGATGCCGTTTCCAGCGAATGAAATTTTCGTAATGGTATCAGGCGATAGAAACCGGTAGACGAGGTCAATCCCGGCCGGAAAGGATCGTATCCAGTTCCTTCTTCTCCTCGCTTGAAAGCGGCGGGGATGCATCGCGGTGGCGGCGCGCGCCAAACAGCATGAACAGGGCACCGGCGAGAAGCAGAACGACGGGTGTGCCCCAAAGCAGAGAATTGCGCAGGTCGAAACGGGGCTTCAGAAGGACGAATTCGCCATAGCGCGCGACGATATAGGCGAGCGCCTGCTGGTCCGTATCGCCCTTCTTGATACGATCGCGGACAAGCACACGCAGATCGTGAGCAAGATCGGCACTGGAATCATCGATCGATTCGTTCTGGCAGACGAGGCAGCGAAGCTCCCTGGAGAGTGCCCTCGCCCGCACCTCGAGCGCCGGGTCGGACAGCATCTCGTCGGGCCGCACGGCCCATGCAGGCGTCATGCCGGCCGTCAGCGCCAGCATGGCGGCAAGACAGGCCGCCCGCAGAGCCTTTCTCACGATGGGCTCTCCGCCAAGCTCGATGCGGGCTTGCGGCGCCGCGACGGCGCGCCGACGCGAAGACGCCGGTCGAGGAGAGAAACGGCGGCGCCCAGCATCATCACGACCCCGCCCAGCCAGATCAGCAGGACGAGCGGCTTCCACCAGGCACGCACTACCATAGCGCCGCTCGCATCGGGGTCGCCGAGCGACACGTAGAGCTGGCCGAGGCCGAAGGTGCGGATGCCGGCTTCGGTGGTAGGCATCTGGCGCGCCGGGAAGAAGCGCTTGGACGAGACGATCTTGCCGAGTGATACGCCGCCGGAGGAGATCACGTCGAAGACACCGCGGCTCTCGGTATAATTCGGACCCTGCGCGGCTTTCATACCTTCGAAATGCAGCACGTAGCCCGAGACCGTCAGGTTGTCGCCGGGGTTGAGCGCGACGATCTTTTCGCCCTGGAACGTGGTTACATTCACAATACCGAGCAATGTCAGGCCGAGGCCCATATGGGCAAGGGCGGTACCGAAGACGGAGCGCGGCAATCCGACAAGGCGCCGCCATGCGACGTAGGCGGGGACGGAACCGATGCCCGAGCGCAGGACGATATCGGTGAGTGCCCCGAGCAGAAGCCAGGCCGCCAGGCCGATGCCGCACGCAGCCAGAACAGCGGTGCGATCGACGAAAAGCAGAACGCACAGTCCCACCAACAGCGCACAGGCGAAGGCGGCGAACAGACGCTGGCCGGCGGCGTAGAGGTCACCACGCTTCCAGGCCAGCATCGGCCCGAACGGCACGGCGAAGAGAAGCGGGACCATCAGCGGCACGAATGTCAGCTCGAAGAAGGGCACGCCGACCGAAATCCTGTCCTTGCTGAGTGCCTCGATGACAAGTGGATAAAGCGTGCCGACCAGCACGGTTGCGGCGGCCGTCGTCAGGAAAAGATTGTTGAGGACAAGCGCGCCCTCGCGCGAGATCGGGTGGAACAGGCCGCCGCTCGTGAGCGCATTGGAACGCAACGCGAATAGCGCAAAAGAACCGCCGATAAAGAGCGTCAGGATGCAGAGGATGAAGATGCCGCGGCTCGGGTCGGTGGCGAAGGCATGGACGGAGGTGAGCACGCCTGAGCGGACGAGGAAAGTACCGAGAAGGGAGAAAGAGAAGGTCAGGATCGCAAGCAGGATGGTCCAGATCTTCAGCGCCGACCGCTTCTCCATCACCAGCGCCGAGTGCAGGAGCGCCGTTCCCGCCAGCCACGGCATGAAGGAAGCGTTCTCGACCGGATCCCAGAACCAGAAACCGCCCCAGCCAAGCTCGTAGTAAGCCCAGTAGGAGCCCATCGAGATGCCGCCGGTGAGGCAGAGCCAGGCGAGCAGCGTCCACGGTCGGACCCAGCGCGCCCAGGCGGCGTCGATGCGTCCCTCGATTAGGGCGGCAACCGCGAAGGAGAAGGAAATCGAGAAGCCGACATAACCGAGATAGAGCAGCGGTGGATGAATCGCGAGGCCCAGATCCTGCAGGATGGGATTGAGTTCACGGCCCTCGATCGGCGCCGGGTTCAGGCGGGTGAAAGGGTTCGAAGTAGTGAGAATGAACAGGAAAAACGCGGCCCCGATCCAGCCCTGAACGGAAAGAACCGTCGCCTTGAGTGAAGGCGGCAGGTTGCGACCGAAGAGAGCCACCAGGGAACCAAACAAGGTCAGGATCAGAACCCACAGAAGCATAGAGCCTTCGTGGTTTCCCCAGGTTCCGGTGATCTTGTAGATCAGCGGCTGCAGCGAATGCGAATTCTCCCATACATTGGCAACCGAAAAGTCGGACTGCACATAGGCCGTGACCAGCGCGGCGAAGGAAAGCGCCGTCAGGAGGAAGCCGGCTATCGCCGCCGGCACACCCATCGCCATCAGGCGTTCGTCGCCGGTGCGCGCACCGGTAATCGGCACGATGGACTGCACAAGCGCCATGGCAAAGGCGAGAACGAGCGCGAAATGTCCGGTTTCTACCATGACGAAGCGTTTCCTAATCCGGCTGCCAGACGCCCTTTTCCTTCAGGCCTTCGGCGACTTCCTTGGGCATATAGCGCTCATCATGCTTGGCAAGCACGCTGTCTGCAACGAACATGCCGTCGGAGCGGAACGAGCCCTCGGTCACGACCCCCTGCCCCTCGCGGAAGAGATCGGGGAGGATACCCGTATAGGTCACCTTGACCGTGTCCTTGTCGTCGGTGACGCCGAAGGCAATCTCCGCGCCCTTTCCATGAACGATACTGCCTTTCGCCACCAATCCGCCGAGACGGATGCGCTGTCCAGGCTCGAGAGAGGCCGTCTTGAGATCGGAGGGCATGTAGAAATAGGAGGCCTTCTGGCCGAGCGCCACGAAGGTAAGCGTCGTCGCCACGCCCAGGAAGACGAGCGCACCAGCGATCACCGAAAGACGCTTCTGCTTGCGCGTCATCCTCTCACTCCGTTCGCGTCAGGCCGAGGGAGACGGCGAATTTGTCGAGTTCCTTCGCCGCGTCGCTGTCCCCGCCAAGCGCCGCGACACCACGCCTGCGGGCATCCTCGGCTTCGGCTTTCTTTCCCAAAACCATGTAAGAGCGAACAAGCCGCCTCCAACCGTCCGGATTATCGGGGTTCTTACGCAACTCGTCGTCGAGCCGCGATACCATCGTCTCGATCATGGCTGCGCGATCACCCGCCGACATGGAGGAGGCCGCGGCCATTTGGTCCTGCGTCGGATCAGGCATGGCGGCCGGTTTCTTGTCGACGGCGGCCAGAGCCTGTTCAGCGGCGGCGCGCCAAGGCGAATTTTGGGGAAGATCGGCGAGCATGGCGTTCCACCCCTTGGCTGCCTCGCCCGCCTTGCCTTCCTGAGCCTGCGCCGTGGCAAGGAAAAAGCGCGCCTTGGCGTTCTGGGGATCCAGTGCAAGTGCCTTTTCGAAAGCGGCTTCGGCTTCGGCCGAGACCATTCCACCTTGCTCGGCCGCGAGCGCCTCGCCGAGACCGGCTTCGCGGGTGGCACTGGAGCCGTCCAGCCTGATTGCCGTGTGGTAGGCATTGGCGGCGTCCGCGAAGCGGCTCATGCGGACATAGATCGGCGCCAGCACATCCCAGCCGCGGACATCGGAAGGAGCTTCCGCCAGATGGCGCTCAGCACGTGCGACGAGCTCGTCGATGGTGGAGCTGGCGGGATTCTTTGTGAGACGGGCGGCGAGTGGTTCGGACGGCAGGTCCGGTGAGCCGAGCACGCCGTAGAAACTCCAGCTGATCAGCGGGACGGCGAGGATGGCCGCGCCGGCCAGCATGCGCGCGCCCTTGCGACGGACGGCCGAGTGAGTGCTCTTTTCCGTCTTGCCCGCGCGAAGGATACGGCGGGCGATCTCGGCGCGCGCCTCCTCTGCCTCCGCCGGCCGGATCAGGCCTCTGCCGGCGTCGCGGTCGAGTTCGGAAAGCTGGTCGCGATAGACCTCAATGTCGTAGGCGTCGGCCGCAGCCGCGCGCTGCTCGACGCGCAGCATGGGAAGCAGGATCGCCAGAGAGGCGCCCAGCGTGAGAAGCGCGGCAATGACCCAGAACCACATGTCGGTTCAATAGCCGCAGGTCATGGTAAAGCCAACAGCGCACACCTGCGGCGATTTGGCGATGGAAGAGGCGACCGGGCTGACCCGCGTTAGGTAAGCGGCGTCCAACTCCCGTCCGGATTGCGGCAGGCCGTGCCTTTAGCCGTATGCATGGCTTGGCCAGAATAGACCGTGTCGGAATATTGCCGGCAGTTCTGCGAGCCTACCTGATAGGGCGGTCCCGCCGTCACTTCTCCGTGAAGGCCGGAGGTCTTGCCCTGCCAGGTTACCTTCTGTCCGCTCGGGGTGTACTCAAGCGCCTTATATTCCGCCTGGAGTGCGGCGCGGCGGTCGTTCAGGGTGAAACTGTCGCCGATTGTACCTCCGACGAGGCCGCCGGCCATCGCATCGAGGATCGGACTGCCGGTACGCGGTCCGGCGTAAGCCGCTATAGCCGGATTGGCTGCCGCCGATGCTTTGGGGCGCGATGTCGCACAACCCGAAACAAGAGCCATGGCGATTGCGCACCCAAGGCCCAAAAACCCTCTGATCACCAAATGCCGCTTCCTCTCACGAACCATCGCCCGCCACCTGATTCATGTGACCGGATTTTGACCCTTATCGCACCGCAACACAAGTAAGCCGAATATTCAGCCGGCCGGCAGTTGTACAACTACCTTGAGGCCGCCAAGTTCCGCACGGCCGAGTTCAAGTGTACCGCCATATTCATCCACGAGATCCGAAACGATGGCGAGTCCCAAGCCGGAGCCTGGCTTGGTCTCGTCCAGTCGCTTTCCGCGCTTCAACGCTTCAGCTGCCCTTTCAGGCGGGATTCCGGGGCCGTCATCTTCGATAACAAGCATTGCCGTCCGGTCCTGGTCTGCTCCGTCCGACGCACGCAGCGAAACGGATACTTCGCTCCGGGCCCATTTCATGGCGTTTTCGAGAAGGTTGCCGACGATCTCCTCGAAGTCCTCCGTTTCGCCGGCAAAGACGACCTCGTTTTCAGGTGCGTGGAGCTCGATCCTGATGTCGGGATTGAGCTTGACCATCACCCTGACCAGCCGCTGCAGAGGCTGCAGGAGGGGCGTGCGGAAGACGATGCTGTCACGCTGCGCCGCAATGCGTGCACGGCGCAGATAATGATCGACCTGCTGCTGCATTGCCGCAGTCTGCTCAATCACCAGCTTGCCCCGCTTGCCCCCCATCGCATGGCCTTCATTCTGGAGAACGGCGATCGGGGTCTTCAGCGAGTGCGCCAAATTTCCAACCTGCAATCGAGACCGCTCGATCATACGCCGGCTGTTGTCGATCAGCGCGTTGGTTTCGACCGCAAGCGGCTTGATCTCTGCGGGGAAATCACCGTCGAGGCGGTGGGCGGAGCCCTCGCGGACGCGTTGGAGCGACTGGCGCACCCTGTCGAGCGGGCGGAGGCCGAGCAGGATAGCTATGGCATTGATCAGAATCATGCCGATTCCGAACAACGACAGATAGAGATAGACCCGGTGCTGGAAATTTTCGATCTCGGCCCTGAGTTCGTTGCGGTTGCCGGTCACGAGAAAGCGGACGACACGGTTGTTCGTGTCGAGGACGACTTCGCTTTCCAACACTTCCAGCCGATCTCCGCCCGGACCTCTCACACGATAGTTCCGCCGGAAATCCGTATCGAAGGGGGTAGCCCTCCTTGGCCCGGGAATGGATCCTGTAAGCGAGGGCGAATGAAGGTCGCCGTGGAGTCCGTCTGAAACAGGTGTAACCGACCAATACCACCCCGAGCCCGGCTCGCTGAACCGCAGATCACCGAGGTCGGGATTGCCGGTAAGCGTACCGTCCTCGGATACGCTGACCGAGCTGACCAGATTGAAGAGATGGGCGGAAAGAAGGGTCCGGAAACTACGTACGCTCGAACGATAATAGAGCGCCGAGATAACCGTACCTATGATGACCAGCGTTATGATCGCCCAAACCGTCGAGAAAGCAATGACGCGGAAAGCTACGGAGCGAGGGCCGAGATTCACTGATGGGTACGCCTTCTGCGCGCGACGCTCATGAAGAAGCCGGCTCGCGCATACGATAGCCCATGCCGCGCACCGTCTCG
>JBDZVC010000551.1:0-2465 GCA_040255475.1 Phyllobacteriaceae bacterium | reverse complement strand
CCTTTTTCCCGCGCCGAGTTCATCTTCCGGGCGGCCCGCGCCGGCGAGGAAGAAGCCATGCTCCTCGATTTGCCGGAAGGCGAAGCCGTGTTCGTCGCCGAGCGGCTGACATGGCTCGCAGACAAACCCGTCACCTTCGTGCGCATGGTCCACCCGCCGAACCACCGGATCGTGACGGAATTATAGGTCAAGGTAGCGTTACCCTTCTCAGCGTCAGGTTGATGCGCCCGCCCTTCTTCAGAAGCGTCGAGGTCTCCGGATAGATGCGGTCGACACCGTGAAAAGCGAGACGCCCCTTGCCGCCGAGGATGACGACATCGCCGCTCGAAAGGCGGACGGAGACGGTGGCCGCGCTCCGCGTCGTGCCTCCGACGCGGAAAAGGCAGCTATCGCCGAGCGAGACCGAGAGGACGGGCGCGGAAAATTCCTTCTCGTCGCGATCCTGATGCAGGCCCATCCGGGCACTGTCGGAATAGAAATTGACGAGGCAGGCCTGCGGCGGATGAGGATAGTCGGCGAGATCGCGCCACAGCGCTGCCAGTCGCTCCGGGATCGGCGGCCATGGATCGCCGGTCACGGGATGCTGCGCCTGGTAGCGGTAGCCGCCGTCGCGGTCGGTCACCCAGCCGAGCTCGCCGCAATTGGTCATGCGCACGCTCATCGGCTTGCCGCTCTTCGGCATGGTCGGCACGTAGAGCGGCGCGGCCTCCACTATCTTGCGGATGTCCTCGACCAGTGCTTCCTGCGCCTTAC
Source organism: Phyllobacteriaceae bacterium (assembly GCA_040255475.1). Classification (GTDB taxonomy): domain Bacteria; phylum Pseudomonadota; class Alphaproteobacteria; order Rhizobiales; family Rhizobiaceae; genus Mesorhizobium_L. The sequence continues at coordinate 1,712 of JBDZVC010000551.1, read as the reverse complement.
GGTCGAGGTGGTCCGGCAGGTGCCGGACGCCTTCCGTCAGCATGGGCATGCGGGAATTCCCTGTCCTTCTCTAGTCGTCCGAAACGCGGCCGCGCATCTTCTTGATCGTCGAGCGGCCAGCCTTCGCTTTCAGCCTTCTTTCGACCGAGCCTTTCGTCGGGCGCGTCTTCTTGCGCGGCGGGGGCGGCGGCTCCGCCGCCCTGGCGACCAGCGCCACCAGCCGGTCGCGCGCGTCCTGCCGGTTCCGCTCCTGCGTGCGGAAGCGCGAGGCCTCGATGAGGATCGCGCCATCCTTGGTGGCGCGCTGGCCGGCGAGCCTTATAACGCGGTCGCGCACCTCTCCCGGCAACCCGGTGGCCCGGCGCGCGTCGAAGCGAAGCTGCACCGCCGTCGCCACCTTGTTGACGTTCTGGCCGCCGGGGCCGGACGAGCGGATGAAGACTTCTTCGAGATCATCTTCATCGAGGACGATTCCAGGCGCCACCCGGATCCGGCGATCCTCCGTCATTCCTTCCAGACGATCAGCTCGTCCGCCTCCTTGCGTCTGATATCCGGCACCTCCGCCTGTTCCGCCGGATAGCCGGCGACGAGCAGGATCACCGCCTTCTCGTGCTCGGGACGGCCGCAGATCTCGTTCAGGAAGCCCATCGGCGAGGGCGTGTGGGTGAGCGCCGCAAGCCCGGCATTGTGCAGGCTGGCGATCAAAAGCCCGGTCGCGATGCCGACCGATTCCGGCACGTAATAGTGTTTGCGCCGGGAGCCGTCCTCCTTCAGCCCATAGCGCTGCGCGAAGATGACGATAAGCCACGGCGCGATCTCGAGGAAGGGCTTGTCGGCGTCCGTGCCGAGCGGCGCCAGCGCCTCCAGCCATTCTTCCGGCGCGCCGCCCTCGTAGAAGGCGCGTTCCTCCGCTTCCGCCGCGACGCGGATGCGCTGCTTTATCGCCTGATCGCCGATGCACACGAACGTCCATGGCTGCTGGTTGGCGCCGGAAGGCGCGGTTGCGGCCGTCATCACCGCCTGTTCGATCAGTTCGCGCGGCACCGGCCGGTCGGAAAAATCGCGCACCGTGCGTCGCCGCGCCATCAGCGCGCGGAAATCCCGCGCCCGGCCGAGCATGTCGCTCTCGGGCAGCCCGGCAAAGGCAAGCGGTACGGTTTTCTGCGCGGTCATCCTGTTCTCCTCTTGTGAGGAGCAGATGCACCGCCCGGCCGGAAAAGAAAAGCCCCGGCGCGGGCCGGGGCTGACGGGAAGCCTATTCCGCCGCCTCTTGAATGCGCGGCGCGGCATCAGCGACGGTCGCATCGACGTGGTCCTCGAACTTGGCAAAATTGTCGACGAACATGCCGATCAGTCGTCCCGCCTGCCGGTCGTAGGCCGCCTTGTCGGCCCATGTGGCTCGCGGGTCGAGGATCGTCGGATCGACGCCCGGCACCGAGACCGGCACGGCGAAGCCGAAATTGGCGTCGGTACGGAATTCCGCACCGGCAAGCGAACCGTCGAGCGCGGCGGCAAGCAGCGCCCGCGTCGCCTTGATCGGCATGCGCTTGCCGGTGCCATAGGCGCCACCGGTCCAGCCGGTGTTCACGAGCCAGCAATCGACGCCGTGCTCGGCGATCAGGCTACGCAGCAGATTGCCGTATTCCGAAGGATGCCTGGGCATGAAGGGCGCGCCGAAACAGGTGGAGAAGGTAGCCTCCGGCTCCGTCACG
>JBDZVC010000100.1:0-13231 GCA_040255475.1 Phyllobacteriaceae bacterium | reverse complement strand
GCTCGGCGGCATGGCCACCATCGCCTTCGGCGCTTTCGGCGTGCTCGCCTCGCAGACCATGGGGCGGCTTGCCGGCTACAGCCTGCTGGTCTCGTCGGGAACGCTGCTCGCGGCCGTCGGCATGGGCGACATGGCGGTCGTCTCGGGCGCGCTCTATTATCTCGTCAGTTCGACGCTCACCGTCGCTGCGCTCTTCATGCTGATCGAACTGGTCGAGCGTGCGCGCGAACCCGGCGCCGACCTCCTGACCGTCACCATGGCCGCCTATGGCGACGAAGTCGATGCCGAGGAGGACGAGGAAGAAGAGGTCGGCGTGATGATGCCCGGCGCGCTTGCGGTGCTGGGCGTCTGCTTCGGCTGCCTGGCGCTGCTGCTGGCGGGCCTGCCGCCGCTTTCGGGCTTCGTCGCCAAGTTCGCGCTGCTGACGGCCATGCTCAATCTCGACGGGCTCGGCGCCCCGACGACCGTTCCCGCCCGCACCTGGGTGCTTGTCGCGCTGGTGATCCTCTCCGGCCTCGCTGCCCTGATCGCCATGATGCGCACCGGCATCCGAACCTTCTGGGCGCCCCTCGAAGTGATCGTGCCGCGCGTGCGCATCGTGGAGGTGGCGCCGATCGTTCTCCTGATCGGCCTTTGCCTTGCACTGACCGTCGAGGGTGGCGCGATGATCCGCTACACCGATGCGACGGCCCGGGCGCTGCACGTGCAGGCTGACTATATAGGGGGCGTCCTGCAGACCGGTGCGAAAGCGGGCAGCGTGAAAGCGGCCACGCCATGAGCCGCATATTGCCCCATCCGCTGCTCGCAGCCTCCCTCGTCCTCATGTGGATGCTGCTCAACACGTTCTCGCTTGGGCATTTCCTGCTCGGGATCGTCGTCGCGTCGATCGCGTCGCGGGCGGTGGCTGCCTTGCAGATTCCAAAGCCGAGATTGAGGCGCTGGCAGCTCATCCCGCGCCTGGTGGGTATCGTGCTCTATGACATCCTTCGCTCAAACATTGCGGTCGCCGGTATCATCCTCACGGGTCGCAAGCATGTATCCGGCTTTGTCGCCATACCGCTCGATTTGCGCGACAGGAATGGGCTTGCGGTACTTGCCTGCATCGTCACGAGCACGCCGGGCACGGCATGGGTCGAGTACGCTGCCGATTCCGGCATCCTGGTGATCCATGTCCTCGATCTCATTTCGGAAGAGGAGTGGGTGGACCTGATCAAGAACCGCTACGAGAGCATGCTGATGGAGATATTCGAATGAGCGCCGTCATCCTCGTCTGGTCGCTTGCGATTGCGCAGGCGATGCTTGTGCTGGCGATGGCGTGCAACGTTTACCGGATCATCCATGGCCCGCGCGCGCAGGATCGGGTGCTGTGTCTCGACGCCATGTATGTCAACGCCATGCTGCTGATCCTTACTTTCGGCATCCGCACCGGCAGCGCGCTTTATTTCGAGGGGGCGCTGGTGATTGCGGTAATCGGCTTCGTGTCGACCGTGGCGCTCGCCAAGTTCCTCATGCGTGGCGAGGTGATCGAATGACGTCCGCGGAACTGCTGCCGGCATGGGCGGCGCTCCTCGTCGCTCTCCTCGTCCTGATCGGCGCAGGGCTGGCGCTGATCGGTGCCGTCGGCACGCTCAAACTTGCCACTTTCTTCGAACGCATCCACGCGCCGACGCTCGGAACAAGCTGGGGCACGGGAGCGATCGTGCTCGCCTCGATCGTCTGCTTCTCGGTGCTCGGTTCACGGCTGGCCATCCACGAAATCCTTATCGGCATCTTCATCACCGTCACGACGCCGGTGACGCTTATGCTGCTCGCGCGCGCCGTGCTCTACCGGGAGCGGACCGAGGGGAGGGAAGGTGTGCCGCCTCGCTCCATCATGTTTCGACGGCAGGATGTGGTTCCGGCGGGGAAGGAAAAGCAGGAAGGAGCGTAGCTTCGACCGGTGGTTTCCCGTGGCCTTGAAAAGGTCAAAATAATATATAGATTCAAAGCATGTATATGGAAATCTTCATAAGAATTTCAAGGCTCGCCGGAGAAGGTCGCTACTTTCTCCTGGGGCGAGCTATAGTTTTCGAAAACCGCACGTAAATATCGCTCCAGGAAATCTCAAGAACAAATGCGGCTCGTTTTTTGCGGCGCGCGGATGCGTCGCGTTGAAGGAGCATATCATGAGATTACCCCGCCCAAAACACTTCTGTGCATCCTGTAACCGTTATCTGCCACGGGCTGCGTCGCGATGCCCATGGTGCGTCGTGTCGCTTGTCGTTTCTCCTGCTCCCCTCGGGCGTGCCCAGCCGCGCTTCCATCAGATTGGAGACGGGGGAGGGGCATGGTGGTGACCTTTTCTCATGGCGAAATACGGAAAAATGCTCGCGCCACGCAACTGATCGCCCTGTCTCGTCGTGTCGATCCCAAGCCATACCGGCAGCTTACGACGACGGAAGCTGGCGCACAGGCGACCGGGATCGGCAGGATGCTGCGCGAGCAGGACCTCATGCTCGGCATGACGGCAAGGGGAAAGCGGTCCGCGCTGGCGAAGATCGCAGACCGGCTCGGGCAACGTGTCGATATGCCTGAGGGCACTATCCTGGCGGCGCTCCTTCGCCGCGAGCGCTTCGGATCGACCGGTATCGGACATGGCGTGGCCGTCCCCCATACGCGGCTCGACGGCATCGCGAACCCTGTCGCGATGCTTACCGTGCTTGAGAGCCCGATCTGGTTCGGCGCGCCCGACAACGAGCCGGTCGATCTGCTGGTGACCCTTCTGTGGCCGAAAGGCGATGTCGTGGGCTTCCTGCCGACACTCGCCGCATTCTGCCGTCTATTACGCCAGCCCGCCCTGCGTGCTCGCCTTAGAGAAGCGATGACGCCGACCGAAGCGCACGCCTGGCTGGAATTGCACGACAAGTCTCCGGTCGGGCCGCCTAAGATAAGGCGGCGTCAGCGCCAGCCGAGTCCCGGCGCGACATGCTTGAGGATCGCATCGATGACGTGCGCGTTGTAGTCGACGCCGAGCTGGTTGGGTACGGTGAGCAGCAGCGTATCGGCCTCGGCGATCGCCTCGTCGGCCTTCAGTTCCTCGATCAGCTTGTCGGGCTCGGCGGCGTAGTGGCGGCCGAACACCGCCCTTGTGTTGGCTTCGATATAGCCGAACTGGTCTTGGCTGTCGGCGTCGTGGCCGAAATACATGCGGTCCATGTCGTTGACGAGCGCGAAGATCGAGCGGCTGACCGAGACGCGCGGCTCGCGCGCGTGGCCCGCTTCTTTCCAGGCGGCGCGGTAAGCGCGTATCTGCTTGGCCTGCTGCACGTGGAAGGGCTCGCCACTCTCGTCGAATTTCAGCGTCGAGCTCTGCAGGTTCATGCCGAGCTTGGCGGCCCAGATCGCGGTCGCGTCGGTCGCCGCGCCCCACCAGATGCGGTCCCTCAATCCTTCCGAGTGCGGCTCGAGACGCAATAGGCCGGGCGGGTTGGGGAACATGGGACGCGGGTTGGGCTCGGCGAAGCCCTTGCCGCGCAGCATGTCGAGGAACACTTCCGCATGGCGCCGTGCCATGTCGGCGTCGGTCTCGTCTTCGGCAGGCTGGTAGCCGAAATAACGCCAGCCATCGATCACCTGTTCGGGCGAGCCGCGGCTGATGCCGAGTTGCAGCCTTCCACCGGCGATCAGGTCGGCCGCGCCCGCATCCTCTACCATGTAGAGCGGGTTCTCATAGCGCATGTCGATGACCGCTGTGCCGATCTCGATACGGCTGGTTTTCGCGCCGATGGCAGCCAGCAATGGGAAGGGCGAGCCGAGCTGACGGGCGAAATGGTGGACACGGAAATAGGCTCCGTCCGTGCCGAGTTCCTCGGCTGCAACGGCAAGGTCGATCGACTGCAGGAGCGCGTCCGAGCCCGATCGTGTCTGCGACTGGGGCGAGGGCGTCCAATGCCCGAATGAAAGAAAGCCGATTTTCTTCATGGAAATCACCAAAAGGCTGCTGCGAGGGATCGAGCGCATCTATGCATTCCGGCGTCGGCTGACAATGAAGCGGCAGACGATAGCCGCTTCGACGCAATTCCATATGGAAGCCGCTACACCTTTTGAGGCACGCGTCCCGCCTATTTGGCGCGATGACGATAGGCATGCTTTTTCCGATGATCGGTTCTGATCGGCCCGCAGATGCGCTTTGTGACGAAAGGGAATATGCATGACCGCCGTCAGACGCGCGCTACTGCTCAGCACTGCGGACCGCTATTTCACTTTCGCCAGCAATTTCGCCGTGGCGGCGGCCGTGTCGCGCATCCTCACGCCAGCCGAAATCGGCGTGTCCGTCGTCGGCATGGCCATCCTCGGCATAGCGCTTTCGGTGCGGGAGTTCGCCAGTTCCAATTTCATTATCCAGCGTGAAGTGCTGACGCGGGAAGATATACGCGCCTCATCGACAATAATGCTCATCCTCACGGCCATCATCGTTGTCGTGCTTCTCTTGGCGACGCCCGCGCTCGCGCGTGCCTATGGAGAGGAAAGGCTGGGCGCGTATTTTCATGTTATTTGTGTGTGCCTGTTCCTCGATCTGATCGCTATCCAGATCGTCGCCCTCCTGCGGCGCGAAATGGCCTATGGGCGCATCGTAGCCATCGATCTGGCGGGAGCGGCCGTCGGCGCGCTGACGACGATTGTGCTCGCGCTTTCGGGCTTCAGCTATATGAGCTTTGCGTGGGCATGGCTTGCCACCAGCGTCGTCGCCGGCATCATCTCCTTCGCCCTGCATCCGCAACCGTGGATATTCAAGCCATCCTTCAGCCATTGGCACAGCGTGGTCCGGTTTGGGGGCTACAATGGCGGGATAGCGCTCCTCTACAAGGTCTATGACACTGTCCCCTATATGCTGTTCGGCTGGATCCTGTCGCCGCAGGCGGCAGCCGTCTTCAGCCGTAGCCTGATGATCTGCCAACTGCCCAACAAGATCGTTCTCGGCGGTGCGATGTCCGTGATCCTTCCGGCCTTTTCCGAGCAGGCAAGGGAGGGCAGAAGCCTGAAGGAACCTTACCTTCATGCGCTTGAGATTATCACCGCGCTTTACTGGCCGGCCTTTCTGGTCCTTGCGGTCATGGCCGAGCCCGTCGTCCAGATCGTTCTCGGCGGCCAATGGCGTGAGGTCGCCCCACTCGTGCGGGTGATCGCGATCGCCTCGCTGTTCTCCTTCAGCTTCGAGGTCAATTATCCCGTTATGGTTGCAATGGGGGCTATCAGGCAATCGTTCTTCCGGGCGCTGGCGTCGTTTCCACCTTCCGCTGCCATTCTCATCGGAGCCATCCTGGTGGGTGGTTTGCATGCGGCGGCGTGGAGCATGTTATTCATCATTCCGTTTCAGGCGGTCGTGTCGATTTCCTTCGTCAAGCACCATTTGGGGATCAGCCATGCCGATATTATCAGGGCTCTCTGGAAGAGCGCCGCTGCGGCGCTTGCGAGCGCGGCTGGCCCTCTTTGCATTGCCCTGGCAGCGGGAGCGGATTGGCGGCTTTCCTTCGGCCACGCCGTCGTCGGAGGCGCGGCCGCTCTCGCGGGCTGGCTGATCGGCCTCAAGGCCACCGGGCATCCGTTGCTCGAAGAGGTGGCGCATGTCACCTCCGCCTTGCGGGCGAGCTGGCCGTTCAGGACGGCTATGACGCCTGTCCTGGAAAAATAGCGCAGGACATTCAAAGCTGGCCGGCCGTCGGGAGCTTGTCCATCAGCCAAGCATCTCGGAGAGGAGATGCCGATCCTGCCGCTCAAGCTCGGCTTTCAGTTCATCGAGCCTGGAAAGGATCGAAGCGGAAATCCTCTTCCTGTTTTCCAGGATATCGACGACTTGCACTTTCAATCGCTCGACGTCGAAATCCTCGATGCGATGGCAATATTCTCCCAGTCCGAATTCGGCCATCAGCACATCGTTTTTTCTGGCATAGCCAAGGGAAATGGTAGGCTTTCCGGCTTTCAACGAGCAGAGGACGTTATGGAAACGCGTAGCGACCGTGACGTCGACGGCGGACATCTGCGCCACAAGCTCAAGGAGGGAGTCGGTTTCAACGGCCACGTATTGCTCGTTCAGGTCCGGCCGCATAGCGGTCAGCCGCCTTCCGATCTCCTCTACCGTCTCTCCATCCGAGCGCGCGCCCGTAAAGAGACGTACGCTATACGAATTGTCCAATAGCCAGATGATGAAGGAGGTGATGCGGGAGAGATAGGAAGCATATATCTCTGCTCCTCCAGCCTCCCACGCATGCCATCCCTTGTACCCCATGACCCCTACCCCGACGGTTATCTTCCCGTTTGGGCGTGACATTAGGGCGGCCGTTGGAGGTGATTCCATCTTGAATACGATGTCGGGATAGACGGCGTCCTTTCCGGTATCGAAGCCGATACTTTTCATGAATTCGAGCGATATCCGGTCCCTGTAGGAACGGTATCGCGCCAGCCTGGCCGCCTTTTTCATCATCCAGCGGCTTAGGGGATTTTGGATCGGTCCGGCGCCGATGCTGACCAGCCAGATTTGCGCGCCGGAGAGCCGCGCAGCCACGCACCATTTCAATAGCGTATAGGGCCAGTTGAAGGGTCCGGTACCGAAATCGTCAAGCAGTCCGGTTCCGGGCGCGACAAGCAGGTCGAATTTATGTGCCGCGTAGATCGTCCTCACGAGATCCACGAAACCGCCCGGTATCCTGAACAGCATCTTGTCCAGTTGAAAGAGCAGGCGTGACCGAAAACGGGAGTTCAGGCGTATCGTATCCACGCCATATGTCTGGTGTATCGCTTCCGGGTCGACCGCAAGACAGTAGATGCTGGAGCCGTGCGCTTCTTCCCTGAGGAAACGAAGCATGGTTTCCATAGAGGCGTCATTGCCCGTGTTTCCGATCCCGAACAGGCCGAGAAGCGCAACACGGCGCTTAGGCCCGCACGGTACTGGCGGATCGATAGCCATCGCGTTGATATTCGCCTGACTGCCCGAATGCAGCGGATTCTCGGTTCTTCTCTTGTTTGGTACCAGCGGCAGCGAAATTGGGTGCCGGACACGAATAGCCGGGAAACTCATTGTAATTCCGCTTTCTCTGCGGGGACGGAAACACGGTGGGGACGGGTGTAAGCCGACCGGTTCGGCAGCTTCCAGCGATCCGGTGCAAAGGGGCAATTCGATCTTTTGGGCGATGCAGCCCTTCAGCTACGCCTTTTGGGGCACCGACCTGCCTTTTGGGGCGGGCGAACGCGGGAGCCTTCTCCGAGCCAACATATCGCGAAGCCTCCGTATGACGAATGTTGCGGGACTATCGATGCGCAACCAATATGTGAACGGAGGAATGATGCTTGCCGCCGGATCAAGTGATCGTGAGAAGGCCATAAGTTCAACCGATTCCGCTTTCAGTCCCCGCATCCTGTGCGATACCGCGCTCCAATAGGCGCGGTTTGCTATATTCGTACGGATTTGCCGTTCGAGCCGGGGCCCCCACGGCAATGCATGCCCTTCATGTGCGAAGAAGCTGGCATAAGCGGCCCAGACCTGCTCCAGTTCACGCAGCCACTTCCCCCAATTGGCGGCCGAGATGTTTGCTCCATGGCGGCGGCGGATGCCCTGGATGGCGTCGATGCGCACCGCGTGACCGAGGGCGGCCAGCCGCATCAGCATCTCCAGATCGTCGGTGTAATAGAGCGCCGGCCGATAATGCCCCGCCTGCTTTTGCGCCGCCGTCCTGACCACAATCGAGCCCGTCCCGACGGGCTGATGCGGCAGGGAAAATATCGGGATGAATTTCTCCGCACTCACGGCAGTGCGAGACGCTGCATCGTTCGTTACGGCCAACATGGGGCAGGGGGTGCCAGCTTCCCAGATGAGCTGTCCCCCGAAGGCAAAGCTCGCTTCCCGCTCTTGTTCGAGGGCGTGTATGGCCCGCGCGAGACAGCCGGGCGCGAGGATGTCATCTGCGCATAAAATGAGGAAATAGTCGCTCTTTGCCCAATCGATCCCGGCGTTGAAGGATGCGTGAGGGCCCTGATTGGTATTGCGTAGCAGGAGCTCAATGCGGGCATCGCTCGCCGCGAGTTGCCGTGCGACATCGGCGCTGCCGTCCGTCGAGGCGTTGTCCACGATGAGAATACGCAGATCGCCGATTTCCTGGCTGAGCACGCTGCCGACCGAATCCGGCAGGAAATCGCCGTGATTGTAGCAGGGAATGACGATATCGATGCTCGGCATGGCCAATGATCCGGAGAAATTCCGAAGATGATCTTCCATCTCGGTCATCCGGTATGAAATCTCTCCATTCGAGGAGGGGAGCCACCGCTGCCAACAGGGACTCTACGCCGTTTGGGCAACTTTCGCCGGGCGTCTCGCCAAAGCATTACTGCATGGAGTTTTTCGCGGTGGGACCGCATCTCGTGGCGAAGCTGGAGGAGATTTGGTGGGCATTCCGAGCGCCGAGTTGAAGCGACGTCGGTCTCGCATCGCCGCAGTCTATATCTGTGACCGGAAGTATCACGACATCACGCTATACTCTATCGCCTCGATCGCGCGCTCCCACCGGCACCCCCTCGATTTCTTTTTCCTGCAATCCGGCTACCACGTGGCAATTCCTCCGTCCCTGGCGGCGTTCATCGGTTCAAGGGGGCATGCGATCGAACTGCTGGAAGGGCCCCGGCCCGACCACGCTGCTAAACTGGAAGTCATCGGTGAAAAACACAGCCACATCAGCGGCACCGCGCCCCTGAAGGCGCACGCGATCGAGGCTCTCGCGCGCTCCTACGACTACATCCTCTATATCGACGGCGACACATTGGCTTTCGACGATATGCGCTGCGAAGAGTTTTGCGGCTTTACGGAGATCGCCGGTGTCTGCCTGGATCTGGCGATCGGCACGGGCGCCGACGATCCGCTTATTTTCGAGCGTTGCGAGGCTGCTGGAATTTCGCCGTTCTATTTCAATTCGGGGTTCATGCTGATCAATGCCGTGAAATGGCGCGAGACGGACGCGTTAACCCGCTTTGCCGAGAATTTTGCGCACCATCAGCGGAAATGCCCCTATCTCGATCCGTGCCCGACGCATGACCAGTGCGTTTTCAATATGACGTTTCAAGGCGATATCGTCCAATTGCCGACGACGCTCAATGTCCAGAAATGCGCGCTGCAGACGCGGCTTTGGCAGGATGCCGTATTGAGGCACTATACCGGCCCATATAAATTCCTCCCCGTCCGCCCATGGAGGTGCGATCGGAAGGAACACGCCCTCCTCGGATCCATCAGCCGGGAAACCGGCCTACCGGCGCCAGGCTTCCACGATTTAGGGGTTTCCTATTCGCTGAACAGGCTGCGCCGACACAAGGCGGTTGCCTCTTATGAGCGGGCTTATGTCACGGCGACCGGTAAACTGTAAGTCCGATGCGCCATACGCCTTAGGCAAGTACTGGCGGACGAACAAGCGAAGCCCGACGATGCATTGGAACGATCTCCGATGCACCGCCTGGCTTTACGAGCGTCGGCAACTCGGCCGGTTTTCGCGGCTTAGCTGACCACATCCCTCAGTTTATAAGCGACTTCGGTGCGGTTCGTTGCCTTGAGCTTTCTCATGATGCTGCGGATGTGCACCTTAACCGTGCTCTCGCATAGATTGAGCTCATAGGCGATGATCTTGTTGGCTTTGCCCTGGCGCAGGGCTTCCACCACGTCCGCTTCTCTGGCCGTGAACATGCTGTGAAGCGGTCTCGCCCCGTTTGCCGTCGACAGGATGCTTTCCCGCAATGTCAGAAAGGCTCTGGCGGGAACGAATACGCCTCCGGCACGCGCCAGCGCAACTGCCTCGGCAGCCACCTTGAGCCGCACATTCGACGGGATATACCCCCGCGCTCCGCTCTCGAGCGCGGAGAGTATCTGCACCGGATCATCCGAATCGGCGATGACGATGACCGGAATTTTCCTGAACCCCGAGACCAGCGAAACGATTTCGTCCCTCGCCGCCTGTTCGGTGACTTTCCTGCTCCCGAGGATAAGCAGAAGAGCGGAAGGCGTGGCCTTGGCGCCGTCCAGCCGGCGTAATTCGTCGATCGATTCGACGGTTCGGAACTCCAAAGTAGGATTGTGCTCGCGAAGGCTTCTCGCCAGACACTCCCTATCCAGCGCTCGCCTGTCGACAATGACGATCGGACCAATGGCCGTCTCCTCCAAGACGGCATCTTCCTCGGGGTCAGCGTCTATATTATCTCCGTCGAAAAGATATTTCCCTTGAACGGAGACCTTTTCCTTCACTGACGAAATATATGAAGCTTCCATAAGGCAGATCCCTTAAAACAGGGGGCTCCCCCAGCCTGCAAGCTGAAGATTCGAAAAGTACAAGACGCACAGGTCGCGTCACTTCGAGCGTCATAGACCCTGTCAACTTTAGCGAATTAGCCCCGGATACCCAACTAACTTGCCGAACGTGTTTAAGACACCATTCGATCGTTGGAAGCATATAACGCTGTGGAGAACGCGCATTAATCTTGATTAATCACTCGTAAATAAATTCACAGATGCTAGCTTAACACAAAAGTACTACAACTTTTAGTTGTTTTCCCTCTCTGAGGCAAGGCACCCGAGTGGTTTATGTGCCGTCGAGAGCGCCAAGCGTAAGGTATCCTGCATCGAATTGCGTCATACCTTGGAGGCTCTCCAGATCGAGTAGCTGGACTGCCGCGCCGCGGAAGATCAGGAGTCCATCTTCTCGCAGGTCGCGCAATACGCGGTTCGTGTGTATGGCCGTCAGCCCCAGGGCATCTGCGAGATCGCTTTGGGTGAAAGGGAACGAAAAGGCTTGGCCATTTGCCAATCCCGCCATTTGGAGCCGGTGCCGCATCTCCAGTAGAAGATGCGCTGTCCGTTCAATAGGTGGGCGGCGCGCGATATTGGCTAGGTGTTCGGTGGCAATGCTGAAATTCCTGTTCAGCAGATGCATGCACATCTTGGTCAGAAGAGGCGTCTGCCGCAGCAGGAGAAGTTCCGTATCCATCGCGATCTCGAAGGTCGTGACATCCGTGACGGCAAGGGCAGCCCTGAGGTTCGTGCCGAAGATCGAACCATTGCTGAGCAGATCGCCGCGCAGCGGGAAATCGGCAACAAGTCTCCGCCCGTCGGCCATCGACTTGAACGAAAGCGCCCAGCCGGACGAGACGAGCAGGAGCGACCTGCGGACAGATCCTTCCTCCAGGATGATCGTTCCCGCTGGATAAAACCGCTCGACGATCCTTGCGTCCTTCAGCGCCTCTTCTTCCGCCGTGCTCAGGGGCAGGCAAAAAGGTCGCTCACGAAGAAACTTCAGGAATCTTTCAGGGATCGGACGCATTCCTATCTTAACCGGACTGGCCGAGAACAGCCGTGTTGGATCGCCGATCGGTTGGAAGGGGTCGTAGAGTGGGTCGTGTCAACTTATCCCCCCCCAATTCTCAGCACTGAATTCATCTAAATGAACGATGAATTTAGACATGGTCTATTCGTCAATTCGTGTTGCCCGAAGGATATAGGTGCCATTTGATCAGGGTCAAATTAGGGCGAGGTATTTCATCCTATACTAATATTCCTGTACATGGTTTAAGGTGTAACGGAATATATACATAGCATGATATAAATAATATTTTGATTACAGACAAAAAATTAAACTTACTCATCCGCATAATTGTAGATTACATAAGTGACCGATAGATGAAAAAAGATTAAACCCATGAAAATACAGGAGAAATGATTGAGCTTCGTTTGGTTCACTCGATGGCCGAGAGCTATCGAGTCGATACCAGAAGGCAGCTCGAATACTTCATTATGGGTAGGCATATAGGATCGACCACTCACATCACGAGCGATATGAGCGGGTGGCGAAAAACAGATGCGTGGTCGCTTCCTCGATATCCGCGCGCTTTTAAGGTCGAATAGAGCTATTGGCCGAATGAGAGGCGGGCCTTTCTGAGCGTGAAGGCTTCCGCGAAGCCATCCGGAGCGCGGCATTCCATCCCGCGAAGCCGGGCCAGACCCCTGAACGTCTCGGCGTCGAACCAGTCCTTGGAGCGCTGGCTACCGAAATGATGCAGCAGCAGTTCCACCTTGCGCTCCAATCCTTCTCGCGAGAGCGGTACGTAGATGTCCGGCCGGCCGATGTCGCCGTCCCATTTGGGAATCTCGTATTCGAGGATCAGATGATCGCGGAACAAGTTCCAGGTGGTTTCGTTTATGGCGCGATGATCCTGATGTGCGTCGCCTCGCCGATGGGTCAGGATGATATCGGGGGCCGAGCGGCTGCGAATGTCGGTCAGCCACTTCTTGATCTCGCGCATCTGGGCAGGAAAGAAGCTGTCGTCGAAAGAGCCGAATTCCAGCGACACGGATTCCGCGCCGGTTAGGAAATCTGTCGCCGAGGCACGAGCTTCCTGCTCCCGTCGCCCGGTGGCGCTTGCTACGCACCAGGTCATTTCGAGCCGAATGCCCTGTGCGATCAGGGAAAGGATTGTTCCGCCGGCGCCAATCTCGATGTCGTCGGAATGGGCGCCGAGGCACAGGACCGAGAGCCGCTCGCCTGCGCGGCCGACGGAAAGCGATATCATGCGCTGGCCGCTGTCGGCCTAGCCGCGCGGGCATGCATCTGGCAAGCCCAGGGCATATTGCCCTTTTCGACCATGTCTTCCAGCGCCTGCCAGTCGCGCAATGTGTCCATGGAGCGCCAGAAGCCTTCATGCTTGTAGGCCATCAACTTGTCTTCGGCGATGAGGCGCGCGAAGGGCTCGAGCACCAGTTCCTCGCCCTCGCGCATGTAGTCGAATATCTCGCCCCGAAAGAGGAAATAGCCGCCATTGATCCAGATGTCCGAGGTGGTCGATGTCCGGAATTCGCGGACCCGTCCGTCCTCGGCTATGTCGGCGAGGTGGTAGGTGAGCGGCGGCCGCACCGCGAGGAAAGAAGCGAGCTTGCCGCTCGCGCGGAAGCGCGAAAGCATATCGTCGAGATCGACGTCCGTCAGCCCGTCGCTGTAATTGGCAAGGAAGATCTCCTCTCCCTTGACGAAGTTCCTTACGGCCCAGAGCCGTTCGCCGATATTCCGCCAGATGCCGGTGTCGATGAGGGTAACACGCCAGTCCTTCGGATTCTCATCCAGGATCCGGACGTCGCGGCCGCCGTCCGATATCACGCAGTCGGAGAAGCTCTGCGGGCGTGCGTTCAGGAAGAAATCCTTGATGACGTTGGCCTTGTAGCCGAGGCACAGGATGA
>JBDZVC010000007.1:0-58780 GCA_040255475.1 Phyllobacteriaceae bacterium | reverse complement strand
TCGGAATGGTCGGGATGCTGACCGGCGCCTTCGCTGCCGCCGAGCGATACGGTTTGAATTGCGTCGAATGCCGACGATATGGATCTCGTGACTTCATGAGCCTTCTCCATTGAAGGCCCATCGAACGTATCAGTTTTTAGCTCCCGGTGGTCCAGCCCGAGAGGTCCACTCGAATCCCGGGTCAGCTCTCAGCGTAAATGAACACGCAGGCATCTTGGTGTGGCGCCACCGACCCCCCGACTGGCGCGGAGGGTCAATTGCAATGCAGGAGAAATTTTAGTCCGGCTAAAAAATTATCTTGACAGCAATTCCTGCCATCTGGTTAATTTTAGGAATACTAAAATTTTGGGAGGCCGATGGTGGAGCAGCGCATGTCGCAAGCCCTGCAGGATGCGGCAGGGCAGGCAAGCCTTGCCGCGAGGCTGCGCCGTCGGCGGCGGCAACTCGGGCTGACCCTCAAGGAAGTCGCATCCGGAGCCGGGCTTTCCGTAGGCTTCATCTCGCAGATCGAGCGCGGCATCGCCACGCCCTCGCTTTCCTCGCTTGCCTCCGTCGCCCACGTGCTTGGCTCCGACGTGAGCGGGTTCTTAGCGCAACCGCGCGGCGAGAAGCCGCTGACGCGCCACGACCAGCGCGAAGTCTATACTGTCGGCGACAAGTCGATGAGCTATGAGCGGCTTTCGGCCGCCTTTCCCGGCAACGTGCTGCGCAGCGTCCTCATCCACGAAAGCCCGGGACATCGTAGCGAGCCCATCTCGCACGAGGGCGAAGAGATATTCTACATCCTCGACGGCGCGATCACCGTCGAGGTCGACGGCGAACGCACGATCCTGGAAGTCGGCGATTCCATCCACTTCCCTTCCAACCTCAGGCATTCGACCTGGAACCATACCGATCGAATGACCACGATCCTGCATACCTGCACCATGGACGTTTTCGGCGACGGCCCGCAGGCCGGGGCGATCGAGCCGGCGACGGCGGTCATGCGTCGCAGGAACAATGGCCACTCGAAAAAGCCGTCGAAATCAACCGGGAGCCTCTGACGGCGCATGGACGGGCGCGCGGCTCGCCCAGGCTTAGCCGGAGGCCCAGAACAACAGGGGAATAGGCAATGACATCAATCGCAAAGACGCTCGCCGCCGCGCTTCTTGCCGCGGCATCGACAATCACCCTTTCGGCAACGCAAGCGGCGGCAGGCGGTGTGCTCCGCCTCGACGAAGTGCCTGTGGGCGAACTCGATCCGGCAAAGGCGACCGACTACGCCGACTCCATGCTGATGTTCAACGTCTACGACACGCTGGTCGTAGCCAAGCAGGGTGAGCCCGGGCTTGCGCCGGACCTTGCGGAAAGCTGGTCGGTGGACGGCAACAGCTACACCTTCAAGCTTCGTCAGGACGTCAAATTCCAGAGCGGCAATCCGCTGACGGCGGATGACGTGGTCTTTTCGCTGAAGCGCATGCAGGCGGTAGGGCAGGGGCTCTCCTATCTCTTCACCAATGTGAAGGACGCCGTCGCGGTCGATCCGCACACGGTGCGCTTCGACCTGAAGATGGCCTATTCGCCGTTCCTGGCGGCACTGCAGCGACTTCCCGTTGTCGACAAGAAACTTGTCATGGAACATCTGGGAAAGGGCGACGGCGGCATGAGGGATTGGGGCCAGGCGTGGCTCTCGACCCATGGCGCCGGCTCGGGCGCCTATACGGTCGTCTCGCACAATCCGCAGCAGGAAACGGTGATGAAGAAGAATCCGGGCTACTTCATCAAGATACCTGATGCGGCGCCCGACGAGGTGCATCTTCGCTATGGCCTGGAAGCGGCGACCGTGCGCACGCAGATCCCGCGCGGCGAGGACGACATCACCTCCCAGTGGCTGCCGCCCGAAGTGCTGAAGTCGCTTGCCAAGGGCGGCGCCCAGCTCCTGCACGAGCCCGGCGGCGGCGAGCTCTACATCAAGATGAATACGGCCAAGGCGCCGCTCGACGACGTCAATTGCCGCCTCGCGCTGGCCAACGCCTTCGACTACGGAACGGCGATCAAGATGGTGGCCATAACGCCCACCGTCTCCCAGGGTGCGCCGTCGACCGGCGCCATTCCCGTCGGCATGCTCGGTGCGCTGCCGAAGGACGGCGCCTTCAAGCGCAACCTCGATGCGGCCAAGTCCTATCTGGCCAAATGCAAGTACAAGCCGTCCGACTTCACGCTGAAGCTCTCCTGGATCGCCGAAGTGCCGCTTGAAGAGCGATTCGCGCTTTTGATGCAGTCGAATTTCTCCGAGATCGGCATCAAGTCCGAGATCGTGAAGGTGCCGTGGGCGCTCTATACCGATCAGGTGACGAAGGTCGATTCGACGCCCGATATCTCGCAGGTCTTCGTCAACGCGGTCACCGGCGATCCGGATACGCTGCTCTACGGCATGTACCACTCGACCAAGACGGCAACCTGGCAGTCGTCGGAGCATCTCAACGATCCGAAGGTGGACGCGCTTCTCGAAAAAGCGCGGACCCAGAACGATCCGAAGGAGCGCGAGGCGACCTATGTCGAGTTGGGCAAGCTCCTGGTCAGTCTTGCGCCGACGATCTACGCCTATGACAACCAGGCGGTCTTCGCGGCGAGCGACCGCGTCAAGGTGCCGGCTCTCTCCGACAATTCCAAGGAGTTCAGCCTTGCCGGAATGGGCTTCACCTTCCGCCTGATGGAAATGACCGGAAACTGAACGTAGCGGGACGCCGGCAACGTGCCGGCGTTCCCTCTCCATCCAAGCGGGTTCGATGTCGCCAGTCGTTCGCCTTCTCCTGAAACGGCTCGGAATCTCCGTGATCGTGCTGATCGGGGTTTCGATGCTCATCTTCGCCATCGCCCGCGTTATTCCGGGCGATCCGGCGCGGATCGCGCTCGGTCCGAACGCGACGGCCGAGCAGGTGGTCGATCTACGCGAGAAGCTGCATCTCAACGCGCCGGTCGTCGTGCAATACGGCATTTTCCTGCGCGACATGGCCCATGGCGACCTCGGCCAATCGCTCTACACCAACCGCGCCGTGACGACCGACATCGCCCAGTTCCTGCCAGCCACGCTCGAACTCGTCTTCGTCTCCGGGTTCATGATGATCGCGCTCGGCCTGCCGCTCGGCGTGCTGTCGGCCCGCTACCGGGGCCGATGGATCGACACGGCGATCCGGCTCGTCTCGTTGCTTGGCGTTTCGGCGCCGAGCTTCGTGTGGGCGGTCATCTTCATGTTGCTCTTCGCCTTCTACCTGCCGATCTTCCCGATCGCCGGCCAGATCAGCGATACGATCAAGCTGCCTACGGTTACCGGCTTCGTCATGATCGATGCGCTGATCGCCGGCAATCTGGCAGCGTTCTTCGATGCGCTGCGCCACATCATCCTGCCGGCTTTCTCGCTGGCGCTCGCCGGCATCGGACAGGCGGCCAGGCTGACGCGGTCGAGCATGGTTGAAACCTACGAGAAGCCGTTTATCGAGATGGCGCGCTCCTACGGCTTCATGGAAAGCCGCATCGCCAATCATTTCGCGCTACGGCCTTCGCTCATCCCTTCGCTCACCGTCATCGGGCTCGATTTCGCGGCGCTGCTCGCCAACGCCTTCCTCGTCGAGCAGGTCTTCGCGTGGCCGGGCCTCTCCCGCTATGGCGTGCAGGTGATCCTACGCAAGGACCTGAACGCCATCGTCGGTACGGTGCTGGTGATCTCGGCGATGTTCCTCGTCGTCAACATCATCGTCGATCTCCTGATCGCCTTCATCAATCCGCGCATCCGCCTGTCGCAGAGGCCCGCATGAGGCGGGCGCTCTTCATCCTCTTCAGGAACCCGCTGTCGCTCATCGGGATCATCCTCGTGGCGGTGGTCGTTCTGTCGGCGCTGTCGGCGGATTTCCTGACGCCTTTCCCGGCCGACCGCGGAGCAGCCGTCCATTTCGAGCTGGCCAACCAGCCTCCCGCCTGGCCGCACATCTTCGGAACCGACCTTGTCGGGCGCGACCTCTTCTCGCGCATCGTCTACGCCTATCGCATCTCGCTCTTCCTCGGCGTGGTGGTGCTGGCGATCGCGGTTCCGGTCGGCGTCACCATCGGCCTTGTCGCGGGCTATTTCGGCGGGTGGATCGAATTCATCCTTATGCGGATCACGGACGTCTTCCTGTCGATCCCGCCGCTGGTGCTCGCCATGTCGATCATGGGCGTGCTTGCCCCGACGCTCACCAACGGCATGCTCGCAGTTACCGCCATGTGGTGGCCCTGGTACACGCGGCTCGTCTACAATCTGGCGCGCTCCGAGAAGGAAGAGGGCTACGTCCTGGCGGCCGAGATCATCGGCGCCTCGAAGCCGCACATCATCTTCCGCGAAATCCTGCCCAATTGCGTGCCGGCGATCCTGACCAAGATGACGCTCGACATGGGGTTCGTCATCCTGATCGTATCGTCACTCTCTTTCCTCGGGCTCGGCGTGCAGCCGCCGACCCCGGACCTTGGTTCCATGGTGGCCGAGGGCGCGGGCTACATGCCGGACTCCTGGTGGCTGACGGTCTTCCCCGGCCTTGCCATCCTGTTCGCCGTCTTCGGCTTCAATCTGCTCGGCGATGCGTTGCGCGAACTTCTGGGTGTCGAGCAATGACGGCTCCGACGCTCCGCATCGACGACCTGCGCCTTTCGTTCCGTACATGGCGCGGGTTGACCGAGGTGCTGCACGGCATTTCGCTCCACATCCGCAGGGGCGAGCGTGTGGCGCTTGTCGGCGAATCCGGCTCGGGCAAGTCGGTGACGGCGCGTATCGTGCTCGGGCTCCTGCAGGAGCTCAAGAGTTCGTGCATCAGCGGGGTCGTGGAGTTCGAGGGCCGCGACCTGGAGAAGCTTCGTGCGGCTGAGCGCCATGCGCTGCGCGGCACGAAAATGTCGATGATCTTCCAGGACCCGACCACGGCACTCAATCCGGTCTACACGATCGGCATGCAGTTCCGGGAAGTGCTGGGCCGCCGCGTCAAGGGGATTTCGGAGAGCGAGGCGCGTGATGTTGCGGCGGCGGCGCTGGCCGATGTCTCCATTCGCGATGCCGACAGGGTGCTTTCTTCCTATCCGTTCCAGCTTTCCGGCGGCATGAACCAGCGCGTGATGATCGCCATGGCGCTTGCCAACGAGCCGTCCCTTCTGATCGCCGACGAGCCGGGGACGGCGCTTGACGTCACGGTGCAGGCGCAGACGCTGCACCTGATGCGCGCGCTGGTCGAAAGGCACCAGACGGCGGTCCTGTTCATCTCGCACAATCTGGGCGTCGTGCGCGAATTCGCCGATCGCGTCTATGTCATCTACAAGGGCCGCATCGTCGAGCACGGCACGGCGGCCGATCTCTTCGCGGAGCCGCGCCACCCCTATACGCGCGCCCTGATGGAGGCCGTCCCGCACATCACGGGCGACGGCATCCCCGAGATCGACGAGGAATCCGCCACGTTCTCTGCGCCGATGGTCGTGCACGAGGGCTGCGCGGAACCGGGAGCATCGGCATGATGGCTCCGATCCTTTCGCTTCAGTCGGTTTCAAAGACGTTCTTCCTGGCGGGGCGCGAGG
Source organism: Phyllobacteriaceae bacterium (assembly GCA_040255475.1). Classification (GTDB taxonomy): domain Bacteria; phylum Pseudomonadota; class Alphaproteobacteria; order Rhizobiales; family Rhizobiaceae; genus Mesorhizobium_L. The sequence goes on along the minus strand of JBDZVC010000007.1, from coordinate 53,209 downwards.
TGCACGCTGTCGACGATGTCTCGATCGACGTTGCCGAAGGTGAATGCCTGGCGATCGTGGGCGAGTCGGGTTCGGGCAAAAGCACGCTCGCCAACATGATCCTCGGCGTCTATCCGCCGACTGCAGGCACGATCGCCTACCGCGGCGAGTTGCTGCCGGCGCGGCGCGAGCTGAAGCACCGGCGCCTCATCCAGTTCGTCCAGCAGAACCCGCTTTCCGCGCTCAACCCGCAACGTTCCGTCGGCGCTTCGCTGCGGCTTGCTCTCGACGTGCACGGCATCGGAGAAAAGAGCGGCCGGCGGGCGGAAGTGGGCCGGTTGCTGGAGGAGGTCGGGCTGTTGGCTTCGTTCATGACGCGGGCGCCTTCCGCGCTTTCCGGCGGCCAGCGCCAGCGCGTGGCGATCGCGCGGGCACTTGCCTGCCGGTCGGAAATCGTGGTGCTCGACGAGCCGACCTCGGCGCTCGACGTACTTGTCCAGGCGCGCGTGCTGCGGCTCCTGCAGGAACTGCGCAAGGCCCGTGGGCTTACCTACCTCTTCATCACGCACGACCTCTCCGTCGTACGCAACATCGCGGAGCGCGTCGCCGTTTTCGAGAAGGGCCGGCTGGTCGAGACCGGTACGACCGAGAAGATATTCAGCACGCCCGAACGCCCCTATACGCGCCGCCTCATCGGGGCGGTTCCGGTCGTCACGGATGCGGAAATGGCGCTGCGCGAGCGGCTTACAGAGAAACCCATCGGGGAAAGGAACGACAGTGCCTGACTATTCGCATTTCACCACGGCCATGGCCGCCGCAGACGGACAGCCGAAGGCGGTCTTCGATGCGCTGTGTGCGCTGACCGAGAAGGCCGTCGGGGTAAAACTCTTCACGGTGATGACGTTCGACGGCACGACGGGCATGGCCGAGCGCATCTACACCAACATGCCCGACGCCTATCCGGTCTCGGGAACGAAGCCGGCCAACCGCACGCGCTGGTCGATCGAGGTGATGGAGAAGCGACGCACTTTCGTGGCCAACGACATCGAAGGCATCCGCGCCGTCTTCTACGATCACGAACTCATCCAGTCGCTCGGCTGCGAATCCGTCATCAACGTGCCGGTCGTCGTCGAGGGTGACGTGATCGGGACGATCAACTGCCTGCATGAAGCCGGCTTCTACACCGACGCGCGGGTGAAGGCCGCCGAGGCGCTGAAACTGCCCGGCGCCACATGCCTGCTTCTCAACCAGCGCATCGCGCGCAAAGAAACCGCCTCGGGGGGAGCCCACTGATGGCCGACAAAACTATTCGCGTCGCCACCGATGTCGGCGGCACCTTCACCGACCTCGTCGCTTTCGAGACCGACAGCCAGACCGGCGAATTCAGGATCGTAACCGCGAAATCCGACACCACGCCGCCCAACTTCGAAGAAGGCGTGCTCAACGTGCTGGAAAAAGGCGGCGTCGATCCGGCAAGCGTCGATTTCCTGGCCCACGGGACGACCGTCGTCATCAACGCGCTCACCGAGCGCAAGGGCGTCAAGGTCGGGTTGATAACGACGGAAGGCTTTCGCGATACGCTGGAGATCGCTCGCGGCAACCGTCCCGACTTCTTCAACCTGCATTATGAGAAGCCGAAACCTTTCGTACCGCGCTACCTGCGCCGCGAGCTTCCCGGCCGCATGAGCTACAAGGGCGAGGAAATGCGGCCGCTCGACCTGTCCGGCCTTGCGGCGATCCTCGACGATTTCAAGGCCGACGGCGTAGAGGCGGTGGCGATCTCCTTCTTGCATTCCTACGCCGATCCGGCGCATGAACAGGCGACTATGGAGGCTGTGCGCGAGCTTTGGCCGGAAGTCGCCGTCGTCGCCTCGCACCAGATCACGCGTGAATGGCGCGAATACGAGCGTACCAATACGGCGGTGCTCTCCGCCTATGTGCAGCCGACGGCCGAACGCTATCTCTCGCGCCTCAATGACGGGCTCGGCGAGCGCGGTTTTTCCAAGAGCCCCTACATCATGCAGTCGAACTGCGGCGTCGATACGCTGGAAGCCGTCTCGCGCATCCCGATCACGATGGTCGAATCGGGGCCGGCCTCCGGCTTCTGGGGCGCGGCCGAACTCGGCAAGCTTATCGGCGAGCCCAATGTGATCGCGCTCGACATCGGCGGCACGACGGCGAAGTGCTCGCTCATCGAGGGCGGGCAGGTCAAGATCATGACCGATTACTGGATCGAGCGCGACCGCACCTCGGCCGGCTATCCGATCATGGTCCCTGTGGTCGATCTGGTCGAGATCGGCAATGGCGGCGGCTCGATCGCCTGGGTGGATGAATTCGGCAAGCTCCATGTCGGCCCGCAGTCGGCCGGCGCCATGCCGGGGCCCGCCGCCTACGGACGCGGCGGCAAGGAAGCGACGACCACCGACGCCAATCTCTGGCTCGGCCGCATCAACAGTGATTATTTCTGCGGTGGTGCGATCGAGGCCGATATGCAGGCGGCCGGTGCGGCCATCGGCGCGGTCGGCAAGAAGCTCGGCGTGAGCGCCGAGGAGGCAGCGCGCGGCATCATCCGTATCGCCAACAACAACATGGTCAACGCGCTGAAGCTCGTCTCGCTCAATCGCGGCCACGATCCGCGCGACTTCACCATGATCGCCTTCGGCGGCGGCGGCGCGATGCATGCGGTGGCGCTCTCTGCCGAACTCGGCATCGGCAGGGTCGTCATTCCCGCGGGAGCCTCCGTCTTCTCCGCCTGGGGCATGATGATGTCGGACCTGCGCCGCGACTATTTCGTCACCAGGCTCGCCGACCTGAAACGCGGCGCAGCGGAGGGCATCGAGGCGCTCTTCGCGGAGACGGAGGAGCGCGCACGACGCCAGTTCGCAGCCGAGGGCGTCGATCCGGCCAAGGTGAAGATGCTGCGGTACGGCAAGTTCCGCTACCAGAATCAAGAGCACACGACCGAGGTGCTGCTCGACGGCAGAAGGGTGAGCGACGACCGGCTGTCGTCGATCGAGGCCGCTTTCCACGAAACCTATGAGCGCGAATACACTTATAGGCTGGATGCGCCGGTGGAGATGGTGGGTATCCACCTCGTCGCCTCGGCAGAGGTCGGCAAGCTGAAGATGGCGAAGCGCGAGGCGACCGGCGCATCGCCCGAGATCGCCGTCAAGGGCCGCCGCAAAGTCGATTACGCGTTGGAAGGCGTGCACCAGGCGACGATCTATGACGGTCAGAAGCTCGAGCCCGGAATGGCCTTCTCCGGCCCGGCGATCGTCGAGGATCCGGGCACGACCGTCGTCATCCATCCCGGCAATTCGGTGACGGTCGACGGCTATCGCAATATCCACATCACAATCGCCGCGTGAGGAGAAAGAAGTTGGTGGCTATCAACGATCCGATCACGCTGGAGATCATCCAGAACTCCCTTCAGGCAACCGCCGACGAGATGTTCGCCGTCATGAAGAAAACGGCGATGAGCTCCATCATCTACGAAGTGCTCGACATGGGCACCGGCATCACCGACGCCAACGGCGCGCTTGCATCGTCGGGCGCAGGAATCCCTGCCTTCATCGGCGTGCTCGACAAGGCCGTGAAGGTGATGGTGAAGAAATTCGGCGCGACGGGCGGGATCGAGTCGGGCGACGTATTCGTCACCAACGATCCCTACTACGGCGGCGTCACCCATCTGAACGACATCGTTGTCGCCATGCCGGTCTTCTCGGGCGGCAAGATCATCGCCTGGACGGCCAACATCGCGCACAATTCGGATGTCGGCGGCATGGCGCCGGGTTCGCTGACAGGCGAGGCGACGGAGATCTATCAGGAGGGGCTGAGGCTTCCCGCCGTCAAGCTCATCGCTAAAGGCGAGCCTATCCGGCCCGTCTTCGACATCATCAAGGTGAATTCGCGCATGCCCGACGTGCTCGAAGGCGACGTCTGGGCGGCGATCGCTTCGGTGAGGATCGGCGCGCGGCGGCTTGCCGAACTCGCCGACAAATACGGCACCGCGACCTTCGAGAACGCGATGGCTTCCTTCATGGATTTCGGCGAGGAGGTTTCGCTGAAGGAACTGGCGAAGTTGCCGAAGGGAACGTTCGAGCTTTCCGAAGAGCAGGACGACGGGCGTATCTTCAACGTCAGGATCACCATCGACGACGATGCCTTCACCGTCGATCTCAGGAACAATCCCGACCAGTCGGCGAGCCCCGTGAACACTAGCCGCGACGGCGTCATGGTGGCGGCGCAGATGATCTTCAAGTCGCTGACCGATCCCTATTCGCCGGCGAATGAGGGTTCGTTCCGGCCGATCAGGTTGCTGACCCGCGAGGGGTCGGTGTTCCACGCGAAGGAACCGGCGCCGATCGGTTTTTACTACGAAATCGAGCTTCGGGTTTATGACATCATGTGGCGGTGCCTCGCCGCCCACATGCCCGAACGGCTTGCAGCCGGCCATTTCGCCTCCGTCTGCGGCACGTTCATCGGCGGTATTCACCCGGATACCGGTCGGCAATATACGATCATCGAGCCGCAGCTCGGCGGCTGGGGCGCTTCTCGCGGACGCGACGGCAACAGCGCCGTCTTCTGCGGCTTCCACGGCGAGACCTATAATTGTCCCGCCGAGATCAACGAGGCGCGCAACGGCCTTATCGTCGATCGGATGGAGCTCAATGTCGAACCGGGAGGGGAGGGTCGGCATGCCGGCGGCCACGGCATCGTCATGGACTACCGGGTGCGCGCCGATAACGGCTTCCTGACGGCCGGCTATACGCGCTCCAAATTTCCCGCCTGGCCGCTCGACGGCGGCCGGGAAGGCTCGCCCAATTATGTGGAGGTGATCCGCAAGGACGGAAGCCGGAAGCGGTACGCCTTCGTTTCGGGCCTGACGACGCACACCGACGACGTCATCCGCGTGGTGACCGGCAATGGCGGCGGTCTCGGCGACCCAAAGAAGCGCGATCGGGCCGCGGTCGCAGAGGACATCCGCAACGGGCTGATCACTCCGGAACGGGCGGCGGATGTCTTCGGCCCTCTGAGTTGAACGCAAGCGCCGCATGGAGGCATTGATGAGCGAGAAACCCCTGAAGATCATGTATTTCAGCCCGGTTGCAGGCACTGCGGCGCATGACGAGGTGTTTGCCGACATGGCGCGCCGGCACAAGTTGCCCGGCACCGAAGTGCATGTGACCTCGCTTCCGGAAAGCGAAGGCCGCCTCAGCCATATCGAGTTCCGCGCCTACGAGGCGATGGCAACACGCGGCATTGTGAGGGCGACGCGGCAGGCGGCGCGCGAGGGCTTCGATGCCTTCGCCATCGGCTGCTTCTACGACACCGCGCTGTATGACGCGCGCGAGGTGTCGGGTGAGATGGTCGTCACGGCGCCATGTGTCGCTTCCTGCGAGATCGCGGCGGGCCTCGCCAATCGCTTCGGCATCATCGTCGGGCGGCGCAAATGGGTGTACCAGATGCATTCCACCGTGCGCGAACATGGTCACGAACACCGGCTTTGCGGCTTCTACCATGTCGAGATGGGGGTCACCGAGTTTCAGCGCAACCATACCGAAACCGGGCGGCGGCTGATCGAGGCGGGACGCAAGGCGGTGGAAGAAGATTTCGCCGAGGCGCTGATCCTGGGCTGTACGATGGAGGTCGGCTTTTACCACGAGGTGGAAGCGCGGCTCGGCGTACCCGTGATCGACCCGTCGATCGCGGCCCTGAAGCGGGCCGAATACGGCGCCGTGCTGAAGCGGCAATGCGGCTGGAAGCCAAGTCGCCGATGGTCCTGCGAATCGCCTTCGGAAGAAGAGATGCGCGCGATCGGCGGCTTCGACGGCGGTGATGTTTTCGGCAACCGCATCGTAGTGGCGGCTGAAGCGCCCGGCCCGCAGCGAAAGGCGGCTTGACGCTGCCACCCTCTTCCGAGGGTGGAAAGAACGACAGAACCGAGAGGAAACCAGATGACCAACGTTCAGGCGCGTTTCGCGGCGCTTCGCGAAAAGATGCGTGTAACCCGTACCGATCTCGTGGCGCTCGGACCGGGTTCCCACATGCAGTGGCTCGTCGGCTTCCACCCGCACCCGGACGAACGGCCCTGCCTGCTGCTCGTCGGGCCGGAGAAGGAGTGTTTCCTGATGCCGGCGCTGAACGCCGAGGGCTCGCGCGAGAATACCGACATTGCCTTCCATACATGGGGCGACGAGGAGGGGCCGCACGCGGCGCTCGCTGCCGCGCTTGAAGCGGTCGATGCGCAATCCCCCGGCAAGGTCGCGCTGGACGAGACCATGCGAGCCGATTTCGCGCTGCTTCTCCTCGACGCGGTGCCGGATGCGGAACGCGGCTTCACCGACGAGACGGTCGGTGCGCTCCGCATGCGCAAGGACGAAGGTGAATACAGGGCGCTGAAGATGAATGCCGGTATCGCCGACCGCGCCATGCGGGCGACTTTCGCCGCCATCCGCCCTGGCATGACGGAAACCGAGCTTGCCGGCGTCGTCAAGGCGCATTTCTCCTCGGAAGGCGCGACGCCGGCCTTCTGGATCGTCGGTGGCGGCAGCAACGGCGCCTTCCCGCACCATCAGGCAGGCGAACGCAAGCTCGCAGAGGGCGACGCGGTCGTCATCGACATCGGCGGGTTCAAGGGCGGCTATCCGAGCGACATCACCCGCATGGCCGTCGTCGGCCAGCCGCCCGAAGGCTACGGTCAGGTCCATACCATCGTGGACAATGCCGTCCGCGCCGCGCTTGCCAAGGCCCGCCCCGGCGTCAAGGCGAAGGACGTGGATGCCGCCGCGCGTAAGGTCATTTCCGACGCCGGCTATGGCGAATATTTCGTCCATCGGACCGGCCATGGGCTCGGGGTCGACATCCACGAACCGCCCTATGTCACCGCGACATCCGAGACGGTGCTGGAAGAGGGCATGGTCTTCTCGATCGAGCCGGGCATTTATCTTCCCGGCCGCTTCGGCATCCGGCTCGAGGAGATCGTCATCCTGCGCGAGGACGGCCCGGAAATCCTGTCCTCGCTGCCGCGCGACCTTCATGTGGCGGAGGCCTGAGCGATGGTCGACCGGCCGCTCGATGCGATCACCACGACGGTTATCCAGGGGGCGCTGACGGCGGCCGCGGACGAGATGTTCGCCGTACTGAAGAAGACGGCGATGAGCCCGATCATCTATGAGGTGCTCGATGTCGGCACCGGCATCACCGACGCTGCCGGTGAATTGGTGAGTTCCGGCGCCGGCATACCGACCTTCGTCGGCGTGCTCGACAAGGCGGTGAAGCGCATCGTCGAACTCTACGGCCTCGCGAACATCCGCGACGGCGATCTCTTCGTCACCAACGATCCCTATTTCGGCGGCGTGACGCATCTGAACGATGTGGTCATAGCGCTTCCCGTCTTCGCCGCCGGCGAGTGCGTCGCCTGGACGGCCTCCATCGCCCATTGGAACGATGTCGGTGGCCGGACGCCGGGCTCGATGGCCGTGGATGTGAGCGAGATATTCCAGGAAGGCCTGCGTCTGCCGGCGATAAAGCTCTTCGAGGACGGAAAACCCATCGCCAGCGTCTTCGACATCATCGAGGTGAATTCGCGCCTGCCGGATTTCGTGCGCGGTGATCTTTGGGCGCAGGTCGCTGCAAGCCGCAAGGCCGAGACTCGCATCCGTCAGCTTGTGGAAAGCTACGGGCCCGCCGCCTTCCGCGCCGCGCTGGACGATCTCTTCGAAGAAGGCGAGCTGCGCGCCAGGACGGCATTAGGGAGTTTGCCGCACGGCACCTTCGCGATCGAGGAGGAGCAGGACGACGGTGCGCTCTGGAAGGCGACGATCACCATTTCGCCCGAACGGTTCCTGGTCGATCTCACCGGGAACCCCCGGCAGCGGAACGCGCCCTACAACACCAGCCGCGACGGGGCCGTGATTTCGGCGCAGATGATCTTCAAGGCGCTCACCGATCCCACCCTCTTCGCCAATGCCGGCTCGTTCCGCCCGCTTCATGTCGTCACCGAGCCCGGCACCATCTTCCATGCCGAAGGCACCGCCCCGCACGGCTATTATTTCGAGACGCGCATCCGGCTCTACGATATGCTCTGGCGCTGCATGGCGCGCGCCATGCCCGACACGCTGCCTGCCGGCCATTTCGCTTCCATCTGCGGCACGGTGATCGCCGGCGTCCATCCCGATGCCGGCCGGCGCTTCACCATGGTCGAGCCGCAGATGGGTGGCTGGGGCGCGACCGCCTCGCGCGACGGGCTCGACGCCATGTATTCGGCGAGCCATGGGGAGACCTACAACTGCCCCGTGGAAATCTGCGAGGCCCGCTATGGTTTCGAGGTCGCCTACAAGCGTCTTAACGAGACGGCGGAGGGCCGAGGCCGGCACTCGGGCGGCAAGGGGCTGTCGCTTGCCTACCGGCTGCGCGCGCCGGCAGTGCTTTCCGCCGGCTACAGCCGCAACAGGGAGCCGGTCTGGGGGCTTGCTGGCGGCGAAAACGGCGGCACGAACGGGATCGCGGTCATCCGAGCGGATGGCCAGCGCGAGGCCTACGCGTTCGTCAGCGGGCTGAGGCTTACACAAGGCGATACGGTCGAGATCACAACCGCCAACGGCGGTGGGTGGGGAGCGGCGGAGTAAACCTTAAGCGGACACCCTTGGTACAGTTTTGACTATCCTGCTTGCTGGTGATCATTTCGATCGATTGGTGCCCCACACCGTCTACGGTTTTCCTGCGACGTCATGGCCGGAGGGGGCAATGTCCGCCTATATAGGTGGGATCCATTCACGATTTGACGGTGATACGTTGGCGAAGCTGAGCGGAAAACAGGTGGCAGGCGACGTGGCGTGGGCCAGTCGTGCTGCTTCCTACGGGAACGAGTTCCGGGTTCCGGGTCTCGCAGACGGAACCGATCTTGTTCGGACAACGCGGATTGAACGGGCAGCCGGAAGGCAGCGAGATCGGACTTGGGACGTCGCCGCTGAGCATCGGCGCTTCCTGTTGACCGGCGATCGGCTCGGGTACGGAGGCGAAAAGCACTTTCGTATAGGGATGGTTGGGCTGGTCGAAGACCTCGGTCGTCGGCCCGGCCTCGACGACACGCCCCATATACATGACCGCGACGCGCGAGCAGACATGGCGCACCACCGCCAGATTATGCGAGATGAACAGATAGGTGAGGTCCAGCCGGTCCTGCAATTCGCGCAGAAATTCGAGTATCTGCGCCTGCACCGATACGTCGAGAGCGGATGTCGGCTCGTCGAGAACCAAAAGCTTGGGATTGAGCGCCACGGCTCGGGCGATGCAGACCCGCTGCTTTTGCCCGCCCGACAATTCGTGCGGGAAGCGGTACATGAAGCGGCGGTCGAGCTGCACGGTTTCCAGAAGTTCCTCGACACGCGCGCGCAGGCCGCCGCCGCGCAAGCCGTCATGGATCGTCAGCGGCTCGGCGATACTGCCGAAAATGGTCTTGCGCGGGTTGAGCGAAGAATGGGGGTCCTGGAAGACCATCTGGATATTGCGGCCGATCCGGCGGCGGTCGCGGCCGCTCATGTCCTGGATAGACAATCCAGCGAAAACGATTTCCCCGCCGGTCGGCCGGTGCAGCCCGGTTACCAGCCGCGCCACGGTCGACTTGCCGGAACCGGATTCGCCGACGAGACCGAGGCTCTCGCCGCGATCGAGCGTGAGGTCGATGCCATCCACCGCCTTCAGCACCGCCTTTCCAAAGCGGCCGGAATGAATATCGAAATGTTTCGTCAGTTCCTTTACCTGGAGCAGAGGCGCATCAGACATAGTGCGCCTCCCGCCGGGGTCCCGGATAGAGATGGCAGGCGACGCGCTGGCCGCCGCCGGCGTCCACCAGCGGCGGCTTCTGCGTACGGCAGATCTCCATCCTGAGTGGGCAGCGGTCGTAAAAGCGGCATCCGGCCGGCGGCTGGAGCAGGTTCGGGATGCTTCCGGGAATACCGGAAAGTTGCTGGTTGTCGCCATGCAGCTTGGGAATGGCTGCAAGCAGGCCCTGCGTATAGGGGTGAAGCGGACGCTCGAGCAGGTCTTCGGCCGAGGCGTCCTCGACCACCGTGCCGGCATACATCACCACGATACGGCGGCAGACCTTGGCGACGACGCCGATGTCGTGCGAAATCAGGATGACGGCCAGTCCGAGCCGGCCGACCAGATCGCCGATCAGCCGCAGGATCTGCGCCTGGATGGTGACGTCGAGAGCGGTCGTCGGCTCGTCCGCTATCAGGAGCGAGGGTTGTCCGGCAAGCGCCATGGCAATCAGCACGCGCTGGCGCATGCCTCCGGAGAGTTCGTGGGGATAGGCTTCGAGCTGTTTTTCGGGGTGCGGCAGGTGCACCTGCGTGAGGAGCTCGATTGCCCTCTCCCGCGCTGATTTCCTAGCGGATCGCTCGGCGTGCGCCCGGTTACGGCCGTGCGCCCGGATCACGTCCGTCAGTTGCTGCCCGACCGTGAAGACGGGATTGAGATAGCTCATCGGGTCCTGCGGGATGAGCGCGATCTCAAGGCCGCGGATGCGCCGCATGTCGCGTTCGGAAGCGGCAGCGAGATCCCGCCCCTTGAAGTGAATGGCGCCGCTGGAAAACCGCGCCGGCGGCATCGGCAGCAGGCGCAGGATGCTGCGCACCGTGACCGACTTGCCGCAGCCGGTCTCGCCGACGAGACCGACCGTCTCGCCGGCATCAAGCGAGATGTTTATGCCGTCCAGCACGTGCAGCGCGCCGTCGAACGTGTCGAAGTCGAGATGCAGGTTCTCGACGGAAAGGAGGGGGAGCGGGGATGTCATCTGCCGCGGCTCTTCGGATCGAACACGTCGCGCAAGCCATCGCCCATCAGGTTGAAGCCTAAGACGGTCAGATAGATGGCCAGTCCCGGAAAGGTCGCGTACCACCACCAGGTCGGCAGGTAATTGCGGCCGATGGAGATCATGGCGCCCCATTCCGGCGTCGGAGGCTGTGCGCCAAGGCCGATGAAGCCGAGGCTGGCTGCCGCGAGGATCGCCATGCCCATATCCATGCTTGCCTTGACGAGGATCGGCGACAGGCAGTTCGGCAATATATGCGAGAACAGGATGCGCGCGGTCGAGGCGCCGGCGAGGCGCGCGGCATCGACATAGGCTTCGCCTTTCAGCGACAGCGTCTTGCTTTCGACCAGCCGCACATAGCCCGGCCACCAGACCAGCGACAGCGCGACGATGGCGTTGACGATACCGATGCCCAGCGCTGCCACGATCGCGATCGCCAAGACCAGCGCCGGGACGGAAAGGAACACGTCGGTCACGCGCATGATGATCTCGCGTGTCCATCCGCCGCTGAAGCCGGCCAGGATTCCGAGAGGCACGCCGATAATGGTCGCGACCCCGGTGATGATGACTGCGATTTCGAGCGAGAGGCGTGTCCCGATGAGAAGCCTGGTCAGGATGTCGTTGCCCACCTCGTCCGTACCGAACCAATGCGCGGCCGATGGCGGCAACAGCTTGTCGGCCATGTGCACTGCGCCCGTAGCGTCGGCCGGGTAGGGCACGATCCATGGACTGATCAGCGAGAGCAGCAGGAAGATCACGACGAGGACAAGGCCGATCATCGCCGAGGCGTTGCGGCGGTAAGTATGCCAATAAAGGCGCATCTGGCGGATCGAGCTTGCATGCCGCTCGCGCCAGCTTTCCGTCGGGCGGTCGGGATCGGTGAGTTCGGGCGACGCCGTATTCACGCTGCCTCCCGCGTCCGGGGGTCGAGCCAGATATAGGCCAGGTCGACGAGCAGATTGGCAATCATGAAGTTCGCTCCGATCAGCAGCGTCACACCCATGATCGGCTGAAAGTCCTGGGCGATGGCCGACTGCGTCGCATAGAGGCCGATGCCGGGCCAGTCGAAGACGGATTCCACCAGTATCGTACCGCCGAGCATCCAGCCGTAGCGCAGGCCGATCATGGCAAGCGTCGGCAGAAAGGCGTTCTTCAATGCGTAGATGGCGACGGTCCGGAAGGAGCTTATGCCCTGGGCGCGCGCGTTGGTGATATAATCCTGGCCGAGCGCCTCTATCATCTCGGCACGATTGACGCGAATGATCGAGGCCAATGCAGGAAAGCAGAGCGCCACGGCCGGCAGAATAAGATGCGACAACGCATCCCCGAACACGTCCCATTGGCCGGCCAGGAGCGAATCGATCAGGTAAAGATGCGTGACCGGATCCGGCGGCGTCGACATGATGCCGAGGCGGCCGCCAAGCGGCAGCCAGCCGAGATCGAGCGCGAAGGCGAGCTGCAGCATCAGGCCCAGCCAGAACATCGGCACCGCCACGCCTGAAACGCTGACGATGCGGGCAGCGTGGTCGAACCAACTATTCTGCTTCACCGCCGAAAGCATGCCGAGTGGTATTCCGAGCACGATTGCGATCAGCATGCTGACCGTGACGAGTTCGAACGTCGCCGGGAAGAATTCGCTCAAATCCTGAAGGACCGAATGGCCGGTGCGGACGGACTGGCCAAAATCGCCATGCAATATGCCGGCGACATATATGCCGAGCTGGACCGGTAATGGCTTGTCAAGGCCGTATTCGTGGCGAATCCGTTCCACCATCTCCGGCGGCGCGTCGGGGCCGGCGGCGAGCGAAGCCGGATCGCCGGGCGCTACATGCGAGATCAGGAAGGTGACGATCAGAAGCCCGAAGAGCATCACCACCAGGAAGGCCATGCGCTTTCCGATGTAGAGTGCCATCAAGAACCTTTCCTGAGCGGGGTCCTGTCAAAACGGCCGGACGTATCGGTCCGGCCGTGTCGTCCTGTTGTCAGGAAACGCTATTTCGGGACGATTTCAAGCTGGTAGAGATCCACCTCGCCGGTGAAATGCACGGGCGAGAAGTTGAAACCGTGCACCCAGTCCCGGCGTCCCCAACGGCGGTTCGCCAGCATACCGAAGACTTCGGGCTGGTCGTCGACGATCCGCTCCTGGATCTTGGCGTAGATCGGCGCGCGCTTGTCCCACTCGGCGGTCTGACGCGCCTCGACGATCATCTTTTCCAGATCCAGATCGTCGAGATAGTGCGAGCCGTAATATTTACCCCAGGAGCCCCTCGCATATTGAAAGGCGACCGCGTCGGGATCGGTAGCGACCGGCGTGGTGAACACTGCCATCATGTTCGGCGAGGTATCCGCTTTCTCGGCGAGCGCCGTCATGTTCGGCCAGGTCATCGGCTTCAGCTGCACGGTGATGCCGAGTTCCTTCAGGTCGTCGAGCAGGATCAGGCCGATCTTGCGCTCTTCCTCCAGCCCCTGGACGTAGACGTAGTCGAGCGTCAGGCCGCCACCGGCATATTTGGTCTTGGCGAGATATTCCTTGGCCTTTGCCATGTCCTTGCGCGGAATATCCTTGACGGTCACGTGGCCCTTGATCGCAGCGGGAAAGGGGCTGTCCTCCAGCGTTGCCGCGCCGTTATAGACTTTCAGAAGCGCATCGTAGTCCATCGCGTAGGCGATGGCCTTGCGCAGGTTGATGTCGGCTGTCGGTCCCTTCGCCGTATTGAACATGACGCCGAACGTGGTCATGCCGGGATGGTCCTCGATGGCGATGCCCGGCATCGACTTGACGACCTCGTAGTCGTCGCTCGACAGGCCCTCTACGATGTCGGCGTCGCCGCGGATCAGCGCGGCGCGCTGGGTAGCCGTTTCGCGCATCAGCTTGTAGATGACGCCTGCCGGATGTGTCTGGTGTGGCCACCCTTTCCAGTAGTTGTCGAGCGCCGCGAGCCCGTAGAGCGTACCCTGCTGCCAGCGCGCGATCTTGAAGGGGCCGCTGCCGGCGGCGTGTTCCGTGAGCCAGGCCTGGCCCATGTCGCCGTCCTTCTCGTGGGCCGCCACTTCCTTGGGGTTCATGATGTACCACCAGGGCAGGAACGACAGGAAAGGCGCATAGGGCTCCTTCAGGTGAAAGCGGACCGTATGCGCGTCGACGACTTCGATGCCGTCCGGAGCAAGCACGGAAGACAGCATCCAGGATGGCCCCTTGCCGATCTTCAGCGTCCGCGTGAAGGAATATTTGATCGCTTCCGCGTCGACCGGGTCGCCATTGTGGAATTTGGCGTTGTCGGCCAGATGGAACGTCCAGGTCTTCGCGCCGTCGCTCTCTTCCCAGCTCTTGGCGAGCCACGGCTTGATCTCGGCCGGATCGCCCTCATACTTGACCAGTGAGTCATAGACCGCCTGCTGCAGCATCCGCGTCGACCAGTCGTATTTCTGGCTGGGATCGAGATTGGGCACAGGCTGGCGCCCGCCGAAGACCAGCACATTACCTTGCGGGGTCTTCTCGAAAGCCTGTGCAGGCCAGCTCATCGTGAAGGCAGTGGCCGCCGCCAGCGTGAGGGCAATCGGCAGCGCCTTCATTCTCGTCGGAATAAAATTCATTCTTTCTCCTCCATCTTGTTCTTTCCGCGTATTACCGCCGTCACGAGACGAGCAGGTCGACGGCGTGCGCGACCATGCGGCGCGAAAGCAGGACCGGCCGGCGGGCGCTCTCGGCCACCTCGCGCCGCATTGCTTCCGAATAGCCTATGCAATGCATGACGATGACATCGGTGTCGGCGAGTTCGCTGGCCGCCTCCGTGAAGCGCGGCGTGCCATACGGCGTGGCGAAACTCAGCTTCGCATCCAGCCCGTCGATGCCGTGGAATTCCTCGGTCTGCTTCTCGTTGGGGACGAGCACGCCAAGCGTCCTTGCGCCGTAGGAGAGGCCCTTGACGAAATTGTCGACGACGAGTTGTGGCTCCAGGAACGGCGTTTTAACGCTGAACGGCTCGAAATGGCCGGTACAGAGAAGCACGATCAGATCGTAGCTTTCTTCGTCGAGGCGCGTGAAAAGATCCTGCAGCCGCGTCTGCGTTTTCTTCTTGCCGATGATGACCTCGGTGCCGTCCTTCAGCCGCGTGACCAGCCGCTCTTCGTCCGCGTCCGGCGCCATCGCGCGAACGGCGTCCGCATCCATGCCGTCGAGCGCGCCGAATTCCTCGACCGTCAGCGGCGTGCGCACCTCGGCGAGGATATCCGGCGTCACGTCGCTGCGCGGCGCCTGGCCGATGGTCACGAAGGCAGTACGCTTGGCCACCAGAAAATCTCCGAAAGAGCATGTCCCGTCCCGTCGCCGCCAAGGCGTCGAGTTCGGATCACGGTACGGAAGAATGCATGCCGATCAATACGTGGGAACACGTACGAAAGGGCTGTCAGGGGCGGCGCTTGAGCAGAATCTGCCGGATCAGATCTGCCGCAGAGGTGACGCCAAGCTTGCCGAAGGCGCGGCCGCGGTGGATCTCGACCGTGCGGTAACTGATGCCGAGACGCCGCGCGATCAGCTTGTTGGAAAGCCCGTCGAGCACAAGCGTCATCACTTCGCGTTCGCGCCGTGTAAGCGGTTCACCGTTCACCGGCAAGCGCTCGACCATGTCGGTCGGGTTTACCTCGGGCGCTTCGTCGATCTGCATCAGTTGCAGCCTTATCGCGCCCGCGATCACCCGGCGCGCTGTGACGACGGGGGCCATGGTCAGGCTTGCCACCTGTTGCGCCATCGCCTCGGTGTAGCCGACCGAATGCATCAGAACGAAATCGCAGCCTTTCAACTGCTCCGCCGCTTCCTCCAGGCTCCTGCTCTCGCCCGAGGCGGCCTGTGCGCGAGGATTGCGGATGGTGGTCGCGTGGCCGCGCAAGTCTCGCTCGGCGATCTGCCGCTTCAAGGGATAGATGATGCCGATGCGGCTGTCGTCCATGACGAGCGATTCGATCCAGGCATCGACCACGCGCTGGCCGTTGATCAGCGGTGTGCGCGCGCCGAAGGGCCGGAAAACACCGGTGGTGATGATTGCGATAAGGTCGTAGCCGGCTTCATCGACGCGCCGCACCGTTTCCTCCAGGCGCCCCTCTACAAAGGATGAGGAAACGATGACATGCTCGCCGTTTGCGAGGCGCGTATAAAGGCTGTCGTCACCCGGTGCGGGTGCGTGGCGCGCAATCTCTTCGGCCGGCACCTCGTCGAGCGCGCCATATTGGTCGCAAAGCACCGGCTGTTCGATCATGCCCAGGATTTCGGGCGCGACGTCGTCGCGCGGCGCCTGGCCTATGGTGATGAAGGCGATACGATGCTGTCCGGCGTCGGGTTCTGACGGGCTCATGCGGACATGGTCGCCGGAATATTTTGGAAGCCGTGCGGCATGGGTTTCCTACTGACAAAAGCGATCGATGGATGATGGCATGCTTCGGCCGGCTGCGCCAGATTTCGTAACATATGCAGGCATCGCAAGCGACCTCCGGATGGCCTCCAGGCGGCGTCTAAGTATTCGCCCGTATTGCGTCCTCTCCATCCGCCGATAGGGTGCCGACCACCATGGCGGGAGGGGCATCGTCGATTCCCGCTGCTGACGCAGGGCATGAAGGACGGCGAGGCAATGCTGCGCGAAATCGAACGGGACGAACTCGAACCTCTGGCGACGGGGGCATGGATACTCGGTGCCGGCGGTGGCGGCAGCCCCTATCTCTCCTACCTCAACATGCGCAACCTCTACGAGGAGGGCACGCGGGTAAAACTGATGGACCCGATGGCGCTTGAGGACGACGACCTCGTCGCCGTGGTCTCCAATATGGGCGCGCCGCTGGTCGGGCAGGAGCGGCTTTCCGACCCGGCTTTCGCCGCCAAGCCGCTGCGCGCCATGGAGGATTACCTTCAAAAGAAATTCCGCGCCGTCATGTCGGTCGAGGTTGGTGGCGGCAATGCATTGCAGCCCCTGCAGGTCGCGGCGATGACCGGCCTGCCGGTCGTCGATGCAGACTCGATGGGAAGGGCCTTCCCTGAAGCGCAGATGACCAGCTTCGCCATTGCAGACTTGCCGATGTTCCCGCTGACACTTGCCGACATTCGTGACAACGAGGTCGTGGTGACGCGCGCGGCAAGCTGGAAATGGATGGAGCGCATCAGCCGCAAGGTCTGCACCGAGGTTGGCTCGATCGCCGCCACTTGCAAGGCTCCGCGCACGGGCCGCGAAGTCAAGGATCACGGCGTCCTCTACACCACGACCAAGGCGATCCGCATCGGTCGCGTCGTCCGCGAGGCGCGGCGCCGGCACGATGATCCGGTCGCAGCCCTGGTTGAGGCGGAATCCGGCGTACTGCTCTTCCGGGGCAAGGTGCAGGACATCAGCCGCCGCACCACCGAGGGGTTTCTTCGCGGCCGTGCCCGCATCGAAGGGCTGGACGGCGATCGGGGATCGACGCTCGATCTCGAGTTCCAGAACGAGTTCGCCGCCGCATGGCGCGATGGCGAAGTGGCGGTAACCACCCCCGATATCATCTGCGTCATGGATAGCGTCTCGGGCGAGGCGATCGGCACCGAGTCGATCCGCTACGGCCAGCGTGTCAGCGTCGTGGTTCTGCCGGCGCCGGAAGTGCTGCTTACGCCGAAAGGCTTGCAGCATGTCGGGCCTCGCGCCTTCGGCTACGATTTCGACTATAGAACGGTCTTTGGAGCGGCGGCATGAAGCGCATCGGCATCGACGTGGGCGGCACCAATACGGATGCCGCCCTGATCGTGGACGGCAAGGTCCTCAAGGGGGTCAAGACGCCAACCACGGAGGATGTGACCAGCGGCGTCCGCAAGGCG
This sequence comes from Phyllobacteriaceae bacterium, assembly GCA_040255475.1. Taxonomy (GTDB): domain Bacteria; phylum Pseudomonadota; class Alphaproteobacteria; order Rhizobiales; family Rhizobiaceae; genus Mesorhizobium_L. The sequence continues at coordinate 35,582 of JBDZVC010000007.1, read as the reverse complement.
CTCGATCTGGTCCTGGCGGACAATCGCGCGCTCGCCGCTTCGCTCGACGGCGTGACGATAGGCACGACGCATTTCACGAATGCCGTCGTTCAGCGGCGTGGGTTGAACAAGGTTGCGGCGCTGCGCATCGGACTGCCCGCGAGCGCCGCCTTGCCGCCTTTCGTCGATTGGCCCACGGACCTTGCGCGGCTGGTTTCTGGCGAAGTCCACATGATCCGTGGCGGCCACGAATATGACGGGCGGCCGATCGTGCCGCTCGACCGTGAGGCCGTGCGCGACATTGCCAGGAAAATCGCTGACGCCGGCATCACTTCGGCCGGCATCTGCGCCGTTTTTTCGCCGCTGACAGCCGAATGCGAGCAGGAGGCGGCGGAAATCCTGCGCGAGGAGAATCCCGATCTGCGCATCACACTTTCCAGCGATCTGGGGCGCATCGGCCTGCTCGAACGCGAGAACGTCACCCTCCTGAACGCGTGCTTGCAAAATCTCGCTCGCAAGACCACGAATGCCTTCATCGAAGCGATGCGGGCGAGCGGCATCGAGGCGCCGCTCTTCCTGACCCAGAACGACGGAACGATCATGCGGGCCGAAATGGTCGAGCGCTTTCCCGTCTATTGCTTCGCGTCCGGGCCGACCAACAGCATGCGCGGCGCGGCCTTCCTGTCGGGCATAGAGGATGGTGTGGTTGTCGACGTCGGCGGCACGACGAGCGATATCGGCTATTTGAAAGCCGGCTTCCCGCGCGAGGCGAACACCGCCGTCGAGGTCGGTGGCGTGCGCACACTTTTCCGTATGCCGGACCTCTTGTCGATCGGCCTCGGCGGCGGCACCGAAATCACCGAGGATGGGAACGGCATCGGCCCGGGCAGCGTCGGCTATCGCCTGACGCAGGAAGCGATGGTGTTCGGCGGCAAACAGCTTACCGCAACGGATATAGCGGTCGCTGCCGGTATCGCCGACATCGGCGAGGCAAAGAGGGTCTCCCATCTGGATGCCGGCATCGTCAAACGCACGCTCGGTGCCATGCGCGAGATGATCGTCGAAGGGATAGATCGCATGAAGACGGAGGCCGGCGATGTGCCGCTGCTCGCGGTCGGCGGCGGGAGCTTCCTCATCCCGGACCGGGTCGAAGGTGCATCGGAAGTCGTCCGCGTCGAACATCACGCCGTCGCCAATGCCGTTGGCGCGGCAATCGCGCAGGTAAGCGGTGAGATCGACCGCATCTTCTCGGGACTCTCCCGCGAAGAAGCTCTCATCGCTGCTGTCGAGGAGGCGCAAGGGAAGGCGGTGGAAGCTGGCGCGGACCATGCGACGCTCAAGACAGTCGAAGTGGAGGACTTGCCAATCGCTTACCTGCCCGGCAATTCCGTTCGGGTCCGCACTCGGGTAATCGGTGCTATCGCCGCTCACTAGGTGCTGAGGGGTAGAAATGCTACACTATCGCCACGCATATTCACCGTCTACAGGCTATGGCGGAGAGCCGCGAGAGGTCAGGTAGACTGGCCGACGCGGCCAAGACCTATTTCGAGATCGCCTCGAAGATACCGGGAGATTGCACGGCGCAGGAGACTGTCGCGGAACACGATCCGCAAAGCCCTCAGCGTGGAGGCGGTCGAGCATCGTCGCAAGCGTGTGCACTTCTTCTCCACCGTCGAACTCGTCGAGACGGAGGTGGGCCAGGACAAGGCTGGACCTATGGCCTCAACCGATCATCGGAAAGATTAAGCTATACCGCTTAGCGCAAGTATCGCCAATGTACTAGAGATCGCCGGGAGACAGATATTAGAACGGCTGAATTACTTTCTGGTCCATTTTATCCAGCATATCGATCAATATCGTACCTATTTCAGTCGTGCTGATGCAGGAACCGCGGGCGGAGGCGATATCTTGTGTTCGTGCCCCGGCGTTCGGCACCTGATGAACCGAGGTCTCCAGCAAAGCCGCGTCGTCCGGTCGGTCCAGCGTGTGCCTAAGACACATCGCGAGACTGAGAATGGACCCGAGCGGATTGGCAATGCCCCTGCCGGCTATATCGGGTGCGCTGCCGTGAATCGGCTCGTAAAGCGCCTGGCGCCTGCCGTTCTCGTCTTCCGGCCCAATCGAGGCCGAGGGAAGCATTCCGATGGAACCTGATATCATCGCCGCGCAGTCCGAAAGGATGTCGCCGAACAGGTTTTCGGTTAGAAGAACGTCGAATTGGGCTGGCCGTCGTACGATCTGCATCGCCGCGTTATCGACATACATGTGCGTGAGCTCGACGTCCGGGAATTCCGCGTCGCGGATTTCCGTAACGACTTCGCGCCAGAATGCGCTGACTTCGAGCACGTTCGCCTTGTCCACGGAGCACACACGCCTCTCGCGGCCGCGTGCGACCTCGAACGCCACGCGCGCGATGCGCTCGACCTGATGCCGGGAATAGACCATCGTGTTGAGAGCCTTGCTTCCGTCGTCGGCGCGTCCGCGCGGCTCGCCGAAATAGAGACCGCCCGTCAATTCCCTGACGATCATCATGTCGACGCCGTCAAGTACTTCGGAGCGCAGGCTGGATTGCGCGACAAGGTCGGGATGAATGCGGATGGGGCGCAAGTTGGTGAAGAGATCGAGATCCCGCCGGAATTGCAGCAGCGGGTCGGGTTCGCGCTCATGCCGCGGAATGTCGAGGAAATCGGCTACTTGCGATGCCCCGAACAGGATGGCGTCGGCGCTTTCCACCGCGGCCTTCAGTTCCGGACGAACAAGCGTGCCGTAGCTCTCCCATGCCGAGCGGCCGAATTTCTCTTCCCTTATCGAGATGTCCAGGCCGCGGTTCTCGACGAACCAGTCTAGTACGCGTCTGGTCTCTGCCATTATCTCCGGGCCTACGCCATCGCCGGCGAGAATGAGAACGGATGGCTGGGTCTTGTCATTCATAGCAATAGATCCACGGTCTCTTACGTCGATGCTGTTCGCGAAACGCCCGGACGCGATCGAGCATCATACGGGCGATGGTTTGCCGGTCGCGTGATGTGGTGGACTGCGCCCTCCACAGGGCAGGCACATCTTCTGCCAGCCGGCGGACCGTGTCCTTTTCCTCCGCCGTTAGCCGCTCAGGTTGTCGCGCAAGGGCCCGCTGGTGGTCATCCGCGAGCGCCTGTTTCGTCGCCATTGCTGCTTCCCAATCCCGTTCAAGCGTCCGCGCGACCAGACGGTTGTCAGGATCGACAGCTTCGTAGCGGCGGCGTGCGAGTGCTGTTTCATAATCCGCGCGTTCCAGTCGCTGCTTCCAGCCGTCGTGGAGCTGCTGTCGTTTGAGTTCGATATCCTCGGCAACCTGAAGGCTGACGTCGATTGCGGCCGGCGAAAGGGCCTCAAGAATCAACGCGGTCACACATGTGTCTACCGGACGTGCGCTGATCGACTGGCACCGTGGCCCACCATAGGTGGTGGCCTCATAGCTGCAGCTATAGCGCGCTTCCCGTCCGTCATCATTGTAGCCAGTCACCATTTTACGGCCGCACACGCCGCAGATGATCAAGCCGCCAAGTAGTGCTGCGCCACCACGCGGGACGCCGGTATATCGCGAACGGTTTGCCGCCATCAATTCCTGATTCCGCTCATAGGATTGCCAGTCAATGTACGCTGGATGGGCATTTTGGTGCAGCACCATCCATTTTTGTGGATCGCGAACAAGGCGTCGACCGCTGTGCGGTTTGCCGGGAAGTCGGAGACGTCCGTCATGGTGACGGCGCCCGAAGACATAGGCCCGGCATAACCAGGATGACGAAGCATGTCGCCGAGCGTCGCGGTATTAGGCCGGTTCCAGCACACGTCGCCCTTTTCAGGGCCGCTGCGTATACGATCGGGAAGCGCGATGTCATAGTCCACGAGGTATCGCAGGACGCCACTGATCGAGCGACGCCTTTCGAACAAAGCGAAGACCAGGCGTATGACCCTTTGAACCTCCTCGTCCGGATCCAATGCCACTTCGCCTGAGGGCTTCAGCACGTAACCGCGCGGCAGACCAAGAATGAGCTCGCCGCGCCGTGCCTTGGCTTTGCGCCCTTCGTGCATCCGGGCTTTCAGAATCTCGGCTCTTGCTCCGCATCTAAGCCGCCCGTACTTGCGTATATTGAGGAGCCTATCGATATGACTGAACACCTGGCCGATACCGTCAAGGCGCTGTCGGAGAAAATTCTCCACGATGCTCCCGAAGACAGCAAGCGCGCGCTGGTACAAGGGTCGCTCCATCTGATGCTGGCACAGTTCATCGAGCGGAATCTCGATTCCTTACCCGAACGACAAGCCGCCGAAATGATGATCCTCGACTTCCTGCGCATCGGAATGCGCACCGCCATCCCGACGATCGGATCAGAGTTCAGAAAGGAGCTGCGATCCGACATCCAGGAGCTTGCCGTCGAGCTCATGCGGATGGCCGACGCTGCCGAAGCCGTCGGTCTCGGTCCCTTTCAACATGGTGAGAATGCAGCCGATCGGCTTGGGGACATCGTCCGCGAGATCACCGACACGCAGTTGTCGCGTATGCCCATACTGGCTGGATCTGTCAGCGGAACGGTTCTCGACATAGCGTGTGACTTGTTGCGCGAGCGATGCGTGCGGTGTGTAACGTTTGAGTGAAGGCGCCGCGGCCGTGACCGTTAGCAGGCGGGAACGCATTGATTCGTAGCCGATCTAAATTGTGCCACGCTCATTGGCATTTATCCTGGCTCGTGTAGGTGGCATGGTCCATATGGAGCATGCCGGATCGCCAGGAGCGCGTGACAACCGGCTATTCACGCTTCACTCCGTTGCCGCCGGGCTTAAAATTTTGGGCCTCTTTACGCGATGGCTATGCGCCCGTCTACAGTCGGAAACGGGCGCATGGATCGGGCGGATTTCTGACGACCAAACGCAGTGCTCTCGATTCGAAACGGACAGCCGCTGTCAACGTGGCTCAGCTCATTCCGAGCTTTTTCTTGAGCTCCGCGTTTTCCTTGCGCAGCTGTTCAGCCAGCATCTTCTTCAGGCGAGCGTTCTCTTCCTCGAGTGCTACGAGGTCTTTCAACTCACCGCTCTCCGGTGCCGCTGACGCCGCCTTCTTCCACTGATAATAGGTCTGCTCCGAGATGCCGGCCTGCCTTGTCGCAACTTTGACGTTTTCGCCGCGACCGATCGACTTCCTGATCTGGCCGAGTTTCTGTGCGCGCTCGCTGGCGGAGTAGGTTTTGCGAGAACCCTTGGCGGTGGAAACTGAGGCAGTTTCCGTTGTGGCCGCTTTGGCAACGCCCCTGGCCACTGGCCGCTTCGGTTGTGCTTTTGCTGTCTTCCGGGTTCCGGGAGCCTTCGCCTTTGCTTCGGCTGCGCCAGCCTTCGCAGGCTCTGTAGTCGGCGTTTGCGTTGATTCAGTTTCCTGAGGGTCGGCCATAAGGTGCTCCGCTTGTTGATTACCATCTTCAGCTTTATTGGCCGTCACGTCAGAGTCAATAAGCTGAAAGTTCTTTGGTTCCGCCGCAGCGGCCTCATTTAATCCATCGGACGCTATGGCGGAGAGGTCGAGATCGCCCCAGATCGAGCGGTTCCGTTTCGGCCGGCCACGCCTCTGTTTGACTTCCACGATGTAAGGCCGGGTCTGGAGCTTCATCGCCTCTTCCTTGGTATCTAAATGTAGAATGGCTGCGTGCAACAAGTCACTGGTCCGCATCTGGTCGGCAATGACAGTCGAGCCGGTGCAGGATCGTTTTGCCGTGCTTTATCGGATAATGCCCTCGACGAGCAAGCTTGTAGAGCTGACCGTCACCGTTTCGTAAGCGGCGACGGTTTTGCTCTTCAAGCTGGCCTGACAGGAATGTCAGAACGCGGGCGTCATGGAGCGAAGCTTGGCTTCGAGCCCATCCAGCTCGCACGCCGCCAGCTCGACTTCGGCATCGAACCAGTTGAGCGTCTTCCAAAGCGATTTGCTGCTCGCGGTATGGATCGGATTCTTCAGCTCGGTCCAGGCGGCGAATAGCCGTCTTATGAACTCAAGCTCGAGCTCATCCTGCAGATCGAACTCTTCATCGAGATCGAGCACGCGATCGATGGCCGCACGAAACCGCTCGTGCAGACTTTCGAACCTGGCAACGTCCCCCAAAACTTCCACTGAACTCACAGCACTTCCTCCTCGCGATGGCGAGGCCCGCCGATCGGGCCTCCTGCAAGAAGGATGCTGGCGGGGCTTGCAAGGAACAAATCCGGCTTCATCCGATACGGCGCCGTTTCCGCCGGCTCGTTGGACCGATATCCGGTGCATTTACGCGAGAGATAGCCAATGCTGACGACCCGGCCGTGGCAGATCATCCGGACGTTTCGGCCTTCCAAACGTCTGGATAATCTGGCGATACGGCCGGAGAGCGCGATCTCCGTCGACGGGGTGCTGAGCGTGGCGAACACGCTGCCGGTTATGTTGAAGAGCCGACCGCCCCGGAACTCAGCTCATGCCGCTCTCGGCCAGGCGCTTTCTCACCTCCGCCAGCATTTCATCAAGTTCATCACCTTCGAGCGTACCGTGACGGATCAGCGCGTTTGCGAGATGGTGGAGAGCGTCGAGATTACTGCGAATGAGAGTGGTGACGGCCGCATGCGCCGCCTCGAGACGGCGGTTCACGCGAGCGGCGAGGTCCGGATCAAAGCGGATTTCGGCAACGTAATCGTCGGGATCGCGGTAGAGCAGCGGGGCCACATTGCTATAGCCGAGGGAGACCTCGAGTGCATAGGCCAATGCACTCGCACGGGCCAGATCGGATTTTCCGCTGCCGCCGGAGCCGGCAAGCGCCCCGCCGCAAAGCTCAAGTTCGGCCGCGCGGCCTGCCAGATACACCTGGATCAGGTGAGCAAGCCTGTCTTCCGTCTGGACGGAGGCCTCGTCCACGACGGATTCTACAAAGCCATGTCCATCCCGGCCATCGATGGTGATGAGGGTGATGGCGCCAAGATCATAAGCAAGACGAGCGACGACGTGACCGCATTCGTGGATCGCCATGCGGCGGCGCATCGATGGCGATCGTGCCGGGCGCGAGCCGACCAGGAGAGCGGTCAGGTCGGCGTGAGCAAGCGCTCGCCGTTCCCGGCGGGCCTTCTGCCGTGCCTCTCGGACGGTTTTGGCGATATCCGCGCCACTCATGCCTATCGCCTGCCGTGCGAGACCACGGAGCACGGCGTGGTGAGAGGAGGGTTTTCCAGAATTCTGATCCTGCAATGTCATGGCATCACCCTACCTTTTTGAATGAAATCGAACCGACGATGATGTGCTGAATGGCCATCGGCCATAGCGTACGCGGACGGAGCTCTTCCCAATAATCGGGAAGCAATTCCCGCCACGGCAAGATTCTGGCAAATGGCCTCGTGGCCAAAACCATTCCCGGACATCATGAATCCTGTCGCGCGCCGCCGGCAGGCCGACCGAGGCGGTACCAGCGTGAGAGGGTCCTTGCCCAGGAGCGGTCCTCCGACAACAGCATCAGGTCGGACGTGACGATCTCGCGGCCGATCCCGGGCAGGAGCGGGTGCCCCGTCGACTGGCCGAGGAGACACGCGGCAGGACGGTGCGCAACCAGCCAGCGATCGAGAAGCGGCGCATCCGCGGCTACGTCTTTTGGCGGCACACCCGCGCGCAGCATCTCCATGTCGGAGAGAAGCGCAGCCAGCCGCGCCTGCTCGAAATCGAATGCCGGATCGGTGGCGCCCGTGCGATCAAACAGTATCATTTTGCGAGTCCTTCAATTGTCTCGATGACGCCGCCTCGGAACGCGCATTGCGACGGCCGGCGCGAGCGTCGGGGTCTTTACTGTCCGGAACGGATTTCGCGGCGGCCGCCTTCGCGAAATCGGCATCGACGGGATCGAGACCTTTCTCATCCGGGCCGCTCGCCTTGGCACCATCCGAGTCTCTGACCGCGTCGGTGACTTCCTGCGGCGCACTGGCGATGATGACATCCACATCGGCGCCAAGATGATGCTCAAGGATTCCGATCAGGGTTTCGGTGGTCGGCTGCGGGATGATGACATGCGTCTCCAGCCTTCCGGAGCGGAGGACGGCCCGGTCGATCACTTCGGACCTGTTCGTGGCGCCGATGACAATGACGCCGCTCGTCTTTGCGGCCCCGTCGAGAAGCTCCAGGGATCTGTTCACGATCGAGTTGTGATACTCGGACCAATCCTTGCCGGAGGAGCGCGTGCCAAGACCATCGATCTCGTCGATGAACAGGATCGAAGGACTTGCTGCCTCCGCCTCCCGGAACGCGCTCATCATCCGCCTCAGGACATCGCCCAGATAGCCGGGCTCAAGCCAGGTCGCGACTGACGTGGCAAAGAGCGGAACCTGGAGCGTGTTGCAGACCGCCCGCGCGAACAGAGTTTTGCCCGTTCCCGGCGGTCCGGACAGAAGGAGACGGGTGCTCATGTCCTCCCAGGCGAGCGAGCCTGACTGCCAGAGCTTTAGATCCTCCTTGAGACCGAGCGCCCAGGCCCGGGCATCGCCATAGCCGGAGAGCGTTTCGACACGAGGGATTCGATCCTTGTCGGCTCCTGTCAATGAGGCCGGGCGGATACGTTCGCTGCCGGAACCGGGATCGCCGCGACCAGCCTTCTTGATCGTGACGGTCGATGTCTTCTCCTTGTCCGAACCGGAATCGCTCGTCTCGTCGCTCGCGGCTTCGGCCGATGCAATCCGCGCTCTTGCCATTTCCTCCAGAAGATCAAGGATTCTTCCGACCGGCACGCCGGGGCGTATGGCAAGCGCGAGGTCGGCGATGGTCAAGGCTTCGCAATGCTGCCACGTAATGCCGCCCTCGGAGACCTCGCCCAGAACGGCCCGCATCGTCTCGCGAATGACCGGCATGGTGATGGGGCCGCAGGAGAGGTTGATGCGCGCCGCCCGCGTCAGCGATGGCGGCAGATGCTTTTCATCATCGGCAATGCCAAGGATCGGATAAGGGCTGATCGCCGCCAGTCCGACCTGGCGTTCGGCGGTCTTGTCGGAGACCGTAGGGCGCTCTTCTCCGGAAAAGACAATTACCCGCCAGCGGGGATCGGAAACCGTGGAAAAGCGGAATCCATTGGCGCGCCTGGTCAGGCCATAGCCGGCACAGGTCGCGGTCTTGCCGGGCAGGATGAGGTTTTCCTCGAACAGGTCGAGGAATGCCTGCTCGAATCCTGTAACCCGGCTCGTGATCGTGATGATCGGCCGGGGCTCGCGCAGGATACGCAGGGTCTCGTCGAGCGACGTCGCGCTCATCCTGAGCGATTGGGCGACCAGCAAAAGGGTGGCGACCACTTCCGGCCGTGGCGTTTCGGCACTCTGGCGCACAAGCCGCATCAGTTCGGTGATATTGAGCGTGTCGCCGGATGCCGCGGACACAGGATCGGACACGGATGCGAATCCTTCACGATCTCCGTCAGCGGCCACCACTACATCCCCGAAATCCGTCCATTCATCATCGGAGCGGCCGGCGACAAAACCCGCATGGCCCTGATGGCGCAGGAGAATGGCGATCTCCGCCGCCGATTTGCCGGAAGCGAGCGGACCGGGCGCGAACGTGCGCATCTTGCGTCCGGATATGGTTCCAAGCTTCTCGACAAGGATTCCACGCTCGACGGCATGGTCGATCGCGTCTGCTTCCAGGCGATGCCGCAGCTGCCGCAGGAAATGCTGTGCCAGACGGATATCCATTAGCGCGATCTCCACTTCCAGCGAGGCATGGGTTTCAACTCGGCCAGGCCGATGGTGTCGAGCCATTCGGCGACCATGATAGAGGCGGCGTCGCCTTCCTCGACGCGGCGCGCCAAGAGTTCGATGAGGACGGGCGGGATGGCGCAATGCCGGGCAAGGCTCATCCTGGCGAAACGGATGACTAGTCCGATCGTGATGGCCGGATCCTCGAGGGGTTTGACCGGGCAGTCGCAGGACGCGATCATCCCCCTGCGCCTCAGCGCCGCGCAGGATTCGCTGTGGCCGAGATAGGTCAGCAAATCATGCGAGGCCGACGCGGGCTTGGATCGGACGGTCGGCGTCGGCAGCGGCACGTGATCACCACGGTCATTGCGGTCGACCGGCCCGCTCGGCGCCCGAGTGCTTCCGCCCCGAAGGCTTGCCGCATCGAGACTGGAATTGCGCCGCGGGCGTCGGCGCGATTCCTTGGGCACGACGGTGAGCGGTGGCTGGACCTTCCAGGGAAATGGATTCTTCACGAGACAATACTCCTGCGATCCGCGGCAATTGCCACGGCGGTCGGATTTGGAAAATCAGGGATTCGAAGCGGAGGCCGAAGGCCCGCCGGGTTCAGCCGTCAAGGCATTCCGGGACGGCGCGCATAGCCGAAGCGCGGCCGGGCGCCCGATGCCGCCAACGGCACGACGGTCGGGTAATCCTCGACAGGCGGCGCCGATGGCGGTTCCGACGGATACCTGAAGGATTCGGCAACGAGACCGCCAGGCTGTCCCTTACCCAGAATCTGGCATCGCCTGGCAAGCTCCGCCTGCACCCGGCGGGAAAACGCCTGCCTGACCTCGCTGATGGATTCGGCCGCTCCCGCGGTCTCGAGGAGCATGTCGACCTCGGAGAGCCGGAAGACGCCGCGCTCCGGATCGGACACCTCGTCGGCGCCGTCAACGATGGCGGTTTCGACTTCCACCAGGAGCGTATGCTGGTGCTCGGCAACCCATTCCGGCGCGATCGCCGCCACCGCCAGCATCCGGAAGCGCAGCCGGTCGATCTCCTGCGGACGATAGGACACTAGGCTCCGCTTGATGTCGAGAATAAGGCCCGAATGACGAGTCCTGTTCACGATGAACAGGTCCGGCCGATAGGTCTCCGTCGCATGGACCCGTGCTGGAACCCGCACGCCCTTGAGCTGGTCGGCTGGGGTCCGCTTCAGCATCTCCTGCGCGGCCGGAACGATCGGCATCGGTTTTATCGGCAGGAGTGCAAGGTCTGGATCCTGTCGGATCGCCTGTTCGACGGCCAGCTCGACCAGCCTGCCTTCCTGCATCACCGCCGAGCGGAAGAAGCCGAACAGCGACGCGTATTCGCCGAAGGTGACATCTTCCCGCGCTTCGGCGGCGAGCGCCGCCTTCATCGCCTCGTCGACCAGCCTGCCGGTGTCCGCCGTTTCGGCTACATTATCTTGCCGCATATCTCTCAGCGCTTGGAAAGGGCGTCGATAACCCGCCGATCCTGTGTCGAATGCGCGCCGATCCCCTTCCGGTCGGCGGCCACGCCATCTATCATTGTTCATAGCCCAGATACCTCCTTACAGGCGTTTGGGTCAGGCCTCCGCCGGGTGTGCCTGCACCCGGCGGAGGCCGATCTCTCGTCCGCGCTTCCCGCGTGAACAGCTCTTATCGATCGGGATCCGGCCTGGATCTCAAGCCAAAGAGCTCGTTTATGGTTAATTTTGGCAGAGGGGAAATCCGGTCGCACCACGGCGAGTCGACTTGTCGGTACGTCGATTCAAATCACAACGATTTGCGGTAATCCGATTCAGCGGCCCGGATTTCCGTTACGTCGGAAACACCGTTTGCAGGAGACATGGCGGGCCGCTGGTCCACCCGCATCGGGATGCGGACAGAAGCGGTTGGGCCAAGCCTCGGCTTACCCGCAGGGGAAGAAGAGAAGCTGATGGCGCAGGTTCCGGCTGTCGTGCGTGGACTGGAAGACGTGCACCCTATACTCCGGCGGCACCGCCGCCTGCACCCATCAATTTACGGGCAACTCATCTCGAATGGAAACGATTTGCGGTAATCCGATTCAAGGCACAAGATTTCCGTTACAGCGGAAACGCCGTTTACCGGAACCGGGTGCCTGGCGGTCTCTCCAGCCTCACTCACCATGCGGACACGTTAATCCAAATCGGGAAAATTTGCGGTGTTTCGATTCAAAACCATGGGAAAGCGATTCAGCCGAGGGGCCCCGGAAGAGATGCGGGCAGGCCCGGCCGAAGAGCAGCGGGTGAGCGGGAACAATGGCACGCGCCAGGAGGCGAACGGGACTCCCCACGATCGGCGGGAACGTGCTTTCGGTTTCTGTAACCTTCTCATCAAGGATGGCCGCGTCGCGGACCCTGCGGGCCTCGTCATCCATTATATCGATCTTCCGCCCATTGAAGGCCATCCGACCTGGTCGCGTCTGTCGGATCAGTCGCCGTCTGAGCTTATGTGACGGACCGCCCCGAAACCCCAAATCGGCTCTAACATCGTTTGCAACAGTCTTGGCTATTCCCCCCATTACTCCGGCAAACGGCGTTTGTGGCTTGCATGGAACACAGGCAGACTAATGACAGGATAGATCGGTACAAGATCGGGGAAAGACACTATGGATCGCAAGCGTGAACGTCTGGAGAGGCAGAAGGCCTATCAGAGGCAATACCGGGCACGGCTCAAACGACAGCGCAAGCCGCAGCATGACGATCTCGGTCGCGCGCTGCTCGACATCGCCGTTGCGACGCATCTGGAGCAGGGACGCCACGAAGACCTCATGGTGTTAATGGAACGGATCGCCGCCCGTCTCGAGGTGGTTGGCTTCAGCGCGTTCCGGACGCAAGAGGTCTGGCAGGATCTTGTCGAGCGCTACCAGCGTGGGTGGAGCCTCATCCGCGAACGCCGCGCGCTCGTAACGGAAGAGGCAGATTCCGCAGATGATGTCGATGCAGGCTGACGCCGACAAATGATGCCGATCGAACTTACCATGTCAGGCTGGGGGAGGCTTATCGAACAAAGCATCATCCCTGCGCCTGTCTGACGCAGCTGGCTTTCTAATTTTACTCCTCCAGGAAAATGGTCGATCGAATAACCCGATCTTCATAAAGCTTGTGAACCTTGCAAGGAAACCGGCCAGCCAGCCCTCTTTAATAGTCGGATCAAACGATGCTCAAGCTAACTCACGAAATCGACATGGATCCTTACCGCATCCCGCTTACTGAACTCGTCGACGGGAGAACATACGAGGTCAGGTTGGACGGCTCCGAGCCAAGCTGGTCGTTGGCAACGCTCTTCGGCAAGACCTGGCTCTGGGACGGAGAATTTGTCGGTCGCCTGAGGGATACAGCCGACGTGCGTGTCCCGGAGGCTCTTGTCAGGGAGTCGATCGAAGATCTGGCTACGGAATATCTGCGCCTGATAACCGGAGACTGGCCGCTCTATGAAGGGCAACCCAGGGGTACTCAGAAGATCGTGTCGCAATGTCGCCAAATAATAGCCGATCATCGCCGCTCGGAACCGGATCCTGAACTGGAGAAAAAGATACAGCGAGCCTACTTTATAGACTGCATGACGCTTGCCGAGCCGTCCAAGCCTCTTTCGGAGATCATCGTCGGATACGCTGTGATCAACGAAAATGGAGCCGTTCTCTTTGAGACTACCGACGTGTTCGAAGGGTGGGTGTTTCTCCAGGACGACGCACCGGCAACCGGCTGCATGATGGCCGTCGAGTTCGCTGACGGAAACATGCGACATGATCCTGAAGCGCAGAAGTTGATCAATTCCCTGCTCGATCCGGGTTTGGTCGCCACAGTCATGTCCTACAAAAAGGCGGCTCGGGAACGGTCCGATCGCTGAATTGCGGAAACCTAGCCCGTCTTATTCACCGGCGCGACGGAAGGAGTGGTACCGAGCGCCCGCTCAAGCAGGGTCAATGCGTCTGTTCTACCGCGGTTAAGATGGGACTTCTTGACACGTGCTGGGGTTGAGTTTGTCGGGTTTGGGGGCTTTGGCGTCCGGCGCTCACGGTGCGGCCGGCTCGAAGGCGCCGGCGAGATGGCGGAACAAGCAGGCCTCGGGACAAGCGGCGCGAGGGGCAGACGGATCCGCGAGACGGTTTCGGTGACGCGGCCGCCGAGCTTGAGGAGCCTGAGGCGCAGCCGTAATCGTGACCAGTCGCCCGCCGGGGACAAGATGGGCGAATGCCGATTGTAGGTGCCGCCATACGGCGTCCGTGACGATGCCTTCGACGTTGACGCCGGCCGAAAGCGGCGACCCAGGCGAGTGACATCGGCGTTGAAAACTGTTGCGGAGACTGGCTCTCCTGCGAGCGCCGCGTATGGGTCGGCACGAGGCCGGCCACCTGTCAGCATATCGAGCGCTGCGTGCGGTTGGCTTTGGCCGCTGGTGATGGCCTTGTCGAATTTGCGCAGGAAAAGCACCTGCGCGACTTCCGTCGCCTCATAGGCGTCTTTCCAGGATCAGAACCCCTCGGCGTCGGTTCCACCGCAGGCATTCGTCATGCTGGTGCGCAGATCGGCCGCGCCGATGGTCCGGCCGCCTTCGAGGAATGGAAGGAGGGTCCGTGCCGCCTGGCAGATCTGGTCGGCACGGCCGGTCGATATCAGAGGGGCGGCGGCCGCGATGGCCGCCGGCAAAGATGCGATGTTCATAGAAAATCCTATCGAGAGCCGGGAAAGGTGTGGCCTGCCCGGACGCTCTCTCCCGGTCCCGGCAAGCCAAGCCCTTCCCGGCCCTCTCTTCCTCTCGCATCTGCCTTGAACGGATGAGCGGCAGGCGCTATCTTACATTCGTCTTACATGGGCAAGGATCAGGCTGATGGCCACCCTCGAAAAACTTACAACTACCGTCTCCAGCAAGGGACAGGTCATCCTGCCGAGCGCGCTTCGCCAGCGCCGGGCATGGGGTGCGGGCACACGGCTGACCGTCGAGGAGACGGAGGATGGCGTATTGCTGAAGCCGGCTCCTGCCTTTGCCGAAACGCGGCCGGAAGACGTATTCGGCGCCCTGCCCTATCAGGGCAAGCCGAAGAGCCTCGAAGAGATGGATGCCGGCGTTCTTGCGGAAGCAAAGCGGCGTCATGCTGGCGATTGATACCAACATCGTCGTCCGCTACCTGACCAATGATCACCCGAAACAATCGCCGCGCGCACGGGCATTGATCGATGGACAGGCGGTATTCGTCGCCGTCACCGTTATTCTGGAAACCGAATGGGTGCTGCGCAGTACCTATGGCTATAATTCGATGGACGTGGTCCGGGCGATACGGCTGTTTGCCGGCCTTCCGACCGTAACGGTCGAGGACGGCCCTGTGGTAGCAATGGCGCTCGATCTGGCCGAGCGTGGCATGGATTTCGCCGATGCGCTGCATCTCGGCAAGGCGACGCATTGCAATGGAATGGTGAGCTTTGACCGCAAATTCGTGAAGGCGGCAAAACGCGCTGGCTATGGCTCCGTTCGGGAAGCGTAAGAGCCGTGAGCCGGACAACGATGCTTTGACCTGAGCACGTCCGCGCTTCATCGCGCCATTGACTTGGACCACCTAATTGGTGGTGGATATGCACGAAGAATTCGGAAGAGCGAATGCGATGCACGTATCTGTCAGTGATGCCAAAGGACAGCTCTCCGAATTGGTGAGACGTGCAGAAGCCGGCGAGGAAGTCATCCTGACCCGTCGCGGCCGTGAGATCGTGCGCCTCGTCGTCGTGCAATAAGCCGGGGTGGCATGAAATAGGGAAGATAGAAGGCGTTGGCGATGCGTGAGGATACGGCCGACTGATCCTCGTCCACGATGGCGATCGGCGCCCGGTTAAGGGTTTCGGGCATGGCGAAAGCATACTCCGCCGCACGCGAACTGGCTTCCGCGCAAGCTGTGTTACGCGGCTGCCGGCTTCTCAACGGATGGGCTTTCCCGGCTGTTCCGTCAACTCGACATGAAGCGGTTCAGGCCCGTTTCGTCGAGAAGCGAGCGCGTCACGCCGCCGAAGGCCCATTCGCGCAGGCGGCTGTGGCCGTACGCGCCGGATACGATCAGGTCGGCACCGCTGTTGTCCAGCGACCTGAACAGCGTCAGGTGTTCGTCGGTGCCTTCGATCAGTTCCGGGGTGGCCTTGATACGGTGCGTTCCAAGAAAGGCGACGACATCCGCGAGGCTTGCGCGGACCCATTGGTCGACTTCTGGGACGACTGCCACTACCGTCACCTTGTCCGCTGACTTCAGCAGCGGAATCGCATCGGCGACGGCGCGGCGTGCCTCGCGCGTGTCCTTCCAGGCGACGACGACGTTCTTCGCCGGCACATGCTCGGCATCGCGCGCGACGACCAGCAGCGGCCGTCCGGCCTGGAGGACGATGCTTCCGGGATCGACCCTGCGATAGGCGTCGCCTGTCCCCGCACCCTTGACCGCGCCCGTCACGATCAGGTCCGCCGCCCTCGACGTTTCCGCCAGGGCGCGGGTCGGATTGTCGAGCGCCTCGCGCCATCCGGCTTCCACGGTGCCGGCCACCAGCGCCTCGAACTTGCCGCGCAGCTCCTTGAAACGGGACTGTATGTCTTCGCGCAGCTGCATCCATGTCTCGGCGGCCAGGGCACTGCTTTCCGGTCCCGCCATAGGTATCGGCGCATCCGCCGCGCAGAATCCGATCAACCTGGCCCCATTGCGACCGGCGAGGTCGGCGGCCGCCTTCACGACGGGAACTACCGGGCCGTCGATATCGAGATTTACGAGAATGGATTTGTAGCCCATGGGGTCTACCCTTCCGTCCGGCACCGCGTTCACGATGCCGACCATAGGAAACCGCAGGCGAACGCGCCTTGACGCCGATCAAGACGGGGCGACGGCCGAACCGACGTGCCGATCGGCCGTAATGCGCGTTCCCCGCCGGCCGGCGACGATTGCGGCGGCGTCTTCGAGGCTGCCTATCGCTGCCGGCTTTCCGGTCTCGATTGCGAATTCGATGGCGGCTTCGACCTTCGGCCCCATCGAGCCGGCCGGAAAGTCCGTAGCGGATATTTCGCCGACTTGCACGTTGCCCAGCGCCCGCGCCTTCGATGTCCCCCAGTCGAGATAAACAGCATTGACGTCCGTCAGCATGACGAGCATGTCCGCACCGAGTTGTCGCGCCAGCAGGGACGAGGCAAGATCCTTATCGATGACGGCCTCGACACCGATGATACCGCCGCTGTCCAGTTCGATGACGGGGATGCCGCCGCCGCCAGCGCAGATGACGATGATGCCGCGCTCGATGAGAAAGGCGAGCACTTCGGCTTCCAGGATTTCCAGCGGCTTCGGCGACGGCACCACGCGGCGCCACTTGTCGTTGTCGAGCGCGACCGTCCAGCCGCGCCCGGCGGCGAAACGGCGGGCCGTGGTTTCGTCGTACACCGGGCCGATCGGCTTGGTGGGCCTGGCGAAAGCCGGATCGCGCGGATCGACGCGCACCTGCGTCAGCAGCGTGGCGACCGGCCGATCCTTCACCAGGTTTCCCAGTTCCTGCTGGATGACGTAGCCGATCATGCCGGCCGTCTCGGCATCGAGGATGTCGAGCGGGAGGGGCGCATCTGGCGTAGCCGCTGCCTGCAGCGCGAGCAGGCCAACCTGCGGCCCGTTGCCGTGCGTGATGACCAGCGAATGGCCGGCCTTCACCAGTTCGGCAAGCTCTACGGCTGCCCGGCGGACGTTGGCACGCTGGTTTTCGGCCGTCATCGGCTCGCCGCGCTTCAAGAGCGCATTGCCGCCCAAGGCAACGACGATGCGCATCGTCAGCCGCCGATCGTGGCGACGAGGATCGCCTTGATCGTGTGCATGCGATTCTCGGCCTGGTCGAAGACGATGGAAGCCTCAGACTCGAACACCGCGTCCTCTACCTCCATGCAGTCGACGCCGTACTCGCTGGCGACATGCCGGCCGACTTCTGTCTCGGTGTCGTGGAAAGCCGGCAGGCAATGCATGAACTTGGTGTATGGGTTGCCGGTCGCGGCCATCAGTGCGCGCGTGACCCGGTAGGGCGTCAAAAGCTTGATGCGCTCGCCCCAGACGCTTTCCTCCTCGCCCATGGACAGCCAGACGTCGGTGTAGATGAAGTCGGCGCCTTTGACGCAGGCCTCCACGTCGGTATCTATCCTGAACTGCCCGCCGTTGCGCCCCGCCAGCGCCCTGACATGGGCGCAGAAATCCTGTTCGGGCCATAGCCGTCGCGGCGAAGCGATGCGCATGTCCATGCCGACCTTCGCAGCGCCGATGGCCAGCGCTTGGGCGACGTTGTCCTTGCCTTCCCCGACGAAAGCGACCGTCATATCGGACAGATGCTTGTGGGTGAACTCACGCATGGTCATGAAGTCGGCGAGGATCTGCGTCGGATGGTCCAGGTCGGTGAGGCCGTTGTAGACCGGGACACCGGCATAGGCGGCAAGAAGTTCGACCTGGTGCTGGGAAAAGCCGCGATACTCGATCGCGTCGTAGATTCGCCCCAAGACTCGTGCCGTGTCCTTCATCGATTCCTTATGGCCGATGTGGCTGCCGGACGGCCCGATATAGGTGACGTGCGCGCCCTGGTCGTAGGCGGCAACCTCGAAACCCGTGCGCGTGCGGGTGGAATCCTTTTCGAAGATCAGCGCGATATTCTTGCGCGCCAGTCGGGGCACTTCGTTGCCGGTCCGCTTGGCCGTCTTGAGGTCGGCGGCGAGCCTGAGCAGGTAGCGGATTTCAGCGCCGGAGAAGTCGTCCAGCGTCAGGACGTTGCGGCCATGCAGGTTGACGGGCATCGGTTCATTCCTCGGTCAGATCGGATCGCGCGCGATCGGGCAGGTCATGCAATGGCCGCCGCCGCGGCCGCGGCTCAGTTCCGCGCCCTCGACGGTGATCACCTCGATGCCGGCGCGGCGCAGCAGCGTGTTGGTATAGACGTTGCGATCGTAGCCGATGACCACGCCCGGCTCGACGGCGACGACATTGTTGCCATCGTCCCATTGCTCGCGCTCGGTCTGGTAGGCATCCCCGCCGGTGGCGACGATGCGCAGTGCCTTCAGGCCGAGCGCCTCTTGGACGACCTCGGTGAAAGACTTTTCCTCCTCGACAACGTCGACGGCAGCCTCACCGTCGCCGGGGCGCAGCGAGAAGGTGCGCAGCCGCTCCACGACCGGCGGATACATCGTCACCAGGTCGCGGTCGCAGAAGGTGAAGACAGTGTCGAGATGCATGAAGGAGCGGTCGCGCGGCATCAGCGCGGCCACGACGCGGGTCGCCTCGCCGGCGGCGAACAGGCTGCGGGCCAGCCCGCCGACGGCCTGCGGCGTGGTGCGTTCGCCCATACCGATCAGCACGATGCCGCCGCCGACCGGCATGACGTCGCCGCCTTCCAGGCTGACGCCGGGGCCTGGATTGTCCGGCGACACAAAGGGTAGGCCGGCGTCGCGGAAGCGCGGATGAAAGCGATACACGGCCTCGACATTGGCCGCCTCCGGCTTTCGCGCCGGCCAGTACATCGCGTTCACCGAGACGGACCGATAGATCCAGCACGAACTGTCGCGGGTAAAGAGCTGGTTGGGCAGCGGCGACAGGACAAAATCCTGCGGCAGCAGTGTCTTGCCGGTGAGGCCGGATGGGCGGAACGGCAGTTCGGCGCGCGCGATGCCGCCGACCAGCACAGAGGCAAGCTGGTCCGCCGGCATCTCGTCCAGCCAGCCGCGCAACTCGTCAACCATGTCGTAGCCGACGACCGAAGCGTCGACGCGGCGGTCGAGAAGCCAGTCGCGCGCCTCGGCGTCAGCAATCGTCTCGGCCAGCAGTTCGTTGAAGGAATGCACGGTCACGTGCCGTTCGCGCAGCGCGTCGACGAAGACGTCATGCTCCTGCCGCGCCCGCTTGACCCACAGCACGTCGTCGAACAGCAGCGCCTTGCAGTTGTCGGGAGTAAGCCGCCGCAGGCTGAGGTCGGGCCGATGCACGATCACTTCGCGCAGCCGGCCGGTTTCGGAATGGACGCCGAGATCTGTCATGTCTCATCCTTTTCGGAAAGTCGGGCCGCGTCAGAGCGCGCTCACTGCGCCGGTTGCCATTTCGTAGGCGGCATAGAGGCCGACGGCGACGAGCGCGGCGGCCAGAACAGCCTCAACCGGATGGAAGACGCGCTCCCGGTTCTCGCGCCGTGCCCAGACGTAGAAGACGATGCCGGGCGCGTAGAGGACCGCGCACATGAAGAGATAGGAGAGCCCGGCGGCATAGACGAGCCAAAGGCCGTAGACCGTGGCCACGAGCCCCATCAGTAGCGCGCCTTTGCGGCTCTCTCCGGTCTTGTAGCTCTCGCCGGTGATGGCGAGCTTGGCCGCATAGGCGCCGGAGAAGATGTAGGGCACCAGGATGGCGGCGGAGGCGATGTAGAACAGCGCCTGGTAGGTGCTCTGCGCGAACAGCGTGATGATCAGGAACGCCTGTACCAGCAGGTTCGTGACCAGCAGGGACGTGGAGGGCACGCCGCGCTCGCTCTCATGGGCGAAGAACTTCGGCATGGTGCCATCCTTGCCGGCGACGTGCGGCACCTCGGCCGCCAGCAGCGTCCAGGAAAGGAAGGCGCCGGCGACGGAAACCACCAGCGCTAGGTTGATGACGATAGCACCCCAGGGACCGACGACTGCCTCTAGCACTCCCGCCATGGACGGGTTCTTCAATCCGGCGAGTTCCGGCTGGCTGATGATGCCGAGCGACAGCAGCGACACCAGCGCATAAAGCGCGAGGCAGGTGAGGAAGCCGAGCACGGTCGCGGTGGCGATGTCCTGCCGCCGCTCCGCGCGGGCCGAGAAGACGCTGGCGCCCTCGATGCCGATGAACACCCACAGCGTCACCAGCATGGTGCTCTTGACCTGGTTCATGACCGAGCCGAGGCCGGCGTTGCCGAGCCCGGAGAAGTCGGCGTTGAAGACGTCCACCTTGAAGGCGACGGCGACGATGCCGATGAACAGGACGATGGGCGCGATCTTGGCAACGGTGACGGCGAGGTTGACGATCGCCGCCTGGCGCACGCCGGCGAGGATCAGGATATGGATGAGCCACAAAAGGACCGAGGCGCCGAGCACGGCCTGCCATGTGTTGCCGTCGCCGAACGCCGGATAGAAATAGGACAGCGCCGAAAAGACGATCACCGCGTAGGAGACGTTGCCAACCCACGCGCTGATCCAGTAGCCCCAGGCGCTGTTGAAGCCGATGAACGGCCCGAATCCGGCCTTGGCGTAGGCGTAGGGGCCGGCGTCCAGCCTCGGCTTGCGCACGGCGAGCGACTGGTAGACGAAGACGAGCGCCAGCATGCCGACGGCGGTGATGCCCCAGCCGATCAGGATGGCGAGCGGCCCCGCGCCGGCCGCCATGTTCTGCGGCAGGCTGAACACGCCCGAACCGACCATCGAGCCGATGACCAGCGCGGTCAGCGCGCCGAGACGGAGCTTGCTGTCGGTCTTTTCCGAGACCGGTGCCGCAGGGGTGGAAAGGTCGGTGACGGCCATAGTGGAATCTCCCAGAGTTCGGGCCATTTGCCGGGAGAGTGTGCCGTTGCTGAGCGTATGGCTTTGACGCGCGTCAAATGTTGTCCGCATCCTGGAATTTCTTTCAAGGCATGCGCGACTCGACCTTTATGATCTTTCCATCGACTGCAAAGGAGCCATATCCGCGATGATGTATCGTCTTTGGGTCGGCCTGCTTCGGATCGATCCAGGCTTTCGTCACCTCAAGGATGAAGATGTTATACCTGTCGACCATGCCGGCATCGGTGACCCGGCATTCGAGGTTGGCGAAGCACTCCGCTATGAGCGGCGCCGTGACTGTGCTGGCGGGTAGCGACGTCAAGCTAAAAGCGGCGAATTTCTCGACGGCGCGACCGGAGCAATTACCGACTTTCACCGCTTTCTCCGCCAGTTCAACGGCTGGAATGGCGATCGTGCACTCCCGGGGTCGAACGCAGCGCCGTGAAGCTAAGATCGCCGCTGGAAACGATGCAGGCGATCAGCGGCGGGTTGAACTCGACCATCATGTGCCATGACGTCGTCATGACGTTCGGCCCGAATTCTCCTCGCGTGGTGAGCAGCACGACCGGACCAGGCTCAATGAACTGATAGACCTTCGAAAGGGGGAATTCTTCCATCGTCGTCCCTTCCAGCCGAACACCTGACCCAACATAGACGAAGGCGCGACCCGCTTCTTGACCGGCGTCAAAGCCGGGCGGTCCAGGCACATGCAAAGTGTGCCGCGATATCCGTACGCAACTGGAGAAACGTGATGAAAGCCCTCGTCTATGAAGGTCCGGGCAGGAAGTCCCTGCAGGAGAGACCCGTGCCAGGCGTCAGCGCGCCGGGCCGCATCCTCGGCCATGGCCTATGGTCGGAAGTTGGTCGAGGAGAATTGCTCGCGGTGTCACGCGGTGACGTCGACCGACAAAAGCGCCCATGAGGACGCTCCGGCATTCCGTATGCTTTCGCTTCGCTCCGCCATTGAAGCGCTGGCGGATGCATAAATCCATGACCGTCCCAAATACTTCACCTTCAGCTATGAGCTGCAATCTCTTTCGCTGCTTGCTGGTCGGTATCCCATCGGATGCTGAGCTCCAACAGACTGAAGCATTAACGCAGGCTATCGAACTTGCGCGCACAGAAAAGGCCACGCTGTCGCTCTACGTCTTCGCACACATACACGTATATCTTTGATGAAGCTCAAACATCTTCGGGTCCGTGTCCGCTAAGAAGAACCAAATTTTTGTGATAGCCATTCTTTTGAATGATGCGTTGAGGGGAGCTACGGTGCCAGCGAGAAATATTGCCAATTTGCAGGGCCACTTCCTACAGTCAGCCTTTTCTTCCCGTTTCGAGGGCAGCATCGGCTATTTGCTTGCCGTGGGCGCAGTGGCTGCCATGTTTGTCATTCGGTTGTCCCTGCAGGGCGTCCTTGGTAGCGCGGTAACCTTCATTTTCTTTGTTCCTGCAATTCTCTTGGCGGCGATCGCCAGTGGCATTGGCCCTGGGCTTTTTGCTCTCTTCCTGTCTCTTCTCGGCGCGCTTTATCTGGCGGGAGCTGATGCCGCGTCCTGGGTACAGAGCCTGGTCTTCGCTGTGGTTGGCCTAGCGATCGCCTGGATGGGCGAGATGCTCCATCATGCGCGTCGCGCCCTCGACAAGACAGAAGAGATAATCAGAGCTCGCGAGCAGCATCTGCGTTCGATCCTGGATACCGTGCCTGACGCGACCGTCGTGATCAACGAGCAGGGACTCATCACTTCATTCAGCGCGGCCGCCGTTCGACAATTCGGTTACAGGGAAGCCGAGGTGCTCGGTCGCAACGTGAACATCCTGATGCCCGAGCCTTATCGCAGCGAGCATGACGGCTATATCCAGCGCTACATTGAAACCAGCGAGAAGCGAATCATCGGCATCGACCGCGTTGTTGTCGGCCGCAGGAAGGACGGATCCACTTTTCCCATGAAACTGGCCGTAGGCGAGATGACATCCGCCACAGGGCGGTTCTTCACCGGATTCATCCGCGACCTGACCGAGCGCGAAGAGTCGGAGGCCCGGCTGCAGGAAATCCAAAGCGAACTTGCGAGGCTTGCCCGCCTCAGCGAACTCGGCGAGATGGCGTCAACGCTGGCGCACGAATTGAACCAACCGCTGGCCGCCATTGCAAACTACACGCAAGGCTGCGTCCGCTTCCTCCACAGTCTGGATGACGCCGCCGCCGGCCGCATCCGGGATGCCCTAGAGGAGACGGCTAAGCAGTCGCTGCGCGCGGGTGCGATAATCCGGCATCTGAGGGAATTCGTAACGCGCGGTGAAACGGAAATGACAGTGGAGACCATGCGCAAGCTCATCGAAGAGGCCGGCGCCCTTGCTCTGGTCGGATCTCGGGAGCAGGGAGTGCGCTCCGTATTCGATTTTGCTCCGGAGGGTGCGGACGTTTTGGTAGACCGTGTCCAGATCCAGCAGGTCCTGATCAATCTCATGCGAAATGCTATGGAAGCCATGCGGGAAAGCGAACGGCGCGAACTGGTCGTACATACCGTCATCAAAGACGGCGATGTCGTGGTTGAGGTAGCGGATACGGGCCCGGGCATTTCTGACGAGGTGGCCGAGCGCCTATTTCATCCTTTCGTGACGAGCAAGGCGAATGGCATGGGGATCGGGCTTTCGATATCCAAACGGATTATCGAAGCGCATGGCGGCGAGATTTCGGCAAGCCGAAACGATAGGGGTGGAGCGACGTTTCGATTCTCGCTGCCGTTGGCAGAAGGCAAGGTATCAAATGCAGATTGAGAACTACGTGGTTCACATCGTCGACGACGAGGAGCCGGTCCGCAAATCACTTGCTTTTCTCCTGACAATGACCGGCTTCACCGTTCGGGTACACGAGTCTGCTACCAGCTTCCTCCGCATTGCGCAGAGCGTCGACAAGGCGTGCCTTGTCACCGACTTGAGGATGCCGGATATGAACGGCGTCGAGCTGTTGGAGAGGTTGAACGATGTAGGCGCCTCGATCCCCGCCGTTGTCATCACAGGTCACGGGGACGTGCCGATGGCGGTCGCGGCGATGAAGGCGGGCGCTGTTGATTTCATCGAAAAGCCTTTCGAGGACGAAGCGCTGGTCGAGGCGATCAAACGAGCCGCGAACCAGCTTGGTGAGAGACCCGCGCCGGTAGAGGACACCGCTACACTGCGTGCAAGGCTCGACGGACTTTCGGAGCGTGAGCGGCAGGTCATGTCCGCGGTGGTGGCGGGTCTGCCCAACAAGACAATCGCCTATGATCTTGGCATCAGTCCACGCACGGTTGAGGTCCATCGCGCCAATATCATGTCCAAGATGCAAGCTAGGAACTTGCCGGAACTGGTCCGCGTGACCTTAGCTATGGGCTCCTCCTCATGAGTTTCGCCGCCAGTAGCCGACAGATCACCCCTGTTTGATCCAACGCAATGCGTCGATTCTGGGCGACATGATTCAGTACGCTTGGTCTGCGTTGAGTCAGAGCGATGGGTGCTAAAGCATGGCGACGGCCAAGGTAATCGTCGTAACACCAGACGTGGTCTTCAGGCGCTCACTGGTTTTTGTGCTGGAAAGCAGCGGCTTCAGGGTTTTGTCTTACGGCTCCCTCGACGCAGCGTTCACGTTGACGCAAGGTCATTGCGTCGGGTGCGCCGTGGTGGACGAGGAATCTATCCATGACTGGCAGCACGCACAGACGCTTTTCAAGAGCTTCGCACATCCCGTCATTCTGCTGGTGGACCATTTCCGCGTATCGCCGAAGGTATCTTTCGTGAGACGCCTGGCAAAGCCGTTTCTCGGCGAACCGCTCCTCCAGGCGGTTCAGGAGGCCATCGCGGGAAATTCTTATCCCGATACGTAGAATCTGGAGGCTTCTGTGAGGTCCGCGGGCACGACGGTGCGGCCATGCTGGTTGTCGGACCTCATTGCAAGCCGGATTGAACGGAGGCGCGGGCAGGACTGGCGCTATGGGGATTGTAGCCGGCAGGAGCGGTCGGGATCGTCTTGGCCGGGTAGATGAAGAGCTCTCGGGATGCGAAGGCGACGAAGGACGCCACGACAGGGGGCGGAATCTTGATGGCGGGTGCCGTCTGTCAGCTTGTTGCGTCGCTCATCATCGGCCTGGCAGTTCCTGCCCTTGTACGATGGGCCAGGAGTTGGCGTTCCAGCGCCCATGGCGACGGCGAAGCATGGCGATGAGGACGCGGCGGGTGCGATCATGAGGTGTCGTTCCAGAAAGGCGGCGCCTGTCCGTACCGCCAGATGGCGAGCGTGATCATCGGCCCTCCGCAACAGGGGCAGCGGTGCGTTGTCGCAAGGGGCTCGGCGGCGACAGCGACGCTTTCGGCGTCCCGTTCGAGAGCGTTTTGCCGCGGTCGAGCCAGCAGCCTGCGGGGGCTTGTCACATTAACTTCCGGTCAGGGCTTTGGGGTGTAGGGGCGCTGGCATGAGTACGTCCGCCATCAGCTACAAGCGTCATCGTTTTCCAGCCGTGATCATCAGCCATGCGGTGTGGCTCTATTTCCGGCTTCCGCTAAGCCTGCGTCACGTCGAGGAAATGCTTTTGGAGCGCGGCATCGTGGTTTCCTACGAGACGATCCGTCGCTGGGGCAGAAAGTTCGGGCCGGACTATGCCCGGCGCCTACACCGCAAGGAGCCCGGCCCCAATGATATCTGGCACCTCGACGAAGTCGCCATCATGATTGCCGGCAAAAAACATTGGCTGTGGCGCGCCGTCGACCAGGACGGCTATGTGCTTGACGAAATCGTCAGACCCGGCGCAACACCAAGGCCGCTAGGCGCTTGCTGACGCGACTGCTGAAGAAGCAGGGACTGTCTCCGAAGCGCATGATCACCGATAAGCTGCGCTCCTACGGAGCGGCAAAGCGTCAGATGATGCCGCAGGTCGATCATCGCTCGCATAAGGGATTGAACAACCGCGCGGAAAATTCCCACGTGCCGCTGCGAAAACGAAAACGATCAATGCAGGGTTTCCGATCGCCGGGAAGTCTGCAGCGTTTCATCTCGATCTTCTCCGCCATTCGCAACCTCTTCGTCCCATCCCGCTCCCAACGCTCTGCTCCCGGTATCCGAAGTCATCGCCTGCACGCCATGGTGGAATGGAACGCCGTAACCACTGGCTGTTGACAAAAGCGACGGAAATCTTCCTGCGTTCAGATGCTGATAACGTGACATCACCTCCGCCATTGTTTCTGGCTTCCATCGGATGGTGAGAAGACATCTTCGGAATTCGTCGGGCGCCAACTCGCCATCCCTCCGACTGATGAAGTCTAGTCGAACCTCCCACCGTTTCTGTCAGCCGGCAATCGGACATGGTGACGCCCCGCCGCCGAAATGTTGCAGGACTTTTTAGTTTAGGCAATTGATAAAATCCGACCGATCCCATTTACGGCAGGATGATATGATCGTGTTCGGCTGGCGGGACATTTTGCGTGTATGGCAGCGCACGTTATTTGCCGGACAGGATGTATTTTGCGGCCCTGCCGGCAACACACGATGTAACGGCAGCGATAGCGAGCACGGTTCCTATCACCCACTTGTTGGTATTCTCGCCATTGAAGGCAACGATGAGAGCAAGTATCACGAACAAGACTGCGAGAGCGCATCCTGTCCAATAAATAACAAAGCCTAGACGCGAGACCATAGAGGGCGGTTCGTCTGGATTGCGATCGATTGCTTTGGATTTGTCCATACCGGGGAATCTCATTCTCGAACTTGCCAATTGCAAGATATCCGCTTCGGGGTACTTCCGCTCTGCGGGCCAGGGCGGCCCATGTCTCTAGGCACTTGCAAACGCCCTAGCCGCTCACCTTCTTCCGCCATTCTATTGGAACAAACACGCGCCTTGATAGTTTTCTTTCCCTCGGCAATCTGGGCGAGAGCGGGGCATGCGTATTGAAGTAGGCCCCGGCGAGGCGCCCTGGGAACACAAGCGCGATATATGACGAGTCGCTAACGGATAGCCGTTTATCCGGGAAGGCGACGTAGCATCCGGGGCATTTTTTGCATATTGCCACAAAAAGTACGTCTTTTGAGAAGGCACGGCCGCCTGGGATGATCGGTGGGGACCGAGACGACCGGGTTCTGCGGCTCGTTCAGCCTCGGCTGCTTGGCGCACGACCATCAGCCTCCCTCTTCACTAAGGGCGGCATCGATCGCCGCGCGCCAATCATTGCGGCTACCAGCCACCACGAACATCACTGCATCTGTCGGCTCGCGCATTGCCTCGATCGCGGCCCGTGCTGCATCTCCATAATTGATGCTCACGCCTTCTGGTAACGCGGCTTGGATGGCACCTCGCAAGGCCGCCGCAACGCGCCCAACCATTGTCCGTTCAGTCATCCCCGGCGTCCATGGCTCGTACGCTCGCTCTCGTCTGGAACAGTATGGTGATTTTCGCAGCCTCTCATCTTTGACTTAGATCAAATTCTCAGCCGGTGACTTCGTCTACCAATCTCCAGTTGATTGGAGAGGATCATGCCGACAGACACAATCATCGTCGCTTCCTGCGTTACGGCGGCATTCGCCATATTTGCGATCATTCTAGCCTACGTGGACATCAAGAACGGGTGCCGATGAAGACGGCGCATCAATCCCGCGGGCCTTTCTGGTGGCTTGAGGAGCCGCGCCGCGAGGCGGCGTTCTCTATATGTTTACGTCTGTCATGTGCGTAGTTGTACTCCCCATACGCTGATAGTTCCGCCGCCCGCCCACCTGCGGGCAAGTTTGAACGCGTCCCTAGGAGTTGGCAGTGACTGCCGTTTCACACCAAGGAATCCAGGAGCGCACGCCTGCGGCGGCACCCTCCCCTGTATAGCCGGCCTTCTGGCCGCGTGGGACATACGGTGTGTCGGCACGTCGGTACATGGTCGGTGACGCTGGACCTGGCGGCCTGTCGCTTGGAGCCGCTGCCGAAGGGAGTGGCTACACCTGGCCGCATGTCGACTCCATCAGCTTCGCGCCTCCAGCGACGAGGACGAAGAGCATGATGACGAGCGCCGCAAGGAGTCGCCGATTGCTGCCGCTCGACGATGTTTCGAACGCCTCCGTCGTTACGTTGCATCGTCGCACTTGTGATGTTACGACCGTTTCATTAAAGATAAGCCATGGTTGCTCCATCCTGGCTTCTGCTGACCTACAAGGTCCCGCCCGACCCAGCCGCCAAGCGCATCGCGCTCTGGCGGAAACTGAAGGGCATGGG
This sequence comes from Phyllobacteriaceae bacterium, assembly GCA_040255475.1. Classification (GTDB taxonomy): domain Bacteria; phylum Pseudomonadota; class Alphaproteobacteria; order Rhizobiales; family Rhizobiaceae; genus Mesorhizobium_L. Next base: position 7,126 of record JBDZVC010000007.1, on the reverse strand, counting down.
AGCGGTCTATCTGCAGAACGGCGTCTGCCTGCTCCCCAAGACCGATGATCATGTGCGCCGGTTGAAGATGCTGGAGAACGACATCGCTGGGATGAGCGGCGAGGCTGTGCTTCTGGAGACCACCGCGCTCGACCGCACACAGGAAGACAAGGTCGTTTCTCGCTTCAAGGCGGATCGCGACGAGCAATATCGCGAGTTCCTCGGCCGCTGCGCCGATTTTGAGGCCGAGATCGCCAAGGAGATCGCGATCAACAAGTTCACCTATGCGGAGCTCGAGGAGGAGGACACTGACCTCAAGAAGCTGCAGGGGTGGTTGGAGAAGATCAGGAAGCTCGATTTCTACGGCGCGACATTGGCCGAGGAAGCCACGGAACGGCTGCGCGCCTGCGAAGCGCTGCTCGACAGCTACGCCCAGCGCGTCTTCAATGCCCATGATGAGAACCGGTGAGATGGCTGGTCAGCGCAAAATGAACGCGACGATCCCACGTCCCGCCAGAACGGCCATAACGCTTCGAGGAATTCCGACAGGCGTTTGGGCGCTCGGCTTCGTCTCGATGCTGATGGACACCTCTTCCGAGATGATCCATGCACTGCTGCCTGTCTATATGGTCACTGTGCTTGGCACGTCGACGTTAGCTGTCGGCATCATTGAGGGTATCGCCGAGGCGACCGCCTCGATCACCAAAGTGTTTTCCGGAGCGCTCAGCGACTGGCTCGGCAAGCGCAAGTTCCTGGCCGTAATCGGCTATGGGCTTGCTGCTTTCACCAAGCCGATCTTTCCGCTTTCGACATCGCTTGACGGACTGATCGCCGCCCGCTTCATCGATCGTGTCGGCAAGGGTATCCGCGGCGCACCGCGCGATGCGCTTGTCGCCGATATCGCCCCGCCCGAATTGCGCGGCGCGAGCTTCGGCTTGCGCCAGTCGCTCGACACCGTCGGCGCTTTCCTCGGCCCGCTTCTTGCCATCGGCCTGATGTGGCTGACGGCGGACCACTTCCAGGGGGTGTTCTGGATCGCGGTCATTCCGGCCTTCCTGTCGTTCGGTTTGATCGTTTTCGCCGTAAGGGAGCCAGAACGGCCAAAAGACCTGCCCAAGGTCCGAATGCCGCTCCATCGCCGGGAACTTGGCCGTCTTGGCGGCCACTATTGGTGGGTGGTGGCGGTCGCAACCGTGTTCACGCTCGCTCGCTTCAGCGAAGCCTTCCTCATCTTGCGCGCGGAGTCGATCGGCTTGCCGCTGGCGCTTATTCCGATCGTGATGGTGATCATGAATCTGACCTATGCGCTCTCGGCCTATCCGGTGGGCGTCCTGTCGGATCGGATGGACCGGGTGACGATCCTGATCCTCGGCCTGGTGTTGCTCGTCTTCGCCGATCTTGTGCTGGCATTCTCAAACGATGTTTTCGGCGTCGGCATCGGCGTCATGCTCTGGGGCTTGCATATGGGTTTGACGCAAGGGCTGCTCGCGACTCTCGTGGCCGAGACAGCACCGACGGAACTGCGCGGCACCGCCTTCGGCATGTTCAACCTGATCACCGGCCTGGCGCTGCTCGCCGCCAGCGTAATCGCCGGCGGACTTTGGGACCTAACCGGCCCGCAAGGTACCTTTCTCGCCGGCGCCGGCTTCGCCGCACTGACTGTGGCGGGCCTGCTCTTCATACGTGGCCGGCTGAAAAAGCCGGCTCAAGGCTGACGCACCCGCCATTCATGGAACGGCCGCCATCAATCCTTGAGGCACCTTGAAGTCAGGAACTAGAACCATTCATGTACGAACTTGACGTAGCGGTTACGCAAGCAATCAACGGTCTTGCCGGAAAGAGCCCAATTATCGATTTCTTGATGGTCTGGGTTTCAACGATCGGTGTTCCCATTCTCGTCCTGGCCGTCGCCGGACAATGGTGGAGGAGACCGGACAGATCCCACAACAGGCACGTCCTCGTCGCCGCGGGTTTCTCCTTCCTGCTCGGCCTCGCGCTCAACCAGTTGATCTTGCTGTTCGTGCATCGTATGCGCCCCTATGACGCCGGCATCACCCATCTCCTGGTTGCCCCCAGCGCCGATCCTTCGTTTCCCTCCGATCATGCGACCGCGACTTTCGCCATCGCGGCAGCCTTTCTCTTCCATCGCATGCGACGGGTAGGTGTCTGCTTTCTGGCCGCAGCGGTACTGATGATGGTATCGCGAGTTTACATCGGCACGCATTATGCGAGCGATGTCCTCGGCGGCGCCCTGACCGGGATTGTCGCGGCCCTGCTCGTTTGCGCCCTATATTGGGAGGGCACGCGAGCGGACCGGTCGATCACCCGCATCCTGTAGGCAACGTGTTATGGTGACGTCCTTTCTCGCCGCAGTCACCGCGTTTATCGCAGCGCACCCACATCTCACCTATGCGACGGTACTGCTGCTCGCCCTGTCGGAATCCATCCCCGTCGTTGGCGTCGTCGTACCCGGCACCGCTGTGATCGTTGCGGTCAGTGCCTTGGTGCCCAGCGGGGCGGTGACCCTCTGGCCGCTGCTCGCGGCGGCAGTCGCCGGTGCGATCATCGGCGACGGTCTTTCATTCTGGATCGGCCATCACTACCAGCGCGAGATTCTCGGTTTCCGGCCGCTGCATCGCTACCCGGCGCTCATTGTCCGCAGCGAAACATTTTTCGCTCGACACGGCGACAAGAGCGTCTTTTTCGCCCGCTTCACTCCCGGTGTGCGCGCCTTCGTTCCTCTTCTGGCCGGCGTCTTGCGGATGTCGCCAATGCGATTCTACGCAGCCAACCTGCTCTCCGCGCTCGCCTGGGCGCCGGCGCACATCCTGCCGGGGGTGCTGGTCGGCGCGTCGTTCAGTCTGTTCGGTGCAGCCGCCAAGCCGCTCGCCATTTTATTAATCCTGCTGATTGTCCTGATCTGGACAACGATCCACACCGTACGCTTCGCCCTGCATCGCGGTCTGCCACTCCTGTCAGCCGCTGCGGGACGGCTACACGCCTGGGCAGACACCCGCAACACCCGATCGAAGCGCATCCTCTTCAGCCTGCTTGATCCATCACGCTCCGACGCCAGGGGGCTGGCCGTGCTGGCGCTTCTGCTGGTCGCCGCCGTCTGGTTGTTCCTTGGCATTCTCGAAGACGTCGTCAGCGGCGATCCTCTCGTGCGGGCCGATACCGCTATCTATCGCGCCCTCCAGGATCTGCGCGCTGCACCTAGCGACGCAGTGATGATCGCCATCACCGAGATGGGCGACACAGTTGTTGTAGTTGCGATGACGGCCGCCGTGTTTTTGTGGCTCGTCTTGAAGCGCGCCTGGCGCGCAGCCGGCTACTGGCTTGCTGCAATCGCCGGCGCCTCCGCCCTCAACACTGTCGTCAAGGTCGCGCTGCATCGCGCCCGACCAAGCGAACTGCCCTACACCGGGTCGAGCGTGTTCTCCTTTCCCAGCGGCCACAGCACGGCTAACATCGTTCTCTATGGCTTCCTTGCCTTTCTGATCGCTCGTGAACTGCAACCTGCCCGGCGTCTTGCGGTTGCCTTCGTGGCCGCTTCCTTCGTGTTCCTTATCGCGTTTTCGCGGCTCTACCTCGGCGCTCACTGGCTCTCGGACGTCGTCGGTGGGCTCGCGTTCGGTACAGCCTGGCTTGTCGGTCTCGGCTTCTTCTATCTGCGCAAGCGCTCCGAAGTGGTCGGCGCGAGAGGGTTGATCATTGTCGGATGCGCGACGCTCGCCTTTGCCGCGGGTGTCAATATCCATCAGCATCACGCGTTCGACGTCGAGCGCTATGCAGTGACACATGCGACGCCAACCATGCTGGCCGACACTTGGTGGAACACGGGGTGGCAGCAGCTCCCGGCCTGGCGCATCGATCTCACCGGCGAGATCGAAGAGCCACTGACCGTTCAGTGGGCCGGAAGCCTGACCGCTCTGCAGGAGATGCTGCTGAACAAGGGCTGGCGTACCCCGACATCATGGACACCGCTTAACACCCTGGCATGGCTGACCCCGAATGCCGATCCGGCCGTACTCCCGGTTGTTCCCAGTCTCGCCGGCGGGCGATTTCCGAGCCTGACCCTCGTCCTGTCCACTAATACGGCGCACAAGAATTCACGGTTCGTGCTGCGGCTGTGGGCCGTTGACCTGAAGCTCACAAGCCGAACCTCTATGCCCGTCTGGGTCGGCTCCGTCGTCGAGGAGCGCCTTTATCGGCCCTTCTCGCTCTTCACTCTGGCGGAAACTCAGCCCGGCATCGACACACCACGGAATGCATTGGCCGACGAACTCCAATCGGAACGGCTTGCCGTTCGCACCGACACGAAAGCGAATGCCAAGTGGGACGGACAGGTCTTGCTGGGCCGCAAAACCGCACGATAGCTTAAAGACAGTCGAAGATATGCCCGAGTTCACCGGCCCTTCGCGGACTGAGAGAGAAATGGACACCCACTCGGTCAATCTCGACTAGGTCGTTCACGAGGCCGCCGCAATGGTCGTGAGCAAGCTCGAAGACGCAGGGCGCGCGATCGATGTAGATGTGGCAGAGAGAATACGTTTTTCTCGGCGCGGGAGAAGGGTCGATGAACAATATGGCGGGCGATAATATGATGGGCGGCGCTATGATTTGGGAGATGGGGATCTGGGCCCTTGTTCTGATCGTGATTGCTGTGCTCGTTATGGCTGCGCTCGTGAAATATCTGTTCTTTCGCTGAGTATATCGGGGCCGCAGCCGACGTGGGGCTCTCTCCTCTCAAGCGTCTTCGACTGGTTTCGATCGCTTTGACATATCCTCCCCGGGAGGATATGTCAGCGGCATGATCCATCAATCCCACCCCAAGATCATCGCCAGGCTCAAGCGGGCCAACGGCCATCTGGCGTCCATTCTCACCATGTTTGAGGAGGGGCGCTCGTGCGTCGAGTTGGCGCAGCAGCTTCACGCTGTCGAAAGCGCGGTGGCGAACGCCAAGCGCGAGCTGATCCACGACCATATCGAACATTGCCTTCACGACGAGGCGGAGGGTTCCGGTTCGGGCGGCGCGCTCGCTGAACTCAAGATCCTGACGAAATATCTCTGAGACAGACCATGCGGAACAGACTCCTTGACTGGTTCGGCTTCGGCGAGCATGGGCATAATGACCATGGCGGGCATAGCCATACCCATGGAGAGGACGGCCACGGCCACACGCATGGCGTCATCGACGCGACGATCGCCACGACCGACCGAGGTATCTGGGCGATCAAATGGTCGTTCATCATCCTGGCGAATACGGCGCTGCTGCAGATCGGTGTGGTAATCCTCTCCGGCAGCGTCGCGCTGCTGGCCGACACCATCCACAATGTCGGCGACGCGACCACGGCAATCCCGCTCTGGATCGCCTTCGTCCTAGCGCGGCGTAAGCCGACAGAGAGATTTCCCTATGGGCTCGGCCGCGTCGAGGATCTGGCCGGCATCCTGATCGTTCTCATTATTCTATTCAGCGCGATTGTCGCCGGTTACGAGGCCATCGACCGGCTGATCAACCCGCGAGCGGTGACGCATCTGGGTTGGCTGATAGTCGCCGGCTTTGTTGGCTTCCTCGGCAACGAGATCGTTGCCGTTTTCCGCATCCGTGTCGGCCGCGAGATCAACAGCGCTGCACTGATCGCGGACGGATATCATGCTCGTACCGACGGCCTGACCAGCCTCGCCGTCGTCATCGGCGGCATCGGCGTCTGGCTCGGCTTCCCGCTCGCCGACCCGATCATCGGTCTCATCATCACCATCGCGATCTTCGGCATCGTCTGGCAGTCGGCGCGATCCGTCCTAACGCGGATGCTTGATGGGCTGGAACCCGGCGTGCTGGACGAAATCCACCACGCCGCTGAACATGTGCCGGGGATCGCCAAGGTGGTCGACGCCAAGGCGCGCTGGATCGGCCACAAGCTCCATGCGGAAGTGGTGATCGCCGTTGACGAGCGCCTACCGCTCAGCGCGGCCGGCAAGATCGCCGGAGCACTGGAAGGTGAGTTGTTCGGCCATGTGCCGGCGCTGGCTGCCGTCGGCATTCGTTTCTCCAAGGCTCGCGATGTAGTTCCGCATGACGATCACGGTCGTGGCCACGCCCATCCGCATAGCCGCGGACATCGTCACTATGGCCATAAAGGCTCACAAGGCTAAAGCCGCAGACGAGGCGGTTGCGACCGATCTCGCGGGAGATGGTGTCCTCCGGCTTGCGGTCGCCGGCGCCTATAGCTCGGAAGCACGCGCAAAAATCCTCGGCAGCATCCGCTGCATCACTCGATCGCGGCGCACGAAGAAATGGTACAGCGCCGCAGCAACATGTAATCCGACTAGCCCCAGCAAACCGTACGTGGCGAGCAGTGAGTGGACGTCACCCGTCCAGCCCCAGCCGGCTGTGTGCGTAGCGACGATCTTCGGCAGTGCGAAAAGGTCGAAAAACGAGACCGGCATTCCCCTCCAGGAGGCATTGATCCAGCCGAAAAGCGGCAGCAGAAGCAAGGTAAGATACAGCAGCGAATGCACGATCCGCGCCGTGGAGACCTGCCAAGGCGCAATGCCGCCCTCTGGTTCCGGCTCGGGGTGCGTCGCGCGCCAGATCAGTCTTACCGCAACGGTAAAAAAGATCAGCACACCGATCGAAAAGTGGAGGCTGATAATTGTGGTAAGCGGTGTGGTCCGGCCGATGTCAGGCATTGTCCATGCAATTGTGTACTGAACAATCAGCAACAGTAGAACGAACCAATGCAGCGACTTCGCCGTGCTCGTATAGGTATTGCGCTCTTGCATCCGCCTTTTACCTTTCCGTTCAGCTTCAGCGCACTCTGTGGGACCCTGTATGGTTGAACCAGGCACTTCGCTTACAATTTCGTAAAGATCGCCCCACTATCCGTGTGCATGATCGGTGCTATGCTGAAACGTTCGTAGTCCAACGCTTGCGAACATGGATATTTCCCGGCATTTTTCGAAAAGTCGCAAAAGGCGAGATAGGAGCCGACCCGACCACCTGAGGGGCGATCTGGAACGGATTGGATCCGCTGGTCCGGATAAGGACATCGATTCATGTGTTCAATTTCTCCCATCCGAAACGTCCGAAGCGCAGGGCCAATGTCGGCAGGACAAAGAGGTTGAGAAGCGTGGAGGTCACAAG
>JBDZVC010000550.1:0-2482 GCA_040255475.1 Phyllobacteriaceae bacterium | reverse complement strand
GAGCTTCTGGAGGATATCGACAAGGAGACGGTCGATTTCCAGGACACCTACGACGCTGCCGCGCAGGAGCCGAAGGTGCTGCCGGCGCGCTTCCCCAACCTTCTTGTCAACGGCTCCGGCGGCATCGCCGTCGGCATGGCGACCAATATCCCGCCGCACAATCTGACCGAAGTCGTCAACGGCTGCATCGCGCTGATCGACAATCCGGCGATCGAACTGCCGGAACTGATGGAGATCATTCCGGGCCCCGACTTCCCGACCGGCGGCCTGGTCCTTGGCCGCGCCGGCATCTACAGCGCCTATTCGACCGGCCGCGGCTCAATCATCATGCGCGGCAAGGTGCATTTCGAGACCATCCGCGGCGACCGTGAGGCGATCATCGTCACCGAAGTTCCCTATCAGGTGAACAAGGCGACCATGCAGGAGAAGATGGCCGAACTGGTGCGTGACAAGCGCATAGAGGGCATCTCCGATATTCGTGACGAGAGCGACCGGCAGGGCTACCGCGTCGTCATCGAACTTAAGCGCGACGCGGTCGCGGACGTGGTGCTCAACCAGCTCTACCGCTACACGCCGCTGCAGACCTCCTTCGGCGCCAACATGGTGGCGCTGAACGGCGGCAAGCCGGAGCAACTGGCGCTGCTCGACATGCTTCGCGCCTTCGTTTCCTTCCGCGAGGAGGTCGTCGCGAGGCGTACGCGCTACCTGCTCAGGAAGGCGCGGGAGCGGGCGCATGTTCTGGTCGGTCTGGCGATTGCCGTCGCCAATATCGACGAGGTCATCCGCCTCATCCGCAATGCGCCCGACCCGCAGACCGCGCGCGAACAGTTGATGACCCGGCGCTGGCCGGCGGGCGACGTATCCGCCCTCATCACGCTGATCGACGATCCGCGCCACCGCATCAACGAGGACGGTACCTATAACCTCTCGGAAGAGCAGGCTCGCGCCATTCTCGAGCTTCGCCTGCAGCGGCTAACGGCACTCGGCCGGGACGAGATCGCCGACGAACTGAACAAGATCGGCGTCGAGATCGCCGATTACCTCGATATCCTCGGCTCGCGGGCGCGCATCCAGCAGATCGTCAAGGACGAACTCACCACGCTGCGCGACGAGTTCGGCACGCCCCGCCGCACCGAACTCACCGACGGCGGCGCCGACATGGAGGACGAGGACCTCATCCAGCGCGAGGATATGGTCGTCACGGTCACCCATGGCGGTTATATCAAGCGCGTACCGCTCTCGATCTACCGGGCGCAGGCGCGCGGCGGCAAGGGTCGCTCCGGCATGTCGACCCGCGACGAGGATTTCGTCACGCGGCTGTTCGTGGCCAATACCCATACGCCGGTGCTGTTCTTCTCCTCGCGCGGCATTGTCTACAAGGAGAAGGTCTGGCGGCTGCCGGTCGGCACGCCGCAGGCGCGCGGCAAGGCCCTTATCAACATGCTGCCGATCGACAATGGCGACCGCATCACCGCGATCCTGCCGCTGCCGGAGGACGAGGGAAGCTGGGGCGAGCTCGACGTGATGTTCGCCACCACGCGTGGCACGGTCAGGCGCAACAAGCTTTCGGATTTCGTCCAGGTCAACCGTAACGGCAAGATCGCCATGAAACTCGACGAGGGCGACGAGATCCTCAATGTCGAGACCTGCACGGAAAACGACGATGTCCTGCTGACGGCGAATTCCGGCCAGTGCATCCGGTTCCCGGTCACCGACGTGCGCGTCTTCGCCGGCCGCAATTCGATCGGCGTGCGCGGCATCGCGCTCGGCGACAGTGACCGGGCGATTTCCATGACCATTCTCGGCCATGTCGAGGCCTCGCCTGCCGAGCGTGCCGCCTATCTGAAGCGTTCAGGTGTGGAGCGCCGTCTCGCGGCGGGCGAGGGCGAGGAAGAGGAAATCGCGCTCACCAATGAGGATATCGGCGAGGAAACCGATCTTTCCGACGAGCGCTACCAGTATCTGAGGGACCACGAGCAGTTTGTGCTGACCGTGACGGAATTCGGCTACGGCAAGCGCTCGTCCACCTACGATTTCCGCCTGACGGGGCGTGGCGGCAAGGGTATCCGCGCTACCGACGTGTCGAAAGTCGCGGAGATCGGCCGGCTGGTCGCGGCGTTCCCGGTCGCCAACGAGGACCAGATCATGCTGGTCTCGGACGGAGGTACGGTCATCCGCGTGCCGGTGAACAATATCCGCTTCGCCAGCCGCGCCACCAAGGGCGTGACCATCTTCAACACGGCCGAAGGCGAGAAGGTGGTGTCGGTCGAGCGGATTTCCGAGCCGAACGGTGAGGAAGAAGAAGGTGAAAACGGAAACGGCGCGCCGGAAGCCTGAGCTTTCGGCACGCCGTTTCGTGAAACGCGATACAGGAGACTGGTTACTTCGGAATATACCGGTTCAAAGTCTTGTTACGCTCATCCAGCCGCACCTTCTTAGCTTCCTGGTGAAGGCCGAAGGCGGTGGCGATAAGCATGGCCAA
>JBDZVC010000099.1:0-13354 GCA_040255475.1 Phyllobacteriaceae bacterium | reverse complement strand
CGGGCGGCATGATCCCCAAGGTCGAGACCTGCATCGAGGCGATCGAACGCGGCGTGGAGGGAGTCGTCATCCTCAACGGCAAGCAGGCCCACGCGGTGCTCCTCGAACTCTTCACCAAGCACGGCGCCGGGACGCTGATCGTGCCGTAGCTTTATCCCAGCAGAAGCAGCAGCAGAATCCCGGTCACGATCAGCGCGCAGCCTGCGATCTCGGTGCGGTTGATGTGCTCCTTGAAGAAGAAGACCGACGAGGCGAAGGTGAAGATCAGCTCGATCTGCGCCAGCGCCTTGACGACCGCCGCCTGCTGCAGGGTCATCGCCATGAACCAGCCGAAGGATGCGGTCGCGCCGACCACTCCGACGAAGAGCGAAGGTTTCCAGGCACGGGCGATGCGGCCGAGTTCCGCAGGCTCCCGCAGAACCATCCATGCCAGCATCAGAACGGTCTGCAGAAAAATCGTGAACAGCAGCGTCACCGCCGCCTGCATCATGAAATTCGGCCCGCCTAGCGAAGTGGAAGCGGCGCGGTAGGCAACTGCCGCGATGCCGAAAAGCATGCCTGAGGCCAGCCCGATCAGCGCGGTCCTCTGAGCGAGCGAGGCGAAGATGTTCTTCCAACTCATCGTCGTGCGGGCGATGGAGATCAGCATGACGCCGAGCACACTGACCGCGATCGCCGCGATCACGCCGACGGTCACCGTCTCGCCGAGGAAGATCAGCCCGAAAAGCGCCGCCTGCACCGGCTCGGTGCGCGAATAGGCGGTGCCGACGGCGAAGTTCCGGAACGAGAAAAGGTGGATCAGAAGAAAGGTAGCGCCGATCTGGCTGAAGGCCCCTGCCGTCATCCAGCCCAGGAAGACGAGCCCCGGATGCGGGAACGGATAGCCGGCCAAACTGTTCAGCCCGAGCACGAAGAGTGCCGCCACCGGCAGGCCGAAACCGAAGCGCACGAAGGTCGCGCCGGTCGTGCCCATCACGGATTTGAGATGCTTCTGCCCGACCGACCGCAGATTCTGCAGGAAGGCTGCGGCAATGGTGATCGGTATCCAGAGTTCCATGTCGCCCCCGAAAAATCGGGCGCGATTTAGACCGGCCGGAGCGAGCGGCGCAATATGCCAGAGAGAAGGTCGATCGGACCGATGCTCTGAATCGTATCGCATGAGATGCTATATGACCAACTAACTGGTCAGGAGTTGACATGAGCACTGTTACGCTTGCGGATGCAAAAGCGCGGCTGAGCGAATTGGTCGGAAAGGCTGAAGGAGGAGAAATCGTCCGTATCACGCGCCGGGGTAAGCTTGTTGCGCAGATCTTGCCGGCTCCATCCAAGCCCAAGCCGATGGATCTCGCCGCCTTGCAGAAAGTTTCCTCGGCCATCCGTCCACAGCCGGAGAGTGCCGGTGATTTCATGCGGCGGATACGGGATGACGAACGTTACTGATGTTCTATGTCGATACCTCGGCCATGGTCTCGGCCCTCACCAACGAGTTGGCGACTTCGAGAGTGCAGCATTGGCTGGTCACGCAACAGGCCGGAAGCCTGGCTGTTAGCGATTGGACTGTCGCGGAATTTTCTGCTGCCTTATCGGTCAAGCTGCGAATGGGCCAAGTCGATCAGGCCGAACGGGAACTAGTGCTCTCGGCCTTTCGAAAAAATGTCGCCGAATCTTGTGTCCTATTGCCAATCAGCAGCGATCATTTTCGTTCGGCCGCCAGACTGGCGGACCAACACCCACTCGGCTTGCGTGCTGACGACGCTCTGCATCTGGCAATATCTGTTGAAAATGCCGCCGTCCTCTGCACGCTGGATAAGCGATTGTCGGAGGCAGGCCAAGCGATAGGCGCCAAGACGCTTTTGCTTTAGCCTTCTGTCTGCCCTCATGCCATAAGCGGACCATGCAGAACCTTCCCGATGCCGCTCGCTTCGCCCATGTCACCGATTGGGTGTTCGACTTAGACAATACGCTCTATCCGCATCACGCGAACCTCTTCGCCCAGATCGACGTGAAGATGACGGCTTATGTCGCAAACCTCCTGAAGCTGCCGCCTGAGGAGGCGCGAAAGCTGCAGAAGGAACTTTACCTTCAATACGGCACGACGCTGAGGGGGCTGATGGAGCGACACGGCATCGACGCCGACGAGTTCCTGCGCATCGTCCACGACATCGACTATTCAGGACTGAAGCCGGACCCGGTCCTCGGCGATGCCATCACCGCGCTGCCCGGCCGCAAATTCATCTTCACCAATGGCGACCGGACGCATGCCGAACGCACGGCCCGCGCGCTCGGCATCCTCGACCGTTTCGACGACATCTTCGATATCGTTGCCGCGAAATTGACTCCGAAACCGGCGCGCGAGACGTATGATGCCTTCCTCGGCCGGCATGGCATCGCCTCGGGCAACGCCGTCATGTTCGAGGATTTGCCGCGCAATCTCGTGGCGCCGAAGACGCTCGGCATGACGACCGTGCTGATCGTACCGCGCGATTTCCAGCCGACATTCACCGAGACGTGGGAGAACGATCCGGAGTTCACGACAAGCGTCGATTTCGTTACCGACGACCTCGCCGGCTTCCTCGGAAAAATCGCGCCGACGCGATAGGCTCGAAGATCAATCCGCCTTCATGTGACCCATGGAGTGGTCCATAGAGCGCTCCATAGATCCGGGTGCGCCCTTGGCGTTGGGGGCCTCGACCGGCATCTCTATGTCCACCTTGCCGGCTTTCTCGAATTCCAGCGTGACCGGCACGGTGTCGCCCTTCTGGAAGGGCTTCTTCACGTCCATGAACATCAGGTGGAAATGGCCGGGCTTAAGTTCGACCGTTCCACCGGCCGGGATTTCGAGGCCGCCCTCGACTTGCCGCATAACCATGACATTGTCCTTCATGACCATGGAATGGATTTCCGCGCTGCCGGCATCGGGCGAGGAGATGGAAACGAGGCGGTCGGCGCTCTTCCCGTTATTCTTGATGGTGAAATAGCCACCCCCAACCGGCTGGCCGGGCAGCATGGCACGGGTCCAGATCGATCCGATTTCGATATCGCCGGCCGTGACCGTATCGCCGCCGGCCTTGTCGGGCATGGTCTTCATCGCCGCCGCGAGCGTCGGCTGCTCGATCGCGCGCAGATAGGAATGCAGAGGAGGAGCGGGCGGATAGGCGCCCGCCGTCACCGCGGAAGCAGCGGTCAGCGCCAGCGCCGCCGCAAGCTGGAGCGTATATCTGTGGATCGGATGCAAGGAATATTGGCGCATCGAACTCCCCTTCCTGTAGCCTTGGCAAGATAGCGGAGAGGCGGGCGGAAAGAAGGCCGCCGGTATGCGGCATCGGGGCGCGCGGCATCCCGGCACGTGACGCCGCGTCGCAGCAAAGCCTCACCCTGCCGCATAAAAATCGGCAATGATCTTCCAGGCTGCGTCGGCGGTATCGACGAAAGAGATGATATCCTGGTCGCCCGGCGAGATGGTCCCCTGCTCAGCCAGGAAGTCGAGGTTGATCGCCCTGTCCCAGAACTCCTTGCCGAACAGGATCACCGGCACCCGCTCCATGCGGCCGGTCTGGATCAGCGTCAGTGCCTCGAAGAATTCATCCATGGTGCCGAAGCCACCCGGGAACACGGCAACCGCCTTGGCGCGCATCATGAAATGCATCTTGCGGATAGCGAAATAATGGAAGTTGAAACACAGGTCCGGCGTTACGTAGAGGTTCGGCGCCTGCTCGTGCGGCAAGACGATGTTGAGGCCGATCGACGGTGCGCCGACATCGGCCGCGCCCCGGTTTCCTGCCTCCATGACGCCCGGACCGCCGCCTGTCACCACGACATATTCGTGATAACCGGAGCGTGCCGATTCCTTCGAGCAGAGCTGGGCGAAGCGGCGTGCCTCGGCATAGTAGCGGCTGTTGGCCTCGAGGTTCTTCTTCTGCGTCTCGTTCTTGGCCGCCCAGGCGGCGGCTCCCGGTTCCGGCAGGCGCGCGCCGCCGAACAGGATCACCGTCGACCGGATGCCGCGCGCGGCAAGCGCCATCTCGGTCTTGAGCAGTTCGAGTTGCAGCCTGACCGCGCGCAATTCACGCCTCGTCAGGAAATCGTCGTCCGCATAGGCCAGCCGATAGGTCGGCGAGCGCGTCTGCGGCGTATCGGGAACGCTGCGCGCGACGTGGAGATCCTCGTCCGAATGGGCGAGCGGCGTCCATCCGTACTTTTCCATGGGATTCATGCTGTTACCCCGTACCTTTTTCGTCCTGCCGGCGCCGTCCCATAGCGCCCACGCGATTGACCCTCATCTGACCATGAAATAGGGTCCGCGCGACTTCAGATCAGCCTAATGCCCGTGCCTTAACAGCACGTAATGGAGTGGACATGCCAACAGCCGACCTCGTCTCGCTTGAACAGACCATCGACAAGGCGTTCGAGGAGCGCGACGGCGTTTCCACCGCCACGCGCGGCGCGGTCCGCGATGCAGTGGAGACGGCGCTCCTGCTTCTCGACAGGGGCGAGGAGCGGGTAGCCGAGCGCCGGCCGGACGGGACATGGCACGTCAACCAGTGGCTGAAGAAGGCCGTCCTTCTTTCCTTCCGCCTCAACCCGATGGAGGTGATCGGAAACGGGCCGGGCGGCGCGGTCTGGTGGGACAAGGTGCCGTCGAAATTCGACGGCTGGAGCACCAACGAATTCGAAAAGGCCGGCCTGCGCGCCGTGCCCAACTGCATCGTCCGACGCTCCGCCTACGTCGCGAAGGGCGTGGTGCTCATGCCTTCCTTCGTCAACCTCGGCGCCTATGTGGACGAAGGCACGATGGTCGACACATGGGCGACCGTCGGCTCCTGCGCCCAGATCGGCAAGAACGTGCATCTTTCCGGCGGCGTCGGCATCGGCGGCGTACTGGAGCCGATGCAGGCCGGCCCGACCATCATCGAGGACAATTGCTTCATCGGCGCGCGCTCGGAAGTGGTGGAGGGCTGCATCGTACGCGAAGGCTCGGTTCTCGGCATGGGCGTCTTCATCGGCAAGTCGACCAAGATCGTCGATCGCGCCACAGGCGAGATCTTCTACGGCGAAGTGCCGCCCTATTCCGTGGTCGTGGCGGGCACCATGCCGGGCAAGAACATCCCCGGCGAAAACTGGGGACCCTCGCTTTATTGCGCCGTGATCGTCAAGCGCGTGGACGAAAAGACACGCTCGAAGACCTCGATCAACGAGCTTCTCCGTGATTGAGGCAAAGGCTCGTCAGCTGCGACACCGCTGCGGGAGTCGCCCCGTTGGATAGGCAGCAGCTTCTCTGGCTCTTCTTCGGCGTTTCGGGGCGGCTTTCGCGCGCGCCCTATTTCCTGGCCGGCCTGTTCGCGCAACTGGTGCCGGCCTTCGTGCTCTACCGTTTCACGCTGCTGCCGGAGACGAGCGGCTCGAGCGAGATGCTGGCTACGATCTTCTGGGTGGCGCTCCTCGTGTCGGTCTGGTCGAATATCACGCTCGGCGTCAAGCGCCTGCACGATCTCGGCCAGCCGGGTATCGTCGCGGTCTCGCTGCTCGTGCCCGTCGTTTCCTATTTCGTCTTCATCTTCCTGTGCGTCTATCCGGGCGATACCGGGCCGAACCGCTTCGGAGCGTACACCAATTCGCCGAGATAAGAGCGCCTAAACGCCGGCCAGCCGCCTCAGATCGTCAATAGCGCCGGGAGCGGCGGCGATCACGGTTGCGCCCTTCGTCAGGCCCCCATCCGCGACCGGGAACGGCAGGTGCCAGCCGCCGGCTTCCGCGACGAGGCAATAGCCGCCGAGGCAATCCCAGGCATGCATATAGGGCTCGTAATAGCCGGCGAGCTTTCCCGCGGCGACATAGGCAAGGGTGAGCGCGCCGGAGCCGTTGCGCATGAAATTGCCGCCCTCCTCCAGGAGCCGCCGGATGAAGCCGGCGACACCTTCCGGCGAGGCATGATGGTTGGCACCGAAGCCGATGGTGCGGTTCTTGATGGTCAATGTATCGTCGAGGACCAGCGGGCGGCCGTTCAGCGTCGCGCCAAGCCCCTCGCCCGCCGCGTAGAGCTCGTCGATCACCGGCGCATAGATCGCGCCTACGACTATTTTTTCGCCTTTCAGCACCGCGATCGACACGCACCAGGACGGCATGCCCGCTATAAAGGGAATGGTGCCGTCGATCGGATCGATCACCCAGATATATTCGTTCTGGCCGGTAGCAAGACCGTATTCCTCGCCGAGTACGCCGTCGCCGGGGAAGCCGGTAGCGATGCGGGAGCGGACGAGTTCCTCCACCCCGCGGTCGGCAGCCGAGACGATGTCATGGAGATTTTCCTTGCTCTCGACGACGAGCCGGTCGCGCGCCCTGAAATGGCCGAGCGCCAGCGCCCCAGCGTCCCGCGCGATCTCCTTCGCGAGCTCGAAGCGGGACTGAATGTCGACGGACACGTGAACCGTCATTTACCTCTCCGCCCCGTTTCCTGTCGCTGAAATCGCTTTTGCAATCGTGTGCAACGGTGTAGCCGCCGGAAGCGGAAAGTCAAGCGTGCAGCCCTTGCACTATCGGTGGAAGGGAAATGAATGCGCCTGTTTGGGCGGATACAAGTTCAGCGGTGCATCCTTCGAGGCTCGCTTCGCTCGCACCTCAAGATGAGGGAAGTTGGCGCTTGCTGTCACAACCTTGCTGGCACGGACTGCGCATCGGGACGAGAAGCGATACCCACGGTCCTCATCCTGAGATGCTCGCGAAGCGAGCCTCGAAGGATATACCGCCAATGCTATCCCTTCGGCAGTGCGTAGGCGATGATGGCGTCGCCCGCCCTGGTGCCGGTCGAGCCGTGGCCGCCGGCGACGATCAGCACATATTGGCGGCCATCGGAGCCCTGATAGGTCATGGGCGTCGCCTGACCGCCTGCCGGCAGCCGATCCTCCCAGAGCTTGCGGCCGGTCGTCACATCAAAGGCGCGCGCATAGTAGTCGAGCGAGCCCGAGTAGAAAGCGACACCGCCGGCCGTCACCATTGGCCCGCCGATACCCGGCACGCCCATCCTGAAAGGCAGTGGCAGTGGCGAGAGATCGCGCACCGTGCCGTTCTTATGCTGATAGACGGTCTGGCCGCTTCTGAGGTCGACACCTGCGACATAGCCCCATGGCGGCGCCTGGCAAGGCAGGCCGATCGGCGACAGGAACGGTTCCATCTTGGCGGCATAGGGGGCGCCGTAGTTCTCGTTCAGACCAGGCTTGCCGTCCGAGACGTAGTTCGCCGTATCGTTCGCACGCGGAATAAGCGTCGAGGTGAAGGCGAGATAGACCGGGGTCGCGAAGATCACCTGCCGGACCGGATCGACGGCGACGCCACCCCAGTTGAACGTGCCGAAATTGCCCGGATAGATGATCGATCCCTTCACCGAGGGCGGTGTGTAGCGGCCATCGTAATTCAGCGAACGGAAGAGGATGCGGCAGGCCATCTGGTCGAACATGGTGGCACCCCACATGTCGCTTTCCGTCAGCCGGGACGGGTTGAAGGTGATCGTCGAACGGGGCTGTGTCGGAGCCGACTTGTCACCCTTCGCCGCGCCCGTCGGGGCCGGCTTCTCGGTGACCGGGAGGAGCGGTTCCCCCGTGCGGCGGTCGAGCAGGTAGATGTCACCCTGCTTGGTGGCCTGCAGGAGCGCCGGCACGACGCCGTTCGGCCCGTGCCAGTCGATCAGTTCCGGCTGGGCCGGCATGTCCATGTCCCACAGATCGTGATGGACCGCCTGGAAGACCCAGCGCACCTGCCCGGTCAGGATATCGAGCGCGACGACGGAAGAGGAATATTTCTCGACATTGGCGCTGCGGTCGCCGCCGAACTGGTCGGGCGGCGCGTTGCCCATCGGTACATAGACGAGGCCAAGATCCGGATCGGCGCTCAGGATCGACCAGCTGTTCGGCGAATTATGCGTATAGGTCTTGCCCGGCGCGATCGGCTGGGTTTCGTTCGGATTGCCGCTGTCCCAGTTCCAGACGAGCTTGCCGGTTGTTTCGTCATAGGCACGGATGACGCCGGACGGCTCCTTTGTCGAGACATTGTCGTTCACCGCGCCGCCGACGATGATCAGCCCGCGCGCGACCATCACCGGCGAGGTCGAATAATAAAAGCCAGGAGTCAAATCCGGCATGTTCGCCTTGAGGTCGATGACGCCCTTGTCAGCGAAGCCCTCGCAGACCTTGCCCGTCTCCGCGTCGAGCGCGATGAGGCGTGCATCCGACGTCGGCAGCAGGATGCGCGTCTTGCAGGTGGCGGCGCTGGCGGCCGACGCCGGCGCGTCGTAAGTGACGCCACGGCAGGTCTGGTGCTGGCGGTTGATGTTCTTGCCGATCCCGGGGTCGAAGCGCCAGCGCTCCTTCCCGGTATCGGCGTCGAGGGCGATGGCGACATCGTGCGGGGTGCACAGATAGAGCGTCTTTCCGATCTTGAGCGGCGTCACTTCGTAGGTCGTCTCGACCGGATCGCCTTCTCCCCGGATGTCGCCGGTGTGATAGGTCCAGGCGACTTTCAGTCCGGCGACATTGGCCGGGGTGATCTCGGTCAACGGCGAATAGCGCAGGCCGGCATTGGTACGGCCGTAGACCGGCCACTCACCGTCCGGGATGATCGAATTTGGCTTGGCCTCGTCGGCCGCAGCCGTCGGCAGCGAGCCGGAAAGATCGTTGGTCGGCGTCGCCATCGCATAAGCGGCGACCGCGATACCGGCGACGACCGCCGCCGTCAGCGGCAGGCCGTTCCAACTGAAGGCGGAAGCGTGGCGCGGGCGCTCGGGATTGCGCAACTCGCGCGTCACCCACGGCATCAGGAGCCAGATGCCGATCAGGATGATGATGTCACCGCGCGGCGCCAAGCGCCACCAGTCGAAACCGGCCTCGTAGATGGCCCATAGCAATGAGCCGAACGTGACCAGCGCATAGACCCACAGAGCTGTAGGGGAATGCCGCCAGAGGAAATAGGCGGTCAGGAGGAAACCGATCCCGACAATGGCGTAGTACCACGAGCCGCCAAGTGCGATCAGCCAGACGCCGCCGCAGAACAGCACCACACCGACCAGCGCGAGCACGACGGCGGAAAAGCGAGCCACCCTACACTCCGCAATTATTACGTGTCATTATTTGACTGAAATGCGGCAGCGGCGAAATCGTTCCATGCACCTGGTTCGCCGGCTACCGACCATGCCTCGCCGACCGCCCTGGCCGATAATTCAATCGTGACACGCCCGGACGATTCGACTATCCATCGCCGCCATGAACGGCCCTACCGATCCCGCCTCCAACCTCGCCGAACTGATCCGCTGCGCTTCCGTGACGCCGGCCGACGCAGGGGCGCTCGCGGCGCTTGCCGCCATGCTGGAGCCGCTTGGCTTCAGGATAGAGCGTCCGGTCTTTTCCGAGGACGGCACGCCCGACATCGAGAACCTCTACGCGCGGCTGGACGGCAATGGAAAACATCTCATGTTCGCCGGCCATACCGATGTCGTGCCGCCGGGCGACGAGGCTGCGTGGGCACATCCGCCCTTCGCGGCGGAGACCGAAAAAGGCTTCCTTTACGGGCGCGGCGCGGTCGATATGAAGGGCGGCATCGCCTGCTTCGTCGCGGCGGTGGCGCGGCACATCGCGAGGCACGGCCGGCCCAAGGGTTCGATCTCGCTTCTCATCACCGGCGACGAGGAAGGTCCGGCCATCAACGGCACCGTCAAGCTGCTCGGCTGGGCGGCGGCGAAGGGCGAGAAATGGGACGGCGCCATCGTCGGCGAGCCGACCAACCCGAATGTGCTCGGCGATATGATCAAGATCGGCCGGCGCGGCTCGCTGTCGGGAACGATCACCGTGCATGGCCGGCAGGGCCATGTCGCCTACCCGCATCTCGCCGACAATCCGCTTCCCGGAATCGTGGCGCTGGCCGGCGCGCTCATGCATCCTCCCTTCGACGAGGGCACGAAGGATTTCCAGCCGAGCAATCTCGAAGTGACCAGCATCGACGTCGGCAACAAGGCGACCAATGTCATACCGGCAAGCGCGACCGCCTCGTTCAATATCCGCTTCAACGACCTATGGGATGCGAAGCGGCTGCAGGCCGAGATTCGCAACCGACTCGACCGCGCCGCCACGAACCTCCGGCCAAACGGAACCCCGCTCGATTTCGAGATCGAATGGCGCGACCGGCCGAGCCCGGTCTTCCTTACCCGCGACCAGCACCTGATCGACGCCTTCGCCGGCGCGGTCTCGTCCATCACCGGAAAACAGCCCGAGCTTTCGACTTCGGGTGGCACGTCCGACGCGCGCTTCATCAAGGATTACTGCCCCGTGCTGGAATTCGGCCTTGTCGGCCAGACCATGCATATGGTCGATGAGCGGGTGTCGCTTGACGATCTGGAGACGCTGACGCGCATCTATCAACGCTTCCTGAGCGACTGGCTGCACTGAAAATGCCGACGGCCGAGGAAATCCAACAGTACCTTCACGGTGCCTGGCGCATGATGCTCGGCAAGGCCGACGGTCTCAAGGAACTGGACCTGTCGGTCGACGGTTTCTGGAATTCGTTTTTCGCCATCGTGGTAGCGCTGCCTGCGCTGATCGTGAACTGGGTCACGATCGCCGACAGCTATGGCGACCTGGCAGTCGATTTCAACGACCGCTTCGCCATTTTCATCCGGCTGGCCGTCATCGACTTCGCAGCCTGGCTGATACCGCTCGCCGGCCTCGCGGCCGTGGCGCCGACGGTCAGGCTCGCCGAGCGCTACGTCCACTATGTCGTAGCCAGCAACTGGGCGACAGCCATCGTCGCATGGCTGATGGTGCCACCGGCCGCACTTCTCCTTATCCTGCCGGACGCGACCGATCTGGCATGGTTCCTGTCGATGGTGATCTTCATTGCCTCGCAGATCTTCGTCTGGCGCATGACCAACGTGGCGATCGGCAAGGGCGCGACGGTCGCCAGCGCCGTCTATGCGGGCATGCTGGTCGCTTCCATCGTCATTCTGCTCGTCCTGCAATGGCTGCTCGGCCTGACCTGAGAAAACGGCAAGATCGGCCGCAAGAAGATCAGTAATCGACCTTCACCAGATAGAGCCCGTCGGGCGGCGCGACGGGTCCGCAGGCGGAACGGTTACATGTTTCGAGAGCGGCCTTCACATCGGCGGCACTCCATGCGCCTTCTCCAACCCGCTTCAGTGTGCCGACCATGGAGCGCACCTGATTGTGCAGGAAGGAGCGCGCCGTCGCGCGGAACTCGATCGCCTCGCCTACGCGCGTCACGTCGAGACGGTCGAGCGTCTTGACCGGGCTCTTCGCCTGACACTGTACCGAACGGAAAGTGGTGAAATCATGCTTCCCGACAAGCGCCTGCGCCGCCTCGTGCATCGCTTCCGCATCGAGCGGTTTCGGTACCCACCATGCCTGCCGACGGGCCAATGCCAGCGGCGCGCGGCGGTTGACGATGCGATAAAGATAATGCCGGCGGAGCGCAGAGAAACGGGCATCGAAATCGTCTCCGACGAGAGTAGCCGCCAGCACCGATACCGTTTCGCCGGCACTCGTCAGATGCGCGTTCACGGCATCGCGCACCGTGTCCGCGGGCCAGTCCCGAATGAGATCGAGATGCGCCACCTGTCCCAGCGCATGGACGCCGGCATCGGTGCGGCCGGCGCCGCGCAGCGACACTTCCTCGCCGCAGAACGCAGCGACCGCCTGCTCCAGCGCGGCCTGCACCGTGTGCTGGCCGTTCTGCCGCTGCCAACCGGCATAAGGGCTGCCGTCATATTCTATGTCGAGGCGATAGCGCGGCACGCTTCACCCGCCGTTCAGGCTGCCAGTTCGGTCGAAAAGGCGGACGGATAGACGAGGCGGCCCGTTTCCGGTGCCTGGCCCCAGGCGAGTGCCTGCAAGGCGTCACATTGATATTCGCTCTCGAAACCGGCTGCCCGCGCGTGGATGTAGCCGAAGCGGCCATAATAGGCCGGATCGCCAAGCACGACGGAAAGCGTCTCGTTCGCCGCTTTCAGCCTGACATGTCCCTCGCGGATCAGCGCGCCACCAATGCCTGAGCGATGGAAGGAAGGCTCTACCGCGAGCGGCGCCAGCGCAACCGCCACGAATTCCTTCCCGCCATCCTCCACGAAGAGGCGCGAGAAAAGGATATGACCGATGATCTGGCCCTCGTCTTCGGCGACAAGCTCGACGACCGCGTCACCGGCAGCGACTAGCGCATCCACCAGCCTCGCTTCGCCCGCCTGACCGAAGGCGCGCTCCTCGACCTTGCGGATCGCGTCCCGGTCGCGCGGCGTGGCCGCGCGGATCGACAGCATGCTCATGAGATCACCATTCCCTTTTCCAGTTTCGCACCGCGGAGGAAATCGGCCGCACGAAGCGCCTTGCCGCCGGCCCGCTGAAGTTCCTCAAGGCGCACCGCGCCCTCGCCGCAGGCAATCGTCAGCGAATCGTCCAGTACCGCACCCGGCGATCCGTTGCCCTCACCGAGGGTCGAGCGCAACAGTTTCACGCGCTCCGCCCTGCCGCCGATGGACATCTCGCACCAGGCGCCGGGAAAGGTCGAGAGGCCGCGTATGTGGTTGTGCACCTGCCATCCCGGCCGCGTCCAGTCGACACGTGTTTCGCCCTTCTCGATCTTCTTCGCATAGGTGACGCCCTCTGCTCGCTGCGGTGAAAGCGGCAGGCTTCCCTCTTCGAGCGCCAGCAGTGCGCGCACCATAAGTCCCGCACCGACCTCCATCAGCTCGTCATGCAGTTCGCCGGCCGTCATGTCGGGATGGATCGTGACTTTTTCCGTCAGCGCCACCGGACCCGTGTCGAGACCCTCATCCATCTTCATCACCATCATGCCGGTCTCCGCATCGCCGGCCATGATGGCACGCTGGATGGGCGCAGCGCCGCGCCAACGCGGCAGGAGCGAGGCATGGCCGTTGAAGGCGCCAAGCCGCGTACCCTCCAGAACGGGCTTCGGCAGCAGCAAGCCATAAGCGACGACCACCGCCGCATCGGCGCCAAGTATGCGGAAGGCCTCCTGCTCCACTTCATTCCTGAGCGACAGGGGCGTGCGCACCTCCACACCGAGTTCCCGCGCCGCGCGCTCTACCGGCGAAGGAACAGGCTCCAGTCCACGCCGACCGCCGGGGCGCGGTGGCTGCGTATAGACAGCGGCGATCTCATGTCCGGCCCCGGCGATCGCGCGGAGCGTCGGCACCGCGAAATCCGGCGTGCCCATGAAGACGATGCGAAGCGGCATATGCCCGTCCGGGTGATTACAAAAGCGCGAGTGAACAGCTTCCGGCCGCTCAATCGGCCTTTTCAAACGGGTTTACCAGCTTCAGGTCAAGCCCGTCGAAGTCGCGAAC